>JABXJW010000013.1 GCA_013375395.1 Desulfobacterales bacterium
ATTGCTCATTTCTGAATTGGAAACTTACGCTAGTGCCAATTGTCTAAAGATTCATTTATGGATGGGCACTAACTAACGGACCAACAGGTGAAAAACCGCTTCTGTTCATGTCACAGAGACGAACAGGACAAAAAGTGAAAACAAAAAGACAAGGCTTATGAATACCGGTGTCCCCACGGGCATCAGAGTGGCCGCCTCAGGCCTTGTTTCCTTCCTGAAACTCTCTATGGCGAGGCGGTCCCTGCCCCTTGCCCTCATATAAACTGCGATTAGAGAGGTAATCGGCATCTTGCTTAATTCGCCCAATCGTGCCGGAATCGCACGAGCAAAAACGCGCTCAGAAATTTCATTGAGCCCGTTTAAACCACTGTCCATGATGTAGTAAAAGAGCCGTCCCCCCTTCCGATAGAACCAATCAACCTCAAGATGAATAGCTCTCATTTCCGCCGGATAATAGCCGGAGAGTATGAGAAGATAGAAGGCCAGGGCGCTGAATAGCACTAACTGCAATTGGCCCGCCACATGACTTAATGTGTACGGCACATAATCGACTGGATGTGGCAAAATGCTGTAAAGGTATCCGGGAAACACCCCAATGAAGACACACAAAAAGGCAGCAATCCCCATGGCAAGAAGCATGTTGACGGGTGGCTCTTTTGCCCCGATGCCCGAATCTCGGCCAAAAAACGTGAAGAAAGCAACCTTAAGTCCGGCATGTAAGAATGCACCAGCGGAAGCCAACTCTAAGGCGAGCCATATGATCGGCAGCTTTTCGTGGGCAGAGGCGCTGATGATCATTGATTTGCTTATAAAACCACAAGACAGAGGAAAGGCTGAGATTGATGCCCCCCCTATCATACAGAACAAACAGGTCAGCGGCATGGTCTTGTACAGCCCACCGAGCTCCGTGCATCTTATCCTCCCTGTCATGTGAAGAACAGAACCTGCGGCCATGAAAAGAAGGGCCGTATATAGGATACAACAGAAAGCATGGGAAATAGTCCCATTTATAGCTAATGCCGTACCAATGCCGATGCCGATCATCATGAAACCGCCCTGGTTGATGATGCTGTAACTGAGCACCCGCCTTATATCATTCTCAAGGATGGCATAAAGAATTGGGAACACGGCCATGAAAGCTCCCACCCATATCAGAAGCTCGGCGCCAGGGAATGTTCTTGCCATAAGATATACAGCGCTCTTTGTGGTAAGGGCGCTCAAAAAGACAGCGCCTGTGACGGTTGCTTCCGGATAGGCGTCCTGGAGCCACGGATGAAGGGGGGGGATGGCAGCGTTTAAGGCAATACCAATGAATATGAACCAGGAAGCTGTCCCGCTCAACCCTATATATGCAAACTCTGTGGTTCCGGAATTCTGTATATAGATGATAATGCCTGCCAGCAGCGAGAGTCCTCCGAATACGTGAACCAAAATGTATCTGAACGCCGCAGCCTGTGATGCCTTTGTCCTGCGGGCCAGGACAAGGAATGTGGAGGCTATGGCCATCAGTTCCCAAAAGATATAAACAGAGATAAGATCTCCGGCAAAAGTGACGCCAAGGGCGCTTCCTGCATAAACCAGCGCTGAAACATGTTGAAGATCATCCTCTACTCTCAGTGCGAACAGAACCCCTATAAACGATATTATCGTGAATATATATCCAAAGACCATGCTGAGCCTATCAACCCTGCCGAAGATGAGGTCGTAGTCCAGGATCTGGACAATCCAGTATTTTCCTTCGGGCATTTTGAGAAGGCTTATGAACGCAATAACGGGCAGGAGCAACATGTATGCGGATTTTATCCTTCCCTTGATAAAGGGGATAAAAAACGCTCCGATAACAAATATTGCCGCCGGGGGAAGCAAGTTAGTCATAATAGTCTTCGTCTCTCTTAATGAATATGCGCAGTACTTTTGCTATGAAAATAAGGAGGACACATGACACAAATCCGTAGGCCGCGAAAAATTCGGTAGCGCCTTCCCATGGAAACTCAGCGTGCTTATGGATAAAAACGTCGATTATAAGGAGCACTGCAAGGGATATATAAAAGAAGATAAGCAACTTTTTTACGTTTTCCGGTTTGTCGAAAACCTTCAGTTCTCTTTTCATTCAAACCCGCTCCTTCTGCTTGTTTACAAAAAAGGTTTAAGAAAAACGAAGCCGAGATATAAAACAGCTACAATAACTACTATATGAAAAACTCTCCGGTATCCCGGCACGGGCTCAAGGGATAAAATCATTTTCTCTTCATCCATTGATCTAGCCTCCCAGCATGCCCTGGACCGCCATGTCGGCTAATTCAAAAAAGGGCTGAGGATAAAAAAACAAGACAATCGAACCAGCCGCAGTCAACGCAAGTGGGCTCACACACCATACCGGGGCCTCTTGCATCTTATTATCAAACATGGCTTCTTGTGCCGTGCAGAAAAAGGCATTGTAGACAATGGGCAAAAAATATGCGGCATTTAGCAGGGAGCTTCCGAGCAGGACATACAACATAATCACCTGATCGGCCTCGATAGTACCCAACACAAGATTCCATTTGCTTATGAAACCACCAGTGGGAGGAAGCCCGATCACACTCAATGAGCCGATAAAAAAGGCGATCATTGTGATCGGCATCCTTTTTCCTATGCCGACCATTTCGCTGATGTTCTTTTTGCCTGTGGCCACAAAAATGGCGCCGGCACAAAAAAAGAGCGTAATCTTGCCAAAGGCGTGCATAGCAATATGGGTCATGCCGCCGATCATCCCCTTTGGGGAAAGAAGCGCTACCCCAAGCACAATGTAGGAGAGCTGGCCGATGGTCGAAAAGGCAAGCCGTCGTTTCAGGCCGTCCTGGGAAAGGGCAATTAGTGAAGCCGCTATTGTGGTAAAGGCGGCAAGATAGCAGACCACGGTGCCAAGATGAAGCGACAGCAACAGGTCTGTCCCAAAGACTCCGGTTATTACGCGAAGGACGCTGAAGGCGCCGACCTTGACAACGGCCACCGCATGCAACAGGGCGCTGACCGGCGTGGGGGCCACCATGGCTGCCGGCAGCCATGAATGAAGGGGCATGATCGCCACCTTGGCAAACCCAAGTACGAGCATGACCAAAAGGAGCGCCAGCAAGGCATTGGATCCGGTTCCGGCCAAAAAGCCCTGCTTTGCAAACTCAAGCGTTCCGGCCAGGTTGTAAGATATGAGCATCGCCGGAAGCACAAAGCCTATAGATGTGCCCACAATATAGAGGAGGTACTTGCGCCCAGAGGTGCGCGCCTCAGGGTCCTGGTGGTGCGTAACCAACGGGTAGGTAGCAAACGAGAGCATCTCGTAAAACAGATAAAGGGTCAGAAGGTTGGCTGAAAAGGCCACCCCGATGGTCGCTGAAAGGGCCAGTGCAAAGAAGCAAAAGTACCTGGTCTGGCTGTGCTCCTTTAGCCCTCGCATGTAGCCGATAGAATAGGCGGATGTGACAATCCACAGGGAAGAAGATACAAGGGCAAAGAGCAGTCCCAGGCTGTCTACCCTGAATGCGATTCCCACGCCCGGCAGCACATCTATCAGGTTGTAGACTATCTCTTTTTTCGCCAGAACCGCCGGTATCATGGAAGCAACAATAACAAATTTTATAATGCCGGCCAGAAAGGTCCACGACTCCCTCAGATTCGCTCTATTGCTTGAGGCAATAATTAGAAACGTGGAAAAAAGAGAGACACAAACGGCCAAGACGGGCTTGACAGAGGTGATAGTTTCCATATTCTAACTCATATTCCCATGGCTGATTGCACCATCTGCCGTACTTCCTGTTCGCTAACCGGCTTGTGCAGGCAGCCGAAAGCACCCAGGGCCATGGCTTCTTTGATCTCTTTTTTCTTGTTGGTGCCGGGCAGATAGATTACTTGCCAGGCAGTTGCCTCATTCAAGACCGTCTGCAAGTCCATGAAGCGCGGCTGCGAACAGATGCACGCATCCACAACGACTACACCTGGCTCAGTACCCCCAAAATCCCCCACAAAGTCCGTGCAGTTTTCGTAAAGCCTAAGCTCATAGCCGAAATGCTTTGAGGTCCTTCTCATTAGTTTCTCAAGGCCCCTGTCCTGCGTGATCAGGGCCAAGCCGTTGTGCATTTTTCCCTCACCCTAACCCGGACAAGCCGGATAAGCTGAAAGCTTATGGCAAGAATTCGATCTTTGGCTTTCAGCTTCTCTTGCTTTCAGGTTTGAGCCTTCAGCTTTCATATCCATAACTTTAGGCGCTTTTCAGTGATACACTCAACACAGTCAAGTTGCGTGCCAAAAGGGAGAAACGAGCTTTAAAGGAGGGGTCGGATCAAATAACCTGTTTAATTCGTTGGCAAATATTGTGTTGTGCGGCAGGCGGCCACTAGGAAAGGAATTGACAAACCACAAAAAACTGTTCAATATCCGACCCAAAAGAGGGTTCGGCAGACTAATTTCGATGCCGCTTCAACATGTTAAATCTTGTCCAAAATACGACCAGCGGTGGAAAGGATTGTTCAAAATACGACACATGGCTGGCGCCCGCACCTACGGCCGGATATTGTGCTTATTAAGCTTGCTATAAAGGGTTCCCCGGCTTATGTCCAACAGGCGGGCAGCTCTATGTTTGTTCCAATCGCACTCGCGCATTGCGCTAACTATGAGGCTCCTTTCGTTTCTTGCCAGGCTGAACTCCTTTGGATCATCCATTGCGCTGCGGATCCTGGCGGGAAGCACATCAACGCCAATGCGGCTGTCGGATGTCAGGACCAAGCATCTGGCCACGGTGTTTTGAAGCTCCCTCACATTGCCCGGCCAATCATAGTCCATCATCAGTTTCAAGGCCTCGGTGTCGAATCCGGTAATTTCTTTGCCTTCGATAAGGCAGTAAGTTCTCAGGAAATGATCGGCAAGCAATGGCACATCCGTGATGCGTTCCCGTAACGGAGGCAGTTTTAGTTGGATAACGTTCAGGCGATAATAGAAATCTTCCCGCAGGCGGCCTGCTTTCATTTCCTTTTCAATGTCTTTATTGGTAGCGGCAACAACCCTGACATTGACCTCGACAGGACGCTCGCCTCCCACACGTTCGAAACTCTTGTCCTGCAAAAACCGCAGCAGAAGCACCTGGGTTTCAAGGGGCAAATCAGCCACCTCATCCAGGAAAAGAATCCCACCCTGCGCCCTTTCCAGGCGCCCCAGCCTGCGGCTTGTAGCCCCGGTAAAAGCACCTTTTTCATGCCCGAAGATCTCCGAGTGAACCAAGGTCGGAACAAACGAAGAGCAGTGGGCGGCGATGAAAGGGGCATCCTTGTATTTGCCCGCCCGGTGAACCGCTCTGGCCACGAGCTCCTTGCCCGTACCGCTTTCTCCCGTGACAAGAACGGTGCTCGCGGAGTCGGCAACAGCCTGGATCATACGGTAGACTTCCTGCATTGGTCGGCTTTGGCCGACAATCCCCATGAACTTATCCGGTCCGGCCAGTTGCTCTCTGAACGCCTCCTCCCTGGCCTCTTTGGAGATCTGATAACGGATCACTCCGGAAATTTGCCTGATCAGGGTTTCAACAAAAATCAGATCGCCCTCCACGTGCATATCCACAGAAGGCGAACCCAGCATGAAAAGGCCAAGGCATCCGTCGTCCAATTCAATAGGTACGGCCATCCAGGTGCGAAAGCCGGCCGCAAGCGCCCGGATAATCGCCGGGCAATCGACCTTTTCTCTTCCGGAGCAGGCCGGCCCGGCTTTCTCCTTAGCCAAGAACTCCAAAAGGGCATGGTCTAGTTTCAGGTCCACGATCTTTCTTTCGGCTCGATCATAGCAGGTCTCTCTGACTTGCCCCCTCTCAGGCCTGGGAAAATAGAAACCGTCTCGGTCCGGGGTCAGCAGGAAAATCATTACATCGAATTCGGGGTAGAAATCTTCCATGATATCCTGGAGGACCTGTCCCATTCCGTTCAGGTTATCCTCCTTGGTAAGTCGCAACAGAACACCGTTAATGGCTTCAAGTTCATTATGCCTCTTTTTCAACCCCTTTTCAGCCTGCTTCTGTTCGGTGATGTCCCTGGCAATCTGAATAAGGCGGATGATCCGACCGGATTCGTCTTTCATGGGTACGCCGTAGCAATCCCAATAGGTCTCCGCCTGTCTGCCTGCAACCTTAAGTTCATGCATCACGGCATGTTCAATTTGTCCCGTTTCCAGCGTCCTTAGGCTCGGACATCCTTCACACGGCGCTTTTCTGCCAAGGAAAAGTTCGTAACAGAATCGGCCTGCTACCTCCTCGGGAGTTATGTTGAGCCCTGTGGTCGTCGTCTTGTTCGCCCAAATTATTCTCATGTCTTTGTCAACATAACGAATCATGTCGATCGAGGCATCAAGAATCGCCCGCTTCTGTGCCTCGCTCTCCCGCAGGGCTTCCTTTGCCTGCCTGCGTCGAGTAATGTCCTTTGCATACTCGATGATGCCCACCACACGACCAGCGGGATTCTTGAGTGGAAAGGCGGAAAGATCTATCCAGCGTGTCGGATTATCTTCCGAAGCATAAGGGACGATCTCGCTGTGCGCCTCCCCTGTTGCCAGCGCCGGAATCGACGGGCACCCAGGACATGGAGACCCCCTTTTCCGGTAAACAGCGTAGCATTTCTTGCCGACCAGCGGCATTTTGGCGGCGAACATCTTCTCCATCCATGGATTAACCAGGATAATATTGAGGTCGCAATCCAAAACAGCGATCCCGTCCTGTATGGCGTCGAACACGGTCTTTAGGAAACGCTCCTTCTCGCGAACCACCCCCTCTGCGCGCTTGCGCTCGGCAATCCTTTGTTCTTCAAGATGAAAAATGTCCCAGAAGAGACGGGCGGCCACATGGTCCATCAACCGGACGTGATCCGGTTTGGTTCGAAAGATTTCGTTAGCTACTGCATCACGGCCCGTCAGTTCGATAATGAGGTTCAGCCTCTCAAGCTTATACAGATCACGATAGTCTTCGGTCGTAAAAATCCCTTTTTCCCGGCCATAGCAGTAGCCCACAGCATTAGGATTGGTATCGGCCACCCCGATGAGTTTCATGCGAAGCTGGCTGAGCCTTTCGGCAAATATCATATCCATGATCGCCTTGCACCCTGGACCGCCACCAACAATGGCTACGTTTAAGACCTTAGGCTGTCGCATTGTTTGCCCCCTTTGTCGGTAAGTTACAGATTAAAGGCTGTGAGCCCGAAATTGTACACAGGCGGGTAAGAAATTGTACGCCGGTGGCCGGGGGCTTGTCAAGCCGGCTCGGTCAGCCTTGCTGTTTCTGTGGAGGCGAGGGGGGTGAGACGTTCTTGCCAAAGGCTTTTCCACATGGTTGTGGCACGATAGGGCTTGAAATTCTTGTGATATAATATTAAACAATAGGTTCTAGCGAACAAAAAAACCTCCGCCGAACCGGAAGAAGCCCAATCAAACCTGTTCAGCGGAGGCCCTTTGAGCAAGGAAAACCGTGGTCGGCACTCCTTGAACTCATGTTTTCATATACCAACATTTGAAAAGTCGGTCAATGGGGAACTTGACGAACAGTGCAACAACAAGCATATGCAATTACAATTGCAATTCCACTGCCCTTCAACAAAATATAGCTGCTTTGTGAAGATACTCTTTGTCGTTTTTGTTTTTACCTTGGTGGGACGGCCTTGGGTCTGCCTTGCCCAAAGGCCTTCCAACGTCTTTACCATAAGATCGAGTATCGCTTATGCCCTGAGGCACAGCACGCAGGTGCTTGCCTCAAAACAAGAGGTTGTTGCTGCCAGGGCAAACAAGAAAAAGCTGATCTCGGAGTTTCTTCCCAAATTGAGCGCCAACTACATGTACAAGCGCTTGGACGAAGAGAGGGTTTCCGGAACGCCACCGACTGTCATCAGCCCTGAAAATTTTTATCAGTTTTCAGCAACCCTCCATCAGCCTATATTTTCGGGCTTTTCCAGCTTGACGCAGTACAAAATCTCCAGCCTTGGCCATGATGTCGCAAGGCTCCTCGAACGGCAATCGCGCCAGGGTCTTATCTTGGGGGTCAAAAAGGCCTGTTTTGAGCTGCTTCAGACGGAAAAGCTGGAAAAGGTTGCCCACCAGGCCGTGACACAATTGAAGGCCCATGCGAAGGTAGCCAAAAACTTCTATGAGGTCGGCATGATACCCAGAAACGATCTCCTAAAGGCAGAGGTGGAGTTGGCAAATGCAAGGCAAGATCTTGTAGTGGCAGAAAATAATGTTCAACTGGCAATGTCCCGCTTCAACACCCTTGTCAAGCGGCCAATAGATGCTCCGGTATCTGTAGAAGATGTCATGGCCTATGAGCCTTTCACTCGGGCTTATGAAGAATGCGTCGAAATCGCCATGAGGCAAAGGGTCGAGATGAGAATTGCCGACCTGGAGGTTGAAATGGCGGAAAAAGAAGTCAGATTGACCAGAAAGGATTACTATCCGTCGATAGACCTTCGGGCAAACTACTACAAGAAAGGCGACAGCCCGAAACTGGAAGGGGGAGCCGGCATACCAGACAGCGAAGAATGGGATGTTGTGGCCACCGCTTCATGGGATCTTTGGGAGTGGGGCAAGACCCACTACGGAGTCAAGGAAAAACTGAGTCGCCTGGCACAAGCCAGGCTCAACAGGACAGAAATTGCGGACAATATCCGCCAGCAGATCAAAGATGCATTTCTCGGGGTGAAAGAAGCTGAAAACAACATTCTCGCCGTGCGAAAGGCTGTGGAACAGGCCAAGGAAAACTTCAGGATGAGTGAGGAACGTTACAAGGAGCAGGTAGCGACATCCACAGAGGTATTGGACGCCCAAACCCTTTTGACCAAGACACAGACCAATCATTTCAACGCACTGAGTGCGTTCAATATATCAAAGGCCGAGCTTGACTGGGCCATGGGAGTCGAGGTTGCGGAGTGAGGTAGTCATGCTCGATGATGCCGGACCAGATCCTGTTGTCCAGATGTATCACGTATACAAACGATATGGGTCTCAAGATGCACTCCATGACATTAATCTCATTGTTTCAAAAAACGACTTCCTTTTTATTGCCGGTCCGAGCGGCGCAGGCAAGACCTCGCTGCTGCGCCTCATTTTCATGGGGGAAGAGGTCTCCAGGGGCCAGATATTGATCAATGGGATCAATCTCCAGCGAGTCCGTCGGACAAAGCTCCCGTTGTTAAGGCGAAACATAGGGGTCGTTTTCCAGGACTTCAGGCTCATCAACAGCTATACGGTCTATGAAAACATTGCGTTGGTCATTGAAGCAGCGGGCCGGCAGAGGCGCTACATTCAAAAAAAGGTGCGCCAAGTGCTGCGAATGGTGGGCCTGGAGGATCGCATTTATACCTTTCCCCCAAAGCTGTCGGGTGGAGAGCAACAGCGTGTGGCCCTTGCCAGGGCTGCAGTGGGCGATCCATTGATCCTTCTGGCAGACGAGCCAACCGGCAACCTGGACACAGACTGTGCCGACATGGTATTTGACCTGTTAAAGCAACTTCACTTGCGCGGTTCCACCATAATCGTGGCCACCCATGACAGGCGGCTGTTTGAAAAGGCGCAAGGTCGCATCGTGCTTTTAAACAATGGGCGCATAGAAGGAGAGATCAGGTCGTGAACCTGACCATACTGTCGTCCGTCTTCCGCAGGGCCCTGCGAAACATCTCTGCCAGCCCGTATCTGCACATGGCGGCTACCGGCACCATAGCCTTCTCTATTTTGATCATCGGGGCTTTCGCAATGCTTTACATGAATATAAACGATTTGATAGGATCGTGGCAGCAAAACATAAGGGTCGTGGCATATCTGACAGACAAGGTTCCAAAGGCCAGCATCGAGCCCCTTCGGCAGAACATAGCCGGGCTTTACGGTGTCAAGCGAGTCCGCTTTGTCTCCAAGGATCAGGCCATGGCGCGCTTGCGAAGCCAGTTGAAACACCGCCAGTCGTTGTTGGATGGATTGAGCGAAAACCCCCTGCCCGCAGCCTTTGAAATTCAGTTGATCCGGGCATGGCAAAGCTGGGGGCGTATCGACCCCTTGACCGAGCAGATCAAGGCGTTTCCTGAAATCAGTGATGTCGAATACGGTGAAGCGTGGTTGCACCGATTTTCAGCCTTCATAAGTTTTTTCAGGCTCGCCGCCTTAATCATAGGAGGGCTTGTCTTTGCGACCGCCGTCTTTGTATGTACCAATACTATAAGGCTTGCCATTTATGCAAAACGCGCCGAACTCGAGATCATGAGGCTGGTTGGTGCAACCGACTTCTTTATCAGCACCCCTTTCTATATACAGAATCTTCTCGAAGGCCTATTGGGAGGCCTAATTGCCATCGGGCTGCTGTTCGCTTCGTACAAGCTTTTCGTTGCCAATGTCCAAGCGCCCGGAGTCTTCATGGGGCCTTTTCAGGGTCGTTTTCTCTCGCTGCCGGGGACCGGTGCTTTGCTTGCGGCAGGGATGTTAATGGGATGGTGCGGTTCCTTTCTCTCTTTAAAGCAATTTCTAAAACCTTGAGTCTCTCTTTGGTTGCCATCTTTCTCGCTGCTCACGTTCTGGCCGCCGATACCCTGCCGGGCCAACTCCAGCAGAGGATCAAAAGGGATCGGGCCAAGATGAAAACCGTGCAGAAAGAGATTTCTCGAGGCAAGCAGCGTGTTCACAAGCTTAAGGCCGAGGAGGCCACGGTCGTGGGAGGTTTTGAGCGGTTGAACCTTCAGTTGAACCGATCACGGAAACGACAAAGAGAGATTTTGTCTGAGATCGAGCAGATCCGTGCAAGGGTAGACACCTTAGGCTGCAACCGCGAAGGGATAGCCCAAGAGATTCGGCGGCTGGAAACCTATGCTGCGGGGCGTCTGGTGGCTTATTACAAACTCGGGGGATTGGGAGTAGCGCCAATCCTTTTTTCCGCTGAATCCTTTTTCGACCTGTGGCAAAGAAGAGATACCTTGGAACGCATCCTGGCAGATGACGCCAGGGTCTGGGATAATCTCCAAAATCAAATGGAGCGCCTTGATAGGGTGTCCGAAATGTTGGCGGACGAGGAGCTGAAGCAAAAGCGCCTCTTGGCGAGCCTCAAGAAAGAAGAGCGCGCTATAGCCAAAAAAAGAACCCAGCGGGCCTGGCTGTTGACACAAATTCGTAACCAGAAGGATCTGGCCCTTGCCTCCGTAGCATCCCTGAAAAAGGCCGCCAAAGAATTAGATGAAGCCATTCGGTCACTTGAACGCAAACCTAGGCCTCCTTCAGACCGCGCTGCACCAAAACCTGGCGTGTTTCTTGCACTTAAAGGTACTCTCTCTATGCCGGTGTCGGGTGACCTTGTCGGACTCTTTGGGCCTTATGTCAGCGAAAAACATTATAATATCAAAAACTTTAGAAAAGGAGTTAATTTCAGGGCCAACCTCGGCACCCCTGTGCGGGCTGTTTGCAACGGACAAGTGATTTATGCTGACTGGTTCACTGGTTATGGCAATATTATTATCATCGACCATGGTGGGCATTATTACACACTGTCGGCACAGCTTGAACAGCTTTTTAAGAAACCAGGCGACACGGTGCGAGACCGTGAGGTTATCGGCACAGCAGGAGATACCGGTACGGTGAACGGCCGGGGCCTCTATTTTGAGATTCGGCACTACGGGAAACCCCTTGATCCCGTACAGTGGTTTAAGAAATAGAAAGCCGTTCCGGTGAATCCATTTATAAATAGCAAGGAGGATTGATGACGCTTTTGCTAAGACGGTATAGGGGTATTGTTGGTGTAATCCTTTGTCTTTCTGTTTTCCTGTGGCTTGGACCAGGCGTCACGCACGAACATCCGTTTGCAGGAACAGACAACACCTATGAAGAGCTAAGGATGTTTAGTGATGTTCTTGATATTATAGAAAAAAACTATGTGGATCACGTGGATTCGAAAAAGCTGGTTCATGGCGCCATCCAGGGTATGCTCAAGTCTCTTGATCCTCACTCCTCTTTTCTGTCACCAGAGGTTTTCAAGGAACTTCAGATAGACACCAGGGGTGAATTCAGCGGCATTGGCATCGTTATAACTATGCAAAACGACATGGTCACGGTCATCTCTCCTATTGAGGGCTCCCCCGCCCACAAAGCCGGCATCAAACCTGGAGACCAGATCGTAAAGGTTGACGGCGAAGAAACCAAGGACCTGAAACTATGGGAAGCTGTCAAGAAGATGCGCGGAAAAAAGGGGACCAAGGTACTGATTACGGTCAGACGAAAAGGTTTGGCCGAGCTTAAGGATTTTCCCATTATTCGAGACGTTATTCCTTTGGAGAGTGTACGCTCTTTTGTACTCAAACCCGGCTATGGCTATCTTCGGATTACCAACTTCAGGGACCGGACACTCACCGACACAAAGAAAGCTCTGAAAAAACTCGATTCGTCGGAAACACCTCTAAAGGGTCTAATCTTGGATCTTCGGGACAATCCCGGAGGCCTTCTTGACCAAGCAATTAAGGTTGCAGACATATTTCTGGACAAGGGGTCTATTGTCT
Organism: Desulfobacterales bacterium; assembly: GCA_013375395.1. Taxonomy (GTDB): domain Bacteria; phylum Desulfobacterota; class Desulfobacteria; order Desulfobacterales. Next base: position 12,519 of record JABXJW010000013.1, read on the forward strand.
CCATCAAGGGCAGATCGTCGGCCCACTGCAAAACATTCTCGGCCCACCGCGATGAGACGAAACATCACTATCCTATCGTCCTCCTGATCAATGAGGGCAGTGCCAGTGCATCAGAGATTGTAGCCGGCGCCTTACAGGATCATGGACGTGCACTGGTTATGGGCGTCACATCTTTTGGAAAAGGATCGGTTCAGGCTGTTGAGCCTTTGCGAGACGGCTCCGGGTTGAAACTTACAATAGCTCGTTATTACACCCCAAAGGGACACACAATACAGGCAAAAGGAATTATACCGGATGTAGTCGTCCAAGAAAGATTGGTGTCCGAAACCGAGACGCGACCGGAACGTCATGTAAAGGAAAAGGACCTTAAAAATCATATTTCGGCAAAACCAAAAGAAAAAACATCCAAAGATCTAAGAGAGGAGATAAATAAGATACGGGGTGTTAAGGTGCCTGGCCGAGAGCTGTCCGAAGTGGCTAAGGTTCTCCTAACCAATGATAACCAAGTTCGAAGGGCCCTTGAAACCTTGATGGGTTGGCAAATATTCTCAAAAATGGCTCGCTAACCTCTAGTTAGTGCCCATCCATAAATGAATTTTTAGACAATTGGCACCAGCGTAAGTTTCCAATTCAGAAATGAGCAATTTTTCGCAAGGTCAAGGAACTCAAGGGATTGCGCGGAGGCGTACATTGGTACGTCGCACAAGCAATCCCGCAGATTGACGCCGAGATTGCGGAAAAGGGCCATTTCTGGATGGAAACTAGTTATGACGGAAGACAAATGACCACCATAAAGAAACGGGCCAGGGTTAAAAAGAAATTTCATTCCTCTCAAGAAAAACTGCCCATATATTTGACTGTTGCGATTGTTGGCCTTTCTATCTTTGCGGCGGTATCTGGATACGGATTGTATCGTTTTTTGGGTTCCCACCGGGCTTGCCAGATACCAATCTTTGAGTCAGTTCTTTCCCAAGGCACGGAGGCCAGTGTCAAACAGATCGACAGGCGCATCTATGATGCGCTGCTGGCCCTAAATATCCATGCCGGTGAAGTAGTATTTAGGTCGGTGGAAACCAGAAGGGACAAAGAAGAGGTCTGGACCTTTTCAGAAATGGAAATCCATCTGTCAAGAACCGTGCCGCAAGGGATTGTTGAGTCGGCCTTTTACAAACAATTCTCAGCTCTTGTTCCAACCACGTCACTTAAATTCTACTTAAGCCCAAACAAAGAGACAATTATTAGCTGTTCAGTGAATGGCCGCCAGACCCACAGCCTCATCTTTGTGACCGCGCGTGAAAAGAAGCCTGTAGTATCTCCGCCTGACGTGCTGCCTATGGTTGCTATCATTATTGACGACCTTGGCTACGATGAAAAGATGGCCTCAAAATTCTTGGAACTTGATGCGGGGTTATCTTTTTCAGTTCTCCCCCACAGCCCGTTTCAAAAGAGTATCGCCGCTGCCATTCACCGCAGCGGTCGAGATGTCCTTCTTCACCTGCCAATGGAGCCCCTGGAGTATCCTGATGTGGACCCAGGAGAAGGCACTTTGTTGTGTTCTATGTATCCAGACGAGCTTTTGGCTCAACTAAAAAAAAACTTGGGTTCAGTCCCTTTGGTGGTTGGGGTCAACAACCATATGGGGTCGAGGTTTACCCAAGATTCGGCAAAGATGCGACAGGTATTTACCATGCTGAAGATGCGCAACCTGTTTTTCATAGACAGCTTTACAAACCCAGGATCTCATTGCGCCAAAGCAGCTAAACTATTGCAAGTAAAATTTGCCCGCCGCGACGTTTTCCTGGACCACGCCCAAGATCCTCATTCCATTAGACTGCAGATCAAACGCCTTTTAACCGTTGCAAAGAAAAAGGGTTGGGCTATTGGGATCGGGCACCCATATCGGGTTACATTAGAGGTGTTGAGAGAGGAACTACCAAATATTGAGCAAGAAGTTAATATTGTTAGGGTCTCACAGCTTGTGAGTTAGCGATCTTGTGAGCCGGCTTGAACACCAAGGCTCTTAACGGGTTTGACTCTGTTTTTTAGGGTGTCTCAAGGCCTGCCTTTTGTACGATGGCATCGATCAACTGTGTGTAAGAAGAGCAGAAGGCTTCCACTCCTTGTTGTTGGATTTCATCACAGATCTTGTCTAAATTTATTCCCAAGACAGCCAGTTGATCCAAATGCTCTTTTTCTTTGTCAAGATTGTCTTCAATGGTCAACCGTGGCGTACCATGATCAATAAATGCCTCCAGTGTATCGTGTGGCAAGGTATTGATGGTATCCTTTCCGATCAATTCGCCAACATATTTTACATCGCTGTAAGCGGGATTCTTCGTGCTTGTGCTTCCCCAAAGCACCCTTTGAATCTGAGCACCTTTAGATGTTAACCCGTCAATGGCGTCACCGTAGAACAAATCCTTGAATCTTTGGTAGATCATTTTTGCATTTGCCACTGCAATTTTTCCTTTTAGCTTATCAGTGTTAAGATCTTCAAGTAGCCCATCAACCGATGTGTCCACCCTGCTGATAAATACGCTTGCTACCGAACAAACGTTATTCAACGGGTTTCCATCGCCGAGCCTGTCTTGAAGCCCACCGATGTAGGCCAAGGCGCTCTCCTCATAGTGCCTTAAGGAAAAAAGTAGTGTCGCATTGACATTGATACCTTCACGGGTTAGGACCCTGATAGCCTCTAGTCCCTCTTTGGTCCCAGGCACCTTGATCATCAGGTTCGGCCTTGCAACCTCTTTTTGTATTCTCCTTGCATTTTCAATCGTCTTTGTTGCATCGTGTGCGTATTCAGGAAGCACCTCAAGGCTTACATAACCATCCCGTCCTTTGGTCTCTTTGTAAGTATCGTACAACAAATCAGCAGCAGATTGCACATCTTCCACACTGATCATATCATAGATATTTTCTGCCGACTTTCCTTTATTGGTAATCTCTTGTATGGAAACATCATATACGGAAGATCCATCAACTGCCTTTTCAAATATGCTTGGATTGGAAGTCACGCCCTTTATACCCATGGAAAACAGCTTTTTCAGATCTCCGTTAAGGATCAATCGCCTATCTATGTTGTCATACCAAGGGCTCTGTCCTAATGCATCAAGCGCTGTTAGGTTGTTTGTATGCATGCCGATCTCCATTCTTTATTGTATTAATTCAAGCCGTTACCATAAAGACAGACAGCCCACAGTCTCTTTGCTCGGCCAGGTCATTTATCCAATACCTGCCCGCCATTGCCATGTGTGCCTGCATTGTCACTACCTGGCGTGCATGGCGCTGGCACGCGGGTGCCAGCGTTGAAGCTGTCTGCTGTACCAGCCATTGGCAGACGGGTGGCGGGCATAGACGCAATCTCCTGAAAACAAAGAGATTGCTTCGTTGTTCGTTCCTCACTCTTCGCAATGACAGCTCGCAATTAAGGGTTTTCATTCAGATACTAGCTAGTTTCCATCCAGAAACGGCCCTTTTCTCCGCCTCAGGCGGATCAATCTGCGGGATTGCTTGTGCGACGTACCAATGTACGCCTCCGCGCAATCCCTTGAGTTCCTTGACATTGCGAAAAATTGCTCATTTCTGAATTGGAAACTTACGCTAGTGCCAATTGTCTAAAGGGCCATTTCTGGATGGAAACTAGCTAGTAATCCTACATATATAATAAGGAATTAACAGTCAAGGGCTCAACGGAAGTTTAAAATGTGTTATTTTTAAACCAACTAAATTTGTTTTATTCTCTTAATTTTGCTATTGTTTAATAAATACCTTTCCTTTTGGAAAAACAATCCCGTTTACTACAAATAAGGCTATATTATGACACAACTGGAACAGGCACGCAAAGGCGTCACTACAGAGAAGATGCAGTATGTCGCCAAAAAAGAAAACATTGATTCAGACGTACTTCGCCAAAAAATTGCACGAGGCACTGTGGTTATACCTTTAAATATAAATCATACAAACATCAGTCCTGTGGGAATCGGCGAGGGTCTCAGTATAAAGGTCAATGCTAATATTGGAACCTCACGTGATCACGTTGATATAGAAGAAGAAATTTCAAAACTTCAAGCTGCCATAGAAGCCAAAGCTGACACTGTTATGGATTTAAGCACGGGTGGAGACGTTACAAAGATACGCAGGGCTGTTCTAAATAATTCCACAGTACCTGTTGGAACCGTTCCAATATATCAGGCAGCTACAGAAGCGGTCAGTAACTCCGGCGGAATAATCCATCTAACACCGGATCTGCTTTTTTCCGTAGTGGAAGATCAGGCAAAAGATGGTGTCGATTTTATGACTATCCACTGTGGCGTAACACTAAGTGCCCTTGAACGGCTCCGCCTGCAAGGTAGAATCACAGATATTGTGAGCAGAGGTGGTGCTTTTCTTGCCACATGGATGCTATATAATAATATGGAAAATCCATTTTACCAATATTTTGACAGACTTGTTTCTATTGCAAAAAAATACGACATCACACTGAGCCTTGGCGACGGGTTGCGGCCTGGATCGCTTTCCGATGCAACGGACCGCGCCCAAATACAGGAGCTCTTGACACTTGGAGAGTTGACCAAGAGGGCTTGGAATGCCGGAGTTCAGGTTATGATAGAAGGTCCTGGTCACATGCCTCTCGATCATGTTGAGGCAAATGTCGTTTTGCAAAAACAGCTATGCAAAGGCGCCCCATTCTACGTGTTGGGACCGTTGGTAACAGACATAGCAACCGGTTATGACCATATTGCATGTGCAATTGGTGGTGCTGTTGCCGGTATGGCAGGAGCGGATTTTCTGTGTTATGTAACCCCTGCAGAACATCTTAAGCTTCCATCCATAGAGGATGTAAAAGAGGGTGTTATTGCAAGCAGAATAGCAGCACATGCGGCCGACATTGCAAAGGGACACCATGACGCTATACAGTGGGACATAGAAATGTCAAAAGCCAGAAAGGCATTGGATTGGAATAAACAAATATCGCTTTCTATAGCCCCTTCGAAGGCTCAGGCATATCGTGCAGACAGTAAACCGAGTTCTAATCAGGTATGTACTATGTGCGGGGAATTTTGCGCTATAAAGATTGTTCGTGATTATTTTAAGTCTTAACAGTTTCTTTGGAAATCATGCCCCTTTTTCATCTGGCAACAGACACTTTCAAAAATTGTTTTTTTTCTTTTAATAACCGCTAACTTTTTACAGTCTAATTTATTAATATTATTATTCTTTTAAAACATTCTACTTGCCTGACCATATATCATGTTTGTGTTGATATTATTTCAATAATCCATTAGATTATCAGGTAATAGTATTTTTTGGTTACAATAGATCACATTTTTTTTATTTATAAACACTTTTGAAACAATATTTCTTTTTCTATTTCAATAGGTTATTCGTTTTTTAATAAAGTAAACAGGTTCTATTATTACTATTTTTTAAAAGAAATAATAATAAAAGGAGTATCATATGGAGTTTAAAATAAGGAAAAAAAATATTTTAAGAGGATTAACTAAAATACAAGGAATTACCGGAAAAAAAACAAATATTCCTATTACTTGCAATGTTATCATTTCTGCTAAAAAATCCTGTGTTTCCATACTGGCCACTGATCTTCAAATAGCCTTTCAGGGTGATTATGAATCAGAAGTTATGGATGAAGGTTCCGCAGCGGTTCCGTCAAGAAAGCTGTATGAAATAATAAGGGAGTTTCCCAGTGATCTTATAGTTGTAAAGGATCTAGAAAATAAATGGATACAAATTTTGGATAATAAGGTTCAATATAATATAGTGGGTATGGAAACGGGTGATTTTCCAAGTATGCCAAATATTGATGGTGTTGAATTATTTGAACTTAATGCAGATGTATTTAGAAATATGATAGAAAAAACCATATACGCCGTGGTTGATGATGAAGGGCGTGCACACTTGGCCGGGGTCTATTTTGAGACAATATCGGAAGGTGATGAAAAAAAAATGCGTATGGTTTCGACTGACGGACACAGGCTTTCAAAAATTGATCAGATTATAGAAAAGAAAAATAGAAACGATTTAACAATAGAGGCTGGCGTTATTGTACCAAAGAGTGGAATGGTGGAAATCTTAAGACTTTTGGAGGGAGGAAATAAGGTTTTTATAGGGTTTAAGGATAAAAATCTTATAGTAAAAAAGGATAATGAGGTGCTTACTATTAGGCTTATTGATGGTGAATTTCCAGATTACAATTTGGTTATTCCAAACAAGACTCAAAGTGAACTTAGAGTGGACAGACAATTATTTCTAATGATGTTAAAAAGAATGTCTATCCTTTGCTCTGATAAATATAGGGGAGTAAGATTGAAGATAGATAAAGAACAAATGGAAAGTAAAAGCATAAATCCGGAGATAGGTGAGTCAAGAGAGGTTGTACCAGTGAATTTTAACGGAAACAAGCTTGAGGTGGCCTTTAATCCCAGATATTTAACGGAAGCACTCAATACAATGAATAGTCATGAAGTCATAATAGGGTTCAATGACGAAATAAATCCATGTGTTGTGGAAGGTGGCTCTGATCCGGGTTTTTTGGGCGTAGTTATGCCAATGAGGATATGATATGGAATTTGAACAAAAAATATATGATGCTGATAAGATAAAGGTACTAGAAGGTATTAGCGCCGTGAGGAAAACGCCTTCTATGTATATCGGCAATGTTGACGTGGAAGGTCTTCATCACTTGGTCTATGAAGTGGTGGACAATAGTGTTGATGAAGCACTAGCAGGGTGTTGCGATCTTATAAAGATATCTATTCATTCAGACGATAGCATCACGGTAGATGACAATGGTAGGGGTATACCGGTAGGAATTCACAAGAAGGAAAAAATTCCGGCAGTGGAAGTGGTTATGACCAAACTCCACGCAGGTGGAAAGTTTGACCATGATAGCTATAAGGTGTCTGGTGGATTGCACGGTGTTGGAGTGTCTGTCGTAAATGCACTTTCTAGTTTGCTCGAGGTAGAAATCCATTCAAGTGGAAAAGTCTATTATCAGTCCTATGAGAAAGGGAAAAAGACATGTCCGCTTGAGGTTAAAGGAAAAACCAAGAGACGTGGTACAAAAATACGATTTCGACCGGATCCGGAAATATTCACTGCCGTCGATTTTAGTTTTGACATCATATCTCAACGTTTAAGAGAACTGGCCTTTTTAAATAAGGGCATCAATATAGTTTTGAAGGATGAGCGGACCGACAAGAAAAAGGAATATTTCTATAAAGGTGGAATTGTATCATTTGTGGAATATTTGAATAAGGGAAGAACCCCGCTTCATAAAAAGCCTATTTACATGGAAGCCGAAAAGCAAGGGGTTTCTATCGAAGTGGCAATGCAATACAATGATAGATATACGGAAAAAATTTTTTCCTTTGCCAATAATATTAATACCCAGGAAGGCGGATCACATGTCGTTGGTTTCAAGTCGGCACTGACTAGAACAATTAACCACTATGCATCCACAAGTAATTTGCCAAAGAACCTCCAAGAGAAATTGAGCGGCGACGACGTCAGGGAAGGACTGACCGCTGTTATCAGCACTAAACTAAGATCTCCGCAATTTGAAGGCCAGACCAAAACGAAGCTAGGCAATAGCGAGGTCAAAGGGTTGGTTGAAACACTGGTGAATGAAAAACTAGGTGTTTTTTTGGAGGAAAACCCGACAATAGCAAGAAAAATTATAACAAAGGTCGTTGAGGCGGCCCGGGCAAGGGATGCAGCAAGGAGAGCACGAGAAATAGCCAGAAAAAAGGGTGCTCTGACAGAGGCGTCGCTTCCAGGAAAACTTGCAGATTGTCAGGAGACGGATCCGGCCAGAAGAGAGCTTTTTATAGTGGAAGGGGACTCTGCCGGCGGCAGTGCCAAGCAGGGAAGAGATAGAAGGTTCCAAGCGGTGCTTCCATTAAAGGGAAAGATACTAAATGTTGAGAAAGCCCGCTTCGACCGGATGCTAAAAAGCGAGGAGATCAAAACAGTTATTACAGCCTTGGGCACCGGTATTGGCCGTGAAGAGTACAGTATAGAGAGATTAAGGTACCACAGGGTAATAATCATGACGGATGCGGATGTTGACGGATCTCATATACGCACACTTCTGTTGACATTCTTCTATCGCATGATGCCCGAACTGGTGGATCATGGTTACCTCTATCTTGCCAAGCCACCCCTTTTCAGGGTTGGGAAAGGAAAAGGGGCCACTTACATAAAAGACGAAACAGGCCTAAGTGAGTTTTTAATGAAGCGCATCTGCCAGGCCAATAAGGTTGAAACCGGCAATGGCAAAGGTTTCTTGCAGAAGGAAGAGTTGTATGTATTTCTCGGGAACCTTGTGGACTACGAAACTGTTATAGGGCGCCTCGAACGACGTGGTTATGATAGGCAACTACTGGAACTCTTAATTCAAAAAGAGATGACGGACAAGAGTTTCCTTAAGGATGAATATAGCGCTAATGCGCTTGCAGAGAGTCTTGCTTCATCCGGATACCATGTGGGCGAGTTGGTCAGAGACGAAGAGGACAATATAGTTTACCTTACAATAGAGTTTGAAGGCAATAGAAAAACACAGGTTAAGGTCGGCTGGGAACTTGTTTCTTCCAGAGACTTCCAGAAAGGAATCGTACTGTGGAAAAGTATTGTATCCAAAAACAAGCCCCCTTTTACAGTCTATAAGGATGGCAAGGAGGCTATTTCCACAGACAATAAGGACGAGCTACTTTTATTTCTTTTCCAATGGGCGAAAAAGACTCTCCTTATTCAGCGTTACAAGGGCCTCGGGGAGATGAACCCCGACCAGCTTTGGGAAACCACCATGGACCCGGAGAAGCGAACACTCCTTAAAGTCAAGGTTGAGGACATGTTTGAAGCTCATGACATCTTCACTGTATTGATGGGCGACGAGGTGGAGCCCAGAAGGGATTTCATAGAGACAAACGCACTTGAAGTTCGGCGGTTGGATATATAGGTATAGGTGCCTGGAAAAAAGATGAATCTGGTTTCCATAGGGGCTCGCGATCTACCAGATGCGTGGTTTCAATGCGTGTATGAGATTGTGGATAAGGGCCATAAGTATGTGATCGATTACGGCAGCTATGCCGGACAGAAACGCCTTGAGTTCGACTACGTGACGGTGCACATCAAGTATCCAGGTGTCCGACCCCTGATTCCAGACATTCCAGCCTCACTTGGTATACCAAACCCGGTAGCCGAAGGGTATGTGGAAGAATATCTACCCTACTTGATGACCCCAAAAAAAGAGCCTAATGAAGACTACACTTACGGAGAACGTCTTGCAGGATGGTCGTATATTAGCCCGGCCGCCGGAGAAGGCGGCCCTACAACAGGAAAAGTTGAAAGGAGAGTGGTCAACCAGATTGAGGAGATCATCAAGATGTACAAAACAAAGGGGTATGGTACGAATCAAGCAGCCATGACCGTTTCGGTTCCATCCGATATTCTACTCGGCGACCCACCGTGCTTGCGCCATATCGATACACGTATCTGCCACGGAAAACTCCATTTTGTGGTCTATTTCAGATCGTGGGATTTGTGGAATGGATTTCCGGCCAACCTTGGCGGTCTTCAGCTTTTGAAGGAATACATGGCCGGAGAGATTGGTGTGGAAGACGGTGAGATGATCGCAGCCAGCAAGGGCCTACACCTGTATGATTATGTATGGGAACTGGCCCAACTCCGCACCATGCGCACCTGAGAAACTGACTCCACTCCGCAATTATTCCATGAAATTTCAAATAATCAGGCGCACCTGCTTTCCACCCCGGACAACCTTGGTTCCAACAGAGGTTGCGCAGAAGCCGCACAAGTATTCGTACTTGTCACCTTCGGGCAGGACCAGGAGCAGCCGCTTTCGCACGGGTACGGAACAACCGCATTTTGGGCAGTAAAGCTCGGTGGCGTCGAATCCCTTGAAAGTCTCAGCCTTGGCCGGCCGTGGCGAAGGCGTGAACCGCTGATTTACCAAAAAATTGTGATCCATGGACATAGCCTTGTTTGATCGGGTGATTAACTTGAATTATTAAAACTAATAGTTACTTGCTGTAAAGTTGTCAAGCAATAGGTATTGGCCGGGAAGTTGTCGAGGCTTTTGTCCAACCGAATGAATAAGGATGCAGCGCAACGCAGAAGTTGGACTTTTTACGAAGCCGTCATAGTTGATTAAAACCATAGGAGGCCGGTTATGAAAAAATCAATAGGGGCAAGAACCATAGTTTTTCCTACCCCGGTTTTTGTTGTTGGCACTTATGACAAGGCTGGAAAGCCAAATGTGATGACTGCTGCCTGGGCAGGCATCTGCTGCTCCAGTCCTCCGTGTGTTGCGGTCTCTCTCAGGAAGGCCACTTATACCTATGGCAACATTATGGAGCACAAGGCTTTTACCATCAGCATTCCTTCAGAGACTCATGTTAAAGAGGCAGATTATTTCGGCATTGCCTCGGGGAGAAAGGCAGACAAGTTTTCCGCCACCGGACTTACGCCTGTTAAGAGTGATTTGGTGGATGCGCCTTATGTCAAGGAATTTCCTCTTGTCCTGGAGTGCAAGGTTCTCCATACTCTTGAGATAGGATTGCACACCCAATTTGTCGGTGAGATCTTGGATGTAAAAGCCGATGAAGCCGTACTTGGGGAAAAAAGGCTTCCTGACATAGAAAAAGTAAAACCGATTGTGTTTGCGCCGGAGGTTCGCGGCTACTACGGAGTTGGTGATTATCTCGGCAGAGCTTTTTCAATAGGGAAAAAGCTCTGAAATCCATTTATCTTGAGCTTCAACCCATCTTTTGTTTTTCTATGCTGAAGACTGTCGGGTATCAAGATTTTCTTAATCACATAACAAATCGAGAAAAAGGGCACAGAAGTTCAAAGCGCGAAAGTTGAGATTCTGTCTCGTGGATTACGTGGCAGGCGTGTTGCCCCCCAGCGCTAAAATCCGACGGTAATCTGAAAAGTAAAAATGTCCCTGTCAGTTAGCGTGCCGCCATCCTGGTCAAGGTGCATGTAGTCTGCGGTTATCTTGGCGTTGTGTCCCTTGAGATAGTAGTTAAAGCCGCCGCTTAGGAAGCTGGTTGAATCCTTTTTATCAACATCCAATGTCTCATAACGGACATATGGTTGCAGCCGACCGGCGCCGATTGAGCCGGGCAGGAGATATCCCGCGTTGACATACCAGTTTTTCGCATCGTCGCCGGCTTTCAGGGTGGTGTAGCTCGCCGGCTGATCCTGAGTGCAATTGTCGATATCGATATAGGCGGCTTCTAGTGTAACAGCGCCCCCTCCTACCGGATGGTCAAAGAAGACGTCCGCAGTCCGGACCTTGTTATCCCGGCCGTCAACGCCGTTCAAGGTGAGATTTCTTTGGCTGTCCGTGCCGAAGCCAATGCTCAAGACTCTTTTCTTCCCAAGGTAAGTCCCCTTGTTGAACCAACCCTTCTCAGGTTCAAGCAAACTCAGTGCTATCCTGCCGACGAACCTGAGGTTGTCTTCAGGGTTGTCGGCGCCCTCAACTCCTTCTGAAACCATAAAACGATATTGGAGGAGCCCGTCCATGGGGTTGCCCCATATGGTCAGGCTATCGTCACGGCCTACCTTCTGGGCATAAAAGATGCCGCCGCGCGAGCCCCCCTGCAAGAAGGGGAGATCGGCTGTCAACAGGCACTTTGTCGAGGTTGTGCCATAGTTTCTGGTCAGCGGCACATACATGCGGCCCATTTGAATCTTCAGTGCCTCGTGCAACTTCAAGGTAATCCACAGATCTCGCCAGGCAACGCCTGTGCCCAACCCAAACTCAGGCTTGTCCAACCCCTCTTGGCCGACCTTGTCCGAAGCAATGTGGGTGAAAAAGCCGATCTGGTCTGTTACCTGACCTTTCAGATACAGATATGCCCTGCGTAAGATGAAATCGTTCAAATCTTCGGCGCCCTTGCCGTCTTCAACATGCTGAAACCAAGTCTGCATCCAGATGCCGACCCCTCCTTTTGTTTGTTCATCAATTTTCATCTTGATTCCCGCCCAAGAAGGACTCGCCAATCCGCAAACACACAAGAACACAATCATCACTTTGGCCGATACTGCTAATTTCTTCATGCTCATTCCTCCTCCTGCCCGTAGTTACTAATAGGAACATATAATGGCTTGCATCCTCTGGGCGTGGATTCTTTGCCGATGTTCACATAAATGTCAAATAGGTAATATAGAGAAAACTGGCTATCTGTTATTGAAAAAGTCAATCACTGGTTCGCTGTAATAAGGGGCAGAGTGGTGCCGGCGTATTGGCCTGCCTGTTTTTCAGCATGCAGGTCGGTTCATGTTATGAAACGCAGGCCATGGGGCATCATATGCCATTTTTGTTTATCTCTCGGCGGCCGCAACGCAGTGGTAGCTACGGCGTTGAAACTGTTGGCAAAAAGTTTCAAGCTATGATATGAATTTTTAAATTGGTGTAATTTTGACCTGATCCGGGCCCGTTATCGGCAAGAATGAACAACAAATCGATGCATTATCTTATGAAGGGCAACATGAAAGCCAAGCTGAGGCTGGTTGCTTCCGTGCTTCTGTTTTTGCTTTGGGTTGGGCCGGCCGAAGCTGCCGAATTAAGATATATTAGAATCGGCAAACACAATACATTTACAAGGCTCGTATTTGAATTCCACCAGGCTGTTCGCTTCAAGGAACCTGCAATCAAGGATAAGGGAAGATTTTCCGTGGTTTTTCTTGATACTACCACGCCATTGCCACGGCAGATATCGTGTAAGTCAACCAAACGAATCGATTCCATTGAACTTGTTCCAAAAGAATCCAATTTGACCGTAAACATTTCTGTGCTCTTTCCGTATTTCAGGATCAAGTCTTTTGCTCTTTCCGGCCCCGAACGCGTTGTTCTGGACGTATACCGTAGTGACGCGCCACCCAGGGATGTCGTATCTCGGGAATCCGTCGACAAGAAGCCCCGAGAAAAGATTCAGGGGAAGCCTGCGGCCAAGAAGCCGGCTGCGAGCCCGAAAAAGCCCTCCGCGAAACAGGCCGTCAAGGATTCGGAAGAAGCTGCCAAGGCTGCTGAAGCTGCAAAAGCTGCCAGGATTTCGGATAAGGCACCTGAGAAAGACGCTAAAGACCAAGCGCAAAAAATTCCCAGGTACATTCCAAAAAGAGCACTTGTCAAACCGGAAGAATCAAAAACTCAAGCAGTCCAAAAGAAAAATGGAGCGGCTCTGCTGAAAGATAAATTGATGACCTTTTTTTCCGAGTATGACGACTTGCACCTGTACCTAATGGCTATATTCATTGCTCTTTCAGTTATTATTATCCTGTTATTGGTCCTTATCCTCATCCTGTTTCGGAGAAGCCGCTTCTCTGATTAAGAGCATCCTGGTACGACGGCTCAAGGCCGACAAAAAATAAGCTGATGTAGATGCGAAGGTTAAAAGATGAGTTCAAGAAATATGATCAAGCTTGATCGCCGGGGCACAATGGCTAACGAAACTATTACAGAATCTGACGGACTTTCAGACGAGGAAAGAGAAGACATCGAAAAACTGATAGAATCGATTAAGAGCGGAAAACCGTTTAGCCGGGAACGAACCCCCAATGTTGCATAAACAACACGGCGGGCTTCATGATTATGAGGATTAACAAACGGGCAATGCTCCCTTCCTGATTGTTCTGTGATTCAGCCGCAGAGTTTGAAGTGAAAGAAAAACTGGAAGCCAAAGAAAAATCGACCCCTAAAGTATGGGCCGTAGGCGGAGGAAAGGGTGGTGTCGGCAAAAGCATCATAAGCACACTCCTGGCCCTTGGGTTGGCCCGAATGGGCAAGCGGACCATCCTTTTCGATGCCGATTTAGGCGGGGCGAATCTGCATATTCTCATTGGGATAAAGAGCCCTCCTCGCACCCTGAATGATTTCATTACCAGGAAATATAAATCGTTAGAAGATACTTGCATCGACTCGGACGTGGAAAATCTTCGTCTCATCAGCGGGGCTAGCGAGATCCTTTCAATGGCAAACCCGAAGTTCGCCCAAAAGATGAAGATCATACAGAACGTCGACACCCTGGACGCCGACAATGTTGTGCTCGATCTTGGAGCCGGAGCCTCTTTTAACACACTCGACTTTTTTCTTGCCGCCGACCGGAAAATTGCTGTTCTGGCTCCTCAGGCAACATCGATTCAGAGCGCCTATGCATTTGTTCGAAATGCGGTTTACCGCAGGCTAAGCCAGCTTTCCAGCAGTAGCTCGTCGCTGCAAGAGCTTGTTCAAGGGGCCATGAATCCAAAGAACGAGATGAATGTGCGAACAATCAAAGACCTTTTTGGTGTCATCCAAGAATCGTTCGACAAAGAAACGGTGGAATCCCTGCACGAAGGGATTGGAAAAATTCGGCCGGCAATGATCACAAACATGGTCAAGGACGCTAGAGATAAAGACATGGGTGGCATCATAAAAACGGTTGCCGAGAAGTATTTGCTCATACAGGCGGCTGATTTGGGCGGAGTAGTTTACGACCAGCAGATAGAAGCAATGGTTTCCAGAATGGTTCCATTGACCCAATTGGATCAATCGAGTGAGGCTTATGCGGCTGTTTATGAAGTCGCGTCAAGGCTGTTAAGAGAAAGTAATTGGAATGATGGTGAGTAAGGAGCTATATAATCAATAGTTGTAGAAATCCCGAGACGTCAACTTATTGGAGTATGACATGAATACATCTATTCAAAGAACCGGGATTGAGGCATACCTTACGGGCATTTTGGAGCGCAGTGAAAAATTGTCCTATTATGCCCGCGCCAAAGGATGGGGCTTTGTGATGACATGGGCGCACAGGATCGCCGGGCTCATCCTGGTCCTCTATATGTTTTTTCATATTTACACCCTCTCGGCCCTTTATGAGCCTGCGGTGTTTGCCTCAAAGATGAAGTTTGTCGACAATTTTGTCTTCGGCTTTCTTGAATGGGCATTAGCTGTTCCGGTCATATTCCACGCATTGAACGGCGCCCGCTTGATCTGCTACGAAGCTTTTCGCATCAGGCATGATGCGCTCATGATTCGCTGGGTGTTTTTTCTAGGCGCCGTCTACGTGCTGACACTTGCCCATCTTATGTTTATGGGCAATCAACAGGTGTCTGCGGGTCTTTTCTGGCTCATGGTTGCAATAGCAAGCACAATTGCGAGCAGCATCGTATACAAGAAACTCCGGCACACGCAGAACCGCTTGCTGTGGAGACTCCAGAGGGTGTCGGGGGCTTTCCTTCTTCCCATGGTCTCAGGCCATATGTTTTTCATGCACTTGAATTTTCAGGCTGGACACGATGTTGATACGATCACGGCCAGGATGTCGGGCATGGGCATCAAGATTGTCGATTTCGTGTTTGTCATATTGGTCTTTTTTCATGCCGGATTCGGCCTGTATACCATTATAGGCGACTGGGTGGAAGACAGACGCTTAAGGGCCGGGCTTTCAGTGGTGGCGAGCTTTGTAATGGCGGTCTTTGCTTACGCCGGGGTTAGGATTATTTTTAGCATGTAGAGGAGTATGATGAACGTGGCAAAGAAACTCAAGATAGATACCGTACTGAGGCCGGAAGTCCTGGTGATCGGGGCAGGGGGGGCCGGCCTAAGATGCGCTGCGCAAATATGTGAGTGCCGTCCCGGCACAAGTATCATCGCTGTAACTAAGGTGTATAGCCCTCAGAAGTCCCATACCTCTGCGGCCCAGGGCGGCATGGCCGCAGTCGACTCGAAAGACCCTGTCGACAAGATTGTCTACCACATGTTCGACACCTGGAAGGGTTCGGACTGCTCTGCAGATCAGAATATCATCAAGAAAGTTTGCGAGTCGGGCTGGGAGCAGATTGTTTGGCTGGAAAGACACGGCATGCATTTTAGTCGCACCGAAGAAGGCCGCATTGCAAAAAGGCCCTTTGGCGGCCACATGCTCAATTTTGGCCGGGTCAAAGCGTTTCGGGCATGCTACGAAGCAGACCGCACCGGCAAGGGAATCATGGATACCGTCTGGGGCGAGTCATTGAAACACGGGGTAGTGTTCCTTAATCAAAGTGTGGCAACAGAGTTGATCTTCAAGAATGGTCGGTGCATAGGGGCCGTTGTTTTTGTGGAGCAGAGCGGAAAATTTGTGGCCGTGCTGGCCAAAGCGACCATAATGGCTACTGGTGGCAAAGCCCGCATGTACCAGGTGACCTCGAACTGTCGACAGAACACGGGTGACGGCCTGGCCATGATCTTGCAGGCGGGGCTTCCGGTCATGGATTTGGACGCAGTCCAGTTCCACCCCACGGGGATTGTGGGCCCCGGTATACTTGCCAGTGAAGCGCTGCGTGGTGAAGGCGGCATCCTGCGGAACGAGGACGGCGAGCGCTTCATGGAACGATATGCGCCCACGGCAAAGGATCTTGCCCCCAGGGACCTTGTTTCTCGGTGCATCATGACCGAAATACGCGAAGGCAGGGGATGCGTCCACCCGGATCACAAGCTTCCGCATGTCTGGCTGGATCTCAGGCATATCCCTGAGCATATACACAAAACCAGGATTCAGGAAGTCTCCGGTTTCTTTCGCAGGTTTGTCGGCACAGATCCGCAAAAAGAGCTTTGTCCGGTAACCCCAACGGCCCACTATCAAATGGGGGGGGCGCCGACCAACGAATTTGGCGAAGTCCAAGACGACGCCCGGCAAATCGTTCCAGGGCTATATGCTTGCGGGGAATTTGCGGCAGCCAGCCTTCACGGCTACAATCGCCTGGGTACAAACTCGCTGCTAGAGTTGATCACCATGGGCAAGGTGGTTGGAGACAGTGTGGCGGCTTATATTGAAGACACCAAGGATCCCAGCGCGATCCCTGAAGATGCAGGTGGACGTGTTTTTGCTCAGTTTGCCGCCTATCTTGAAGCTCAGGGCAAGGAATGTTACGCAGAGATTCGCGATGCCCTTCGCGTGGTCATGATGGAAAAGGTCGGCGTATTCCGAAATGAAAAGGGCCTTACAGAGGCTATCGAGGAACTAAAGGAGCTCAAGGACAGGGCCGGGCGCATGAAATTGTCCAGCAAATCACTTGTCATGAACCAGGAACTTATGCAGTTCTGGGAGCTGGATAATCTTCTGGACATTTCCA
The DNA here is from genome assembly GCA_013375395.1 of Desulfobacterales bacterium. Lineage (GTDB taxonomy): Bacteria > Desulfobacterota > Desulfobacteria > Desulfobacterales. Next base: position 29,670 of record JABXJW010000013.1, read on the forward strand.
TGGTCATTGCCCGCTGCGCACTTGCCAGGAAGGAGTCGAGAGGCGCCCATTATCGTGAGGACTATCCGGAAAGAAGCCCTGAGTTTCAACATCATACCCTCGCCTGCATGACGGAGTACGGCAAGGTGGAACTCGGCAAGCGCCCCATCGACATGAGTATCTACAAAGCCAAAGGAAAGCACCACAAAAAATTCGGCATTATTGAAAGGAAGTATTGATTTAGTCCATATTTGGAGGAGACTAAATGCCGCAAGAATATGATTTAACATTAAAGATTAGCCGTTATGACCCTGATACCAGACGATCCTGGATTCAGGATTACCATTTGAAAGCCGGCCGCATTCTGCGCTTTGTTGACCTGTTTAGAAAGATCAACGACGAGCAGGACCCGACACTGGCATGGAGGTCCTCCTGCGAGCACGGCCAGTGCGGCACATGCGGCATGAAGATCAACGGCAAGCCCCTGCTGACATGTGAACTGCTCGTGGAGCGGGCCGTTGGACTGTTCAAGACTCACACCTTCAATGTGGAACCCCTGACGGCAGCCCGGGTCATACGCGATCTTGCCGTAGACCTGGAAAATGCCTATGAGCGGGTCCACTTTGTGAAACCCTATATTATTGCACGTGCTGCCACGCATCCTGACGGAGACGAATACCGAATTTCACCCCGTACATTGGATGCCTATGTTGAGGCCACCAGATGCATTAATTGCTTTTGCTGCGCCACTGCGTGCGTGACTCAAAGAAACTACCTGGGGCCGAATGCAGTGCTTGCCAATATTGTCCGTCTTATGGACCCGCGAGAAACCGCAAAGGAGAAAAGACTGGATATTCTCTATGGCGAGCAGGGGATCCCCCGGTGCCGCACAGCCCGGGCGTGCAGCTTTGTTTGTCCGAAGGAGATCGATATCGCCCATTTCATCGCCCTGGCCAAGGAAGGGGCATTCAGACCAGAGCCTTCTTCCACTCGTTAATTATATGTCCCAGAATTTCTGCAATTTACTGAAAATGCAATTTTTTTGAAGTAAGCACCACTTTTTGGCTTTGTAGTTAGTGTCTGAACGAAAACCTTTAATTGCGAGCTGTGATTGCGAGGAGTGAGGAACGAACGACGACGCAATCTCTTTGTTTTCAGGAGATTGCTGAAGTATGACCCTAAAATCCTTGCCTTCAAAAAGGGTGTCAAAACAAATATCCAAGGCCCCGTCATGAGATCCGCGGTCTTCACTTTCATGGCACCCATGAAGGCAAAAGAACCATCTCGATTAAGGTCGACAGGTTCGCCGTTGAAAAGAAGAAGCTTGGTTACTTCAGAATCGGCCTGATGAATGAGGCCAGGCTCACAAATGCGGTCATTGATATTTACGGCAAAAAAAGACACACTACTGACCGGTCGCAGCCCGACAACCGTCGGCTCCGGGTCATGACATTTGATCACATCTTTTCCAGGGAAGCCTTGCCCGCATTTCCCGTAAAGCGGATTTCTTCCATCGTTATCGAGCCTGTCCTCGTAAAACTCCATGATCAACGATCTGTTCTCACCGAGATCTCGGCAGCCTCTGCAACGATTCGTTTGAAAAAACGCGATATTCTTTTTAAGGAGAATGTGCGGGTAGCATCCGGGTCCAGGATTCTGACAACCGATCGGTTAAGCCTGTCTCCTGAAAATGCCGTCATGAAGACAGATAAATTTGTTCTGAGGACGCCGGAAAAGCAATTCAAAGGAGAGCGCCTGACCAACGGATATATATCTGACGTTCAGGGGCCTATAAAAGAGGTCAACAGCCGCCGCTGGAAAGGGTTAAAGATAGCTTTGGCGCGGTCATTGGCCGCGCGCCCCCGGGTTTGTTTCAAGTTGTTTTCCTCGATCCTCTTCACCGCCCGATTGCGCCGGGTAAATTCTGCTTGAAGGTGCTATTGAACCAGTATGCCGATCTATCTCCCGAGGCCATTGATCCTTTGAGTTCAAGACTTGCTATGGCCAACTGCAAGGTATGATCATCCAATTCAAAATCGCTCCAACCCAACGAATGTAATTTCCTGTTTACTTCCGGCAGCTCCATGTGAGGAGTATGCGAAATGATATTGGCCAAGTCCCTCATGAAGCCGGGGATCGCGATTCCTTCAATCCCTTTCTTTTCCAGGCGCCTTATTAAAATTTCTGTGATTTGGTCCAGCTTTTGTCCCATTCTTTACCCTCCTTACTCCGGCATAGCCTTTTTTGCAATCTCATGCCATTATGAGGTTCAGACGAGCTTGTTCCGACCGTGGGTCGGGGGCTATTTCGGCGGCATTTGAACCTGTGAATATGAGGCGAATGCGCCGGTTTTTCAGGCAGTTGAGGTAATTATGAAACATATCCCTACCAAAAGGATGAATATTCTTGAGGCAACCGGTGTGGACGAAGACCTTGCCGGCAGCCTCGCAGTTGTTCTTCAAGGCATCGACCAACTCGAATGCAGAGCTGCCGTCAAAGTCGCCCATTAGTTTCAGGTGCAGATTATCACTGTTTCGATGGACAAGAATCTTGAAATTAGCCGCCATGATGATTCCTTCTCCTTTCCTCCCTGATCTGGCTATTTGGGAATAGAGTACTTGCAAGAACGGGCCGCCGCCCTTGCCTTGGCTCAAGTTCCAATCTGTCAAGGCAAGTGGCCACCCGTTGCCACAGTTGATCCAGCTTGAATGGCTTCAGCATGTAGTCATAAGCACCAAGTCGGAGGGCATCGGTGGCTAAGATCGTGTCGCAATTGCCCGTTATTATCATGACCACGGCATCAGGATTCAGCTCTTTGGCCTTCTTCAGGACAGCGATGCCGTCTGTCTGGGGCATGTGCAGGTCGGTGATGACCAGATCAAAATAGTTGCCTCTCAATGTCTCAATGGCGGCCTCGCCGCTTGACGCTGCCGTGACCAGATAGCCCTTAAGCTCAAGGGCCGAGGCAATCATTTTGAGAAATTCATCATCGTCATCCACCAATAGTATCTCGTAGATTCTCATTGTGTTGCCTCCTCAGGAAACGGCGTGGGCCAACCCGACTTCGGAGAAATGGAACTTTTCCTCCACAGTCCCGTGCAGTGCCGATTTCTGTCGGAAAAGATCCGCTATCTTGCATTTGAGCTCGCCAAGATCAATGCTCTTAATAACGTAGGCGTCTGCTTGAGCCAGGCGAGGGTCGTCTACAAAGCTGTCATAGGCCGTAAGGATAACAACCGGCAGACGGGGATCTTGCCTCTTTATGTCGCGCAACACTTCCCATCCCTCAGGTCCGTCCAGATACAGATCGAGAAGCACCAGATCGGGTCGTGAAGACCTGATGTACCCTCTGACCGATTCGGCATCGCCTACGCTCGAAACACGGTACCCTTCACAGATCAGTTCTTCCGAAAGGAGTTCTCGAACGCACGGCTGGTCATCCACAATCAGAATTTTCTTCATAGCGCCCTCCCTGAAGTGGGATCGGCTGGAGCATCTTCAATGGTCTCGGCTCCAGTGGAAACAGTACTGATCTTGCACCCGGCAAAGAGCATATTGAGCAATTCAACCAAATGGTTATCAGGCTCCGGCCGGCCGGTTAGAATCACTATTCTGTCCACAACGTATCCTCCTCTTTCTCATTTGAATTGCGAGGCTTCGGCCATAAATAACAGTTTCAGCCCTGTTTACGCGGGCCAACCTTTCTCAATTATTCGGGTCGTCTTGTGACTCTTCCAGGCAGTAAGGCCGCCAGACGCAGTCAAATTGGTCGCAATAGCGCTCCGGCTGGCGGAAACAATCAAGCTTTCCCTCAGCACGCTGGATGCTTCTGACCAGCTCCGAGACATTCGAAAGATCCTTTTTCAAACCGAATTGTTTAGCCGTCCTCGCAGATGATTAGTTCCTTAGTTATGAAATTCGTGTTTTTTCCCGCCCTCCGGCCCGTAGGGCCTACGCCCCGGAGGGCAAAAATTCTTGGCATGTTATCAAACTGCTTGAACTTAACCGGCGTAGGGCAAAGGGCTAAGAGCTAAGGGCTTTTTGCCGCTTACACTTCGCCCCTCGCCTTATGCCTGATTTTTGGTTCCGGTTTGTCCTGGTTTAGCGTTGTGCTTTCTTCTGTGCAGGCTTACGTTTTACTATCGGTAGTTTTGTTCGATTTGTCCATAGAGTGAGGGGTTCATTTTTGTGAGGGAAATCCCTATGCAGCAGGAATTGATCCCGGGCGGGGGGAAGGGAGATGAACTATCAGGGGAATTATTAGTTCCTTAGTTGTGGAATTCGTGTTTTTTCTGGTAGAAAATTTTCACCTTGTTCAACAAAAAGTGAGCTAAAGTGCCTAAAATGTCTAAAGTGAGCTAAAGTTAATGTGCACGCCTTCGGCGTGGTCAGTCTTAAGAACAGGTTGCGCTGAAAGCGCAT
>JABXJW010000529.1 GCA_013375395.1 Desulfobacterales bacterium
TGCTGTTTCCCAAAACTATGTCGTGGAAAAGTTTCAAGCTGAGTTTGGCAAATTCCACAGAAGAAGCAGCCATCTTCTCGATTTCTTGCCTGTTCTCTTCGCTTAAGGGCTTGGATATGCCCCCTGGCAATCCGCACACTGGATGTGTAGCTTTGCCTCCGAGAATCTCTGTTATTTTCTGCCCATAGGCTCTGTGCTTAATTACCTCTTTGCCTATGTCCAAGCCTGCCTTTTCGATAACTCCCAAGATGTTACGTTTTTCTGGAGGCGCGTCAGGACCAACTATGAAGTCGGGTCCGCCCAAATAGTAAAAGTGCAACGTATGATCATAGATTATGTATCCAGCGTACATGAGTTCTCTGAGTTTCTTAGCTGCTGATGGCGGTTCAACATTGAAAGCGGCGTCTAGGGCCTTCACTGACGCGAAGTGGTGGGCGACGGGGCAGACCCCGCAGATTCTTGTCGTAAGGATAGGCATGAGTTCGGCGCGTCTTCCAACGCAGAACTTCTCGAAACCTCTAAGCTCTGGAATTTTCAGGTAAGCGTTTTCCACTTCGCCTGCGTCGTTCAGAAATATTGAAATGTTGCCGTGGCCTTCAAGTCGCGTGATTGGATTTATGCTTATTTCTTTCATTTCTTCATCACCTTTCTTCTAAGAATTGACGCTGGTAAAGAGTACATGTAAAACGTGCCTACAGGGTCTATTATCTGGCTCATCAGCTTTTCAACGTCTTCCTCAGAGTACTGCTTTTTCCCTTCTTCACCTTCATATCCAAGTATGGAGGCTAAAGCAGCTATCATTCCAGCGCCTAGTTCAGGCACATTTGGGCCAGCTCCACCACAGCCCGTGCAAGGCATGTCAACATTTAAGCACTGGGCACCACACCCGCTACGGGTGGCTGGACCCATACAAATTATGCCCTGTTCAAGCAAGCATTTTTCGGGTTCAGGAACCTTTTCGTGAACACGGTAAATCTTGGTGATTTTCTTGTTCTCTCTCGTCCTAGGGCACTCGTCACACACCGCTTTAAGTGGCGCAAGCACTGAACCCTTTGGCGGCAACTCGTTCCTTGCAATTGCATCTACGGCATCGGCTATGAGCTTAACGGGCGGCGGGCAACCAGGTAAATAATAATCTACTTC
>JABXJW010000530.1 GCA_013375395.1 Desulfobacterales bacterium
ACGCCCGCCTTCACCACTGCGACTGCATGCAAAAGCGCACTTACCGGCGTTGGTGCTATCATCGCCGTTGGTAACCATGAATGAAAAGGCATCCACGCCGCTTTCAGGAACCCCAATAAGAAACAGAAAAACAGTATCGTCACTGTCAATCGAGATGCGGAACCAAGCGCCAGTATCCCGCCATTCGTAAAATCAGTGGTCCCCGTAAGATAATAGGTCATCATCACCGCGAACAGGAAGAAAACGCCGGAGGTGAGCAGATAAGCGAAATATTTACGCCCCGCACTCAATGCTTCTGCTGTCTGGTCGTGAATAACCAGAGGATATGTTGACACCGTTAATATCTCGTAAAATACGAACATTGTGAGCAGATTTGCAGACATTGCTATGCCTATGGCACCGAATATGGCAATAGCGAAGTAAAAGAAGTATCTTGTCTGCGCATGCTTCTCCAATGCACGCATATATCCTATGGAATAGAAAGACACCAATATCCAGAGAGAAGAAGCAGTGAGTGCGAAGATAAGACCAAAAGCATCTACTTTAAAGCCTAGTGCCACGCCCTCGAATAAAGTCTGAAAAAAAGTGCATTTAATCACTTCACCATCTAAAATCGTGGGCAGCATGGACAGGACGAGCGAGAACATCGCTATTCCTGCTGCTATCGTCCATCCTTCCCTTATATTCGGTCGTTTACCAAACAGCAATATCATAGGAGCTGCAATTGCAGGACATAAAATAACAAACAGCGGCGTGATTAGTTCTACCATTACGGCACCACCCCCTCCATCCCAAATCTCAAGAAAGTCTCGTTAATTAAAGACGAAGGCGCCACAGTAAGCCATAAAATGCCAACAACAATACAAAGGATTGCAAGGATTAACATCGGAACAAGCATGCTAATAGGAATCTCATCCTTCTTCGCTTCTCTCTCACCTCCATCCGTCTCTTCCTCAGGCTTTACAAAATACATGCGCTCTATTACTCGCCAGAAATAAACGAGGTTAAGAAGACTGCTGAGCAGCAGCACACCCACGAATACGTAAGCGGAACCTCCTAAAACTTCGGAAGACGAAGCGTTTAAAGAAGCGAAGATTAAAAACAGTTTCGTTGCAAACCCCGTGCTCGGCGGTATGCCTA
>JABXJW010000141.1 GCA_013375395.1 Desulfobacterales bacterium
GAAAGGTTCCGAGTGCTCGCGGTCTGCGGCCAGCCGGGCCTCTTCAAGCGGGAGTCCGGTAGCGTCGGCAATCTGCTCAACGGACATCTCGCCAAACCCCTTCATGCGAAAGTTCTCCTTCTTTTTGATTTCTTTTAAGACCGCGCACAGTTCCGCATAGGGCATGCCCAACTCTACGACGTTGTATATGCCCTTTTCGACAAAGTTCATATCCCCCATGTCAAGGGCACAACGCGGGATAAAAACCGCACTGCCGTTCTCTGCGATGAACGGGTCGCCGAGACCCATGCGGAGGCGATATAGTTCGATCTCGGCGCGCGTCTTGCTGCTGCAAATAATCACCGGGACAGCCCTCTGCTTGAGCATGTCCAAAGAGGGCTCAGCCTCTTTAAATTCGTAGGTGTCGTGATCGATCAGGGTGCCGTCCAGGTCAGTGAAGACAATTACTTGTTTCATATTCCAAAATTGGGCGTGGTCATAGGAGGTCACAAAAAAATTGCCCCAGGAATTCCCCCATGAAAAGTTGACCTATCTTTTGATTTATAATATAGATTTGAATCAAAAGGCCATGATTTTTTGATCGGCCATGAATGGCAAGGGGGAACGGCATGTATATAGAAGAAGATCCGCACAACATAAAGGCTGCCGACTTGGTGGTAGGTATCCCGTCATACAATGAAGCGGGCCTGATTTCCTGTCCTACAGAGAAGGCAAGTGAGGGCCTGGTCAAGTATTTTGGAGACAAGAATAGCGTTATCATTAACTGTGACAATAACTCTTCAGACGGCACCCGCCAAGCCTTCATGAATACTTCCACGGAAGTTCCCAAGATCTATCTATCAACACCGCCGGGTGTGAAAGGGAAAGGAAATAATCTCAGGAATCTTTTTAGGAAAAGCCGTGATCTCGGCGCCCAGGCCATTGTTGTTGTGGATGCGGATCTCAAGAGCATCACGCCGCGGTGGATAAAGAATCTGGCCGAACCACTTTTTGAAGACTTTGGATTTGTGGCGCCACTCTATGTTCGGCATAAGTACGACGGGACCATTACCAACAATATTGCCTATCCCATAATACGCTCCGTCTACGGCCGCAGGGTCCGTCAACCTATCGGCGGGGACTTCGGCTTTTCAGGGGAACTGGCCGAGATTTATTTGAATCAGGCAGATTGGGCGCCGTCCGTGGCGGAATTCGGTATTGATATTTGGATGACCACCACGGCCATGTGTCACGGCATACCGATCTGCCAGTCGTATATGGGAAGGCCCAAAGTCCACAAACCCAAAGATCCCGGGGAGTCTCTGGGCCCGATGTTCCTGCAGGTGGTGGGGACCATCTTCGACATGATGATAAAGAATGTCGAATTCTGGAAAGAGGTGCGGTGGAGTAAGCCAACGGCCATTTTCGGGTTCGGACTGGGAGAGATGGAAATGCCTCCTCCGGTCGAAGTAGATGTGGAGCGTCTCTATGATAAATTCCAGGCAGGTTTTGCCGATTACAACACCATTTGGGGAAAACTCATTTCCGCCAATCTTTACAAGAAACTTGGCGAAGTCAAGACCCTCTCTTTGACAAATTTTGAATTTCCGGCCAACCTGTGGGCTGAAATATTGATCGATTTTGCAGTAGCTTACAAAAATGGCTTAAACAATAAGAAAAAAATCATGGAAACCCTGATCCCGCTTTACTACGGCCGGACATGTTCGTTTGTGATTGAATTGGAGCCGATGACAATTCAACAGGCCGAGGATCTCATAGAAGATCAGTGCGGCGTGTTTGAACATGCCAAACCTTATTTACTGAAAAGATGGTTTGACACTAAGTGAAGCTGTCAAGATTTGCGCTCATAGTCGACCATGGAGGGCCTTATGAAGAAAATACTTATCGTTGACGACGAAGAGGTTATCCGTATGCTTTACGCCGAGGAACTGGAGGACGAGGGATACAAGGTGATTACCTCAGGGACCGGTCACCGCCTGATTGAAATTATTCAGGAGGAAAGACCGGACCTGGTTGTACTGGATATCAAGATGGCTGAGCATAACGGGTTGGATCTGCTACAGGATATCCGCAAGGAATTCTACAACATCCCTGTTATTCTTTGTTCTGCTTACTCTACATTCAAAGGGGATCTAAAATCAATTGCCGCCGACTACTATGTGGTCAAGAGTGCAGATCTGAGCGAGTTGAAGCAAAAGATCAAAATGGCGTTAGAGGGACACGTCCCCACCCACCCTCCCGAGAATGAGGCTTGAATGGACCGGCACTATATTGATTGACTCGGAACAAACCAACCTTACTTTGTTTTGTGCGGCACTGAAGAACTAGGGCGTCTTCAAAAACCGTCGCCTTCCATCCGTTGACATACCTTTTGAGGTTTGCGAATAAAGAGTTCTGAGGATTTTGTGCATTAAATGGAATTGTTGCATGCAGTGGCGCTGGGAGCCATCCAGGGGGTGACGGAATTTCTGCCTATTAGCAGCTCCGGGCACCTCGTGCTTCTTCAAAGTCTCTTTGGCATCAAGGGGCCGGAAATATTTTTTGATGTGGCGCTGCATGTAGGCACCTTGGCATCCGTATGTGTATTTTTCTCCAAGGACCTCAAGGAGATTGCCGCAGCACTCTTTTCAGCTTTTACATGGTCCTCAGGAAAGATTGGTCTCAGGCAACAATTGAGCCAAGAACCGGAGATGAGACTGCTTGGCCTGATTATTGTCGGCACAGTTCCTACTGTTTTACTCGCCTTTGTATTTCGGCCCATGGCCGAGATGCTCTTTTCCTCAGTCCGCCTTGTCGGAATCATGCTTTTGGTTACCGGGCTTTTACTCTGGTTCACACGCGGGCTGAACCGAAAGGGCCGCAATCCGGCGCAGCTCACCTTTTGGGACGCTGTTTGCGTGGGCCTGATGCAGGGGCTGGCCATCTTGCCGGGGATTTCCCGATCAGGGACTACTATTGCGACGGCCCTGTTCAGGGGAATACATCGTGAAACAGCGGCCCGCTATTCTTTTCTTTTGTCGATCCCGGCAATCGTCGGGGCCATGGCCCTGGAACTGTACAAAGCCCGTGCCTCGGTCATGCCCCCTCTCGGGCCCGCACTTCTAGGGGCCTGTGTGGCCGCGGTGGCGGGGTATGCGGCCCTCAAGGTCTTGATACACCTGGTAAAAAGAGGAAACCTTTATACATTTGCCCCCTATTGCTGGCTCCTCGGCGTAGTTGTCATTGCTTGGTCGCCCTGACGGTTGGCGGGAATCGGAAATCGTGTAATCGAATAACAAGTAATGAGTAACGAACTCGGAGGCGTTGTGAATCCGCAGATCTTTAGAGAATATGATATCAGAGGCATTGTAGGAAAAGACATTACCGAAAAAGATGTGGTGTTGATTGGTAAAGGGGTCGGCACCTACCTGCGGGCTGAAAACCGCTCAAAGGTCAGCGTGGGACGGGACTGCCGCCTGAGTTCCGGCCGTTATGTGGACCTGTTGACAGAGGGGCTACTGGCCACGGGCTGTGACGTGGTGGACATAGGGGTGTGTCCGACGCCCGTTTTTTACTTCTCCATTAGGGAGTTTAAAACAGAAGGAGGAGTCATGGTCACGGCCAGCCATAACCCCCCTGAGTATAATGGATTTAAGCTTTGCAGCGGTTACGACACCCTTTTTGGGGAATACATACAAAAACTTCACCACATCGTAGAGAGCGGCAATTTTGCCGAAGGAAGCGGAAGCGAGGAAACCGCGGATGCAGTAACACCTTACAGGAAATTCTTGCATGAAAACCTTGAGATTTCCAGGCCTCTTAGTGTCGGCATCGATGCCGGCAATGGGACGGCGGGTGTTGTGGCGGCGCCCGTCATAAAAGATTTGGGCTGTGAGGTCTTTGACCTTTATTGTGACATGGACGGAAATTTTCCAAACCATGAACCTGATCCCACAGTGCTAAAGAATATGCAGGACTTGGTGGCATTGGTTCGCAAAGAGGGACTGGATGTCGGCATCGGATATGACGGCGACGGGGACCGAATTGGCGTCATTGACGAAAAGGGCGATATAATTTGGGGCGACAAACTGATGATTATGTACGCCAGGGAAATCCTTTCACGCAAGCCGCATGCCACGTTCATCTCAGAGGTAAAGTGTTCCCAAACGCTTTATGATGACATTGAAAAACGTGGCGGGAGGGCGATTATGTGGAAGACGGGCCACTCCCTGATCAAACAAAAGATGAAAGAGGTCCGGGCTGAACTGGGCGGCGAGATGAGCGGACACATGTTCTTTGCCGACAGATACCTTGGCTATGATGACGCCATTTACGCCTCATGCCGGCTTTTGGAGATCCTTGCAGCAACAGGAAAGACGATTTCCGAACTGCTCAGCGACGTGCCGAAGACCTATACCACACCCGAGATACGCGTGCCGTGCCCGGATGAGACGAAATTTCAAGTGGTAAAAGGTGTAACCGAGTACTTTCGTAAGCGCAATAAGATCATAGACATAGACGGGGTTCGCATCCTTTTCGAAGACGGCTGGGGGCTGGTTCGGGCCTCCAATACGCAGCCGAAGTTGGTACTGCGATTTGAAGCCCTTTCTGAAGCAAGGCTTTCCAACATGCGCTCCGAGGTGGAGTCGGTCGTGGCCGAGATAAGGGCGGGACAGCAGTGAGATACAAAGCAGGCAGGTTGCAGGCCAAATCGCAATAGTTAACATTTTCAGAATTTTTGCTTGACTTTTCAAAGTCTTATTTTGTAATAAATGGACTGTCTTATCAAAAAATGACGCCAAAACAGCTCAAAATGGAGGGGGCATGAATAAGTCTGGTCTCATCGAGGCTTTGCAAAAGGAGGCCGGCATTAGCAAGGCTAAAGCCGAGGGAGTAATCGACATCTTTTTTGATGCCATGTCCGATGCCCTGGCCAAAGGTGAAAGGGTGGAGATCCGCAGCTTTTGCAGTATGTTTGCAAAGAATTACAAGGGCTATATCGGAAGGAATCCAAAGACGGGGGCGCCGGTTGAGATACCGCAAAAGAAGCTTCCATTCTTCAAGTGCGGGAAAGAACTGAAAGAACGGGTCGATTATTGAGTATCTCAGGGAATGCCAAGTAAGTTGACAAGAGGGACCTTATGAAAAAGAAACAATTCCCGCACGGTCTTGAAACCCTGGTGGAGTTCATGGTCGAGCGGCTTAAGATTCCAACCAAGAAAGAAATCGAAGGTCTAGTCAAAAAGACTGAGCGGTCACTTCTGGCCTTGAAGCTGCCGAGCAGAACCGAGTTTGACCGGCTGAGCGATAGGGTGGCAGCATTGGAAAAGGCCGTCAAGGGCCGGGAGACAGCGAAAAAGACTGCCGGGAGTGCAAAACCGTCCGAAGTGGCTGCCGCGAAAAAAAAGCGTGCATCAACGGTCAAGTCTCAGGCGACAGACTCAGACAAGGTCTTGCAGATTGTCAAAAAATATCGGGCCGGCACAGATGTAGGCACGATCAAGGCTCGCACCGGGTTTGAAGACAAAAAGATTCGGAATATCCTCTTCAAGCTTGGCAAGAAAGATGAGATCGAAAGAGCCGGCCGCGGCGTTTACAAGGCAAAAGTATAAGTTTTGAGCCCATCGTTTTTCCCCTACCAGTGTTCATCCAGACAAAAACCCTATCTCTACGACCGCATGGGGGAGTGTTCCGTCCCGTCAAGGAGACGTTTGATATTTCCGCGATGACGGACAAAAATCAGCAATGCCATAGTAAACGCACAGGAGGTTATGGGGATAGAATGCGTAGCAAGCCAGATAGCTCCAGGCAGTACGGCGGCCCCTGAAAGGGAACCTGCCGAGGAATATCCCCAAGTGCAAAGAACCATCACATAAACCAGCACGCAGACCAGTAACACAAGAGGCGATATGACCAGAAAACAACCGGCGCCGGTGGCCACCCCCTTGCCTCCCTTGAAGCCCAAAAATACAGAAAAAAGATGACCGAAAAAGGCGCAAAGGGCTACCAGGCAGACCCACAGATCGCCTTTCCAACCAGAGAACTCCAACCAGTGCGTGGCAGCCAGCACCGGAACGGCCCCCTTCAAGATGTCTCCGACAAGGGTCATGATCCCGAGTTTTATCCCGGCAACGCGATAGACATTGTAGGCGCCTATGTTTCCGCTGCCCGCCTTTCGAATATCCACATTGCCAAATAGCCGAGCCAGCACAACGCCCCAAGGCACGGAACCGAGCAGATATGCACCCGGTAGTAGGAGTATCGCTCTAAAGACCATGATGATTAGTCCGTTAGTTGTGAACTTCGTGCTTTTTCCGGCAGATAAGTTTTTTATGAAAGCTGGAAGTAGGAGAAACCGAGGGCCTAGGATCCAATTCTATCTTAACAATTCAGGTCTTTGAAAACACGGTCGCTCCAGCGACGATCAGATTTTGAACCGTGTAAACCCCCGTTGGAAGTCCACGCAACATGTCAAAATCCGTGAAGCAACTGACAGCATCGGACATATTGCCACAGTGAATTCATAAGCTTTCAGCTTTGAGCTTCTCCAGCTTGTCCGGGTTACTATTGCGGGGTTGTTATTTGCCGCCGCTGTCAGAGTTTTCGATCCTGTCCCGGCACAGGGCAACGTATTGAATGGCTTTGTAATGAACGCCCAAGTCCGGATAAGACTTAAGAACAGTTTTGAAACGTTCCAGGGCCGCCTTGTAGTGTTTGCTCTTATAGTAAAACATACCCACGTAGAAGTCATGCTCGGCCAGACTTTTTTTGCAGATCCTGATGTGTTCGGCAGCCTTTTCGGAAAAAGGGCTGCCCGGATGGTTGCGAATCAACCTTTCAAAGGTCCGGGCCGCATCCCTGGCCATGGTTTGGTCCCGGTCAATGGACTTGAGCCGGTCAAAATGGCAACGGCCTATCTGATAAACCACATACGGGACGGCTTCATTCTTGGGATGAAGGCTTTCAAACTGCTCGTATGCAAATACGGCTTCCTCGTACTCCTTGCGAAAATAGTGAGCATCGCCAAGTTTGAGCTCGGCTAAAATGGCATATTGGCTGAACGGATACCAATCCTTCAGTTTTTCGAAAGACTCGATCGTCTTTCTGTAGTCTTTGTCTCTCAAGGCCTCCATCGCCTCATCGGCAAGCTCCCGGGCTGTTTTTTCCTGTTTCGGCCGACTCCAGGCGCATCCGAATAGTGTCACCGCCAGCAACAGGATGATAGAAAACCAAACGGCCTTTTTCAAATTCACAGACAACGCCATTTCTTACCCCCTGGACCGTTCCGAGTCGGCAAGCTTCCTTGCGTATTCCGCCGCCTCGATCCCTGCGGTACACCCTTCGCCAACGGCCTTGGCTATTTGCCACGGCTGGCCGGTAATATCTCCGGCAGCATATAGACCCGGAATATTGGTTTCCTGTTTCTTGTTGGTTTCGATAAAGCTAAAGGTTTCCGCGTCAAATACGACCCCGAGGTTGGCTGCAAGCTCCATGGCGCCCTTTGCCCCAAGTTCGATAAAGACCCCGCTGACTTTCAAGGACTCGTCGTTTGTCAGCATCAACCCTTCCACCTCATTGGCCCCTACAATCTCCTTGACCCAGGTGTCTTGCAATATCCTAACCTCACTCCTTTTAAGCCGCTCGTGAAGCAAATCTGAGATCATAGGTTTCCGGCACACCAGGTAAACCGTTCTTGCATAGAGCAAAAGGGCCAAGGCGCCGGCTGCGGCCGCGCTCTCATTTCCGACCACCGCCACGTCCATCCCTTTGAAAAAGGTGGCGTCGCAATCTACGCAATAGCTTACACCTCGACCCACAAACTCCTTTTCTCCTTTCACCTGCAGCTTTTTGCGAGCAACTCCCATGGCAAGGATGAGGGTCTCAAATGTAAAAGCCCCGCCACTTTCTGTAACCAGGATAAAACGATTGTTTTCGCTTTTCGCTTCGATGATGTCCTCTTCCAAAAATACCGCACCGAAGCTCTCTGCCTGCTTCCTGCCTGCCTCAAGCATCTCTTTGCCCGTAATAACATCTTCAGAGCAGCAGAAATTTGCTACTCGTGCCTTATACAAGCCGCTGTTTCGCGGCTTTCCAAAGACTATAACCTTTGCTTTCTTGCTGCCGGAATGGATGGCCGCCTGCAATCCCGCAGGGCCTCGGCCGATTATGGCAACATTGTACAACTGGTCGGACATTTAAAGGATCTTCTTCAGCAATTCTTCGAGGTGGGATTTCGGCACAGCACCAACAACCTGGTCTACCACCTTGCCGTCCTGGAACAGGATAATGGTGGGGATAGCCCGGATGCTGTATTTCGTTGGGGTGTTAGGGCTGTGGTCTACATTGCATCTGGCAAAAATGATGCTATCGCCGTACGTCTCTTCCAGTTGATTCATTACTGGAGCGATAGCCTTGCAGGGGCCGCACCAGGGCGCCCAGAAATCTACGAGGACAGGCTTGTCGGCCTTCAATATCTCTGATTCAAAGCTGCTATCGTCAACATCCAGAACACCTTGTCCCATAGTCATACTCCCTTCTTGATGTCTGCAAGGCTAGTCCACGATTCTCTGTGTGGTCAGTGGCTATTAATAAAAAATAAAGCATACTGTGGCAGCTTTGTCAACTTTAATAGGTTTACTGCGGAGAGCATCCAATTGTTTGCATCCAAACAGCCGTACATCTGTCAGCCGTCAAGGGGAATCTCTTTTTTGAGATCGGGTCAGGCAAATATCGCCTGACAGATCAGTCAGTTGCGGTCTCCTTGAAGCCGAAAGGCGCCTGCAATTGGCGCCCCTGAGTCACCTTCAAACTTGTTGACACATCTGCTGATGGCGTGGTTTCATTGAGGAATTCAGTCCGCACAACAAGGGGGGCTCACCGAGCAGAGTAATCGCAATGATATTTCCGATAAGGCGGAAAACGATCATCCACCTTGATATGGATGCCTTCTATGCGGCTGTCGAGGTGCTGGATAATCCGTCGTTGAAGGGAAAACCGGTAATTGTCGGCGGTTCACACAAAAGAGGTGTAGTCTCGTCAGCCTCTTATGAAGCTAGAAGATTCGGCGTGCGTTCCGCCCAGCCCATAGCCACAGCAATGCGACTCTGTCCCCAGGGAATCTTTCTACCCGTAAGGATGTCCAGATATAAGGACGTCTCCGAGCAGGTATTCGAGATTTTCCACCAATTCACGCCGTTAGTTGAACCCCTTTCCATAGACGAGGCCTTCCTG
>JABXJW010000531.1 GCA_013375395.1 Desulfobacterales bacterium
GAGATGCGACTCCAAGTATGATGTCATATCACCAAGCAGGTTGGTGGTTATTAAAAAAACAAAATTTATCAGGATTAAAAGTCTAAAGGACATGGAGTTATTATGTCATTTGGTAAACCAAAGAAAGTAGCCCCGCCAGAACTGCCCGAGCCAACTCCTACAATTACAGAGATAACGCCCGAAGCTATGAAGGCAGGCGAGGCTGAACGCAGGCGTCTTAGAGGTCGCAGGGGCAGGGCGGCTACCCGTATGACTATCCCTGGCTTTATGGCTCCTGCCCGAATAGAGAGACGTGGCTTAAAGACGACACTTGGATAAGGAGACTACGATGCCTTCGATACCAACTTATTTTGCTACCGAGCAAATGGAGACTTCTCGCTTGCCCCGAGCGCCTATGGAAATAGCAGATACGGGGCAGGGTTTAGAGGCTGCGGGCTTAAAAGATTTAGGTGAAGCCTTTTCCAGCTTAGGCAAGGATTTCTGGGACGACTTTATCGAGACCAGAAGCGAAACTCAGTTTTTAGAGGGGGCGTCTCAATGGGAACGGGCACACACGGAATTTTTTATCGACTTGAAAAAAGACGGAGACTTTGAGAATTACGGCACAAAATATAAAGCGTTCGCAAAAGAGCAGCGCAGGAATATTATTAGAAAAGGTCTGACCACTCCTGCCCGCCGATACCTCGAAAAATATATCACAAGCCAGCAGTTGGCTTCGGAAAAACGTGTTGGCGCAGAGTTTTTGGATAAACAAAAAGATTGGAGCCGGGCTTCTGCGATTGTCGCTGTTAATTATTTTGAGAAAGCCCTCGATGCCGATGGCGCTGCAAGTGCTATCGAGACGGCTCGAAAAGAAGGTTTTATGAGTGCCGAGGAAGCGGCGAATCGACAAAAGTCGGTCAGGGCAAATGTGGACTGGTATAGAGGCTTGATGTTGATAGATTCCAAGCCTGGAGATTTTCTGAAACTGCTCGAAACAGACCCTGTTGAGTTTCTACCGAACCTCAACCCTGAACAGAAACTGCAATTAAAAGCCAGAGCTACACGTCAGTTGGGTGTAATGATAGCACAACAACGCGACCTTCGAGAGCAGCAGATAAATACTGACCAGAGCCGACTAATGGGACTCGCTC
>JABXJW010000142.1 GCA_013375395.1 Desulfobacterales bacterium
CCCAACCTCTGCAAAGACCTTAAGGCTCGTTTCGTGTATTTTCAAAATGTCTTCATCGGCCAGGGGCTTGTATTGGCCGCCAGGCAATCCTCTTCTCACCTTCTGCATATATCCTTCCTTGCTTGACTTTGAATAGACACCGGTGCTTCTTATTCCTGGTTCCTTCTTGCTATGCAATCTGTCTTCTTACAGTTATGGCAGGGATTGTAAGGAGGGGAAGCGTGGGGGGGTATGTGGTGAAATAATCCGAAGACACCTGAGATAGATTTGCGCGGCTGCATAAGGCAGGAATCGAGCAGCCCAACCCCTGTAGACTCTGAACCGAACAACTCGAAAAGCTTTTTCTGATCCGTGATGGGCCAATCGCAGTAACCCGGACTAAAGCGCAGTGTGACCGACTTATTCTCTAAAGCAAATTTGGCTTCCTTGCGTTGGCAGAACTGTTCAACGATATTTTCGACGGCTACCGAGCCCATAGCATCCAAGATGTATGCCTCCGATAGGCGATTGTCGGCCGTAAGCCGGACAATCTCACGTTCAATGCCACTTCCAACGGTGGCCACAAAGCAAACGATCTTGTCCGAATCTTTAAGTGCTTGTGAAAGCCTTGTGCTCCTAAAGGTTATGCCTCCTTCGAGAGAAACAAAACCATTGCTGATCTTATCGATTTTCTTGACTCGATAGTGCAGACGAGGTTCGAGAAGCGTGCTTAATGTCCGCTCACGAGTCTCCAGCTTTGTTCGGAGCGAACGAGAAAAGCTTTGACGCCCTCCACCACCAAAAAGCCTGGACAATTCATATGATTCCAACCTCGGATTGATCAGCATCGGTCCCATTATTGTCACCCGGATCACTCAGCCGCCTCTTACACACATTGAAAATGACAAACCTGCCCCGGCAGCCCTGGATTGATATATTCTTTATGTTGAGAAAAATTATGCTAACATAGTCCTAGATGAAACTATTTGAGTTGAAATCTCATACTAAACATACAGTGGTTTGTCAACCCCATTCTCGGACGGCAGGCAAATCCGTGCAGCGGCAAATCTGGCGGAATCAATACTATGAAAGGCTGTTATGAAGGGAATTGACCGAAAAGTGAGGCCTGAATCGTGCAAAGACGCTCGTAGGTCTCACCGGATAGAGCAGTCATAAAGATTTGGATTCATAGGCATCATCTGCACACCTCAACCGCATTACAAAAGGCCTCCACCGTCCGATTCAAAATATCTCCAGAGGTAATCAGAGGAGGCATGAGGTAGACAACATTGCCAAGGGGCCGGACCAAAATGCCTTCGCCGAGAAGACGTTCGCGGATCTGCTGCGGCCACCGCGGCTCATCATCGAGTTCTGCTGCGCCGATCATGCCGAGGCATCGGACATCAACCACGTGAGGCAAATCGGAAAGGGGCGCCATTTGATCTTTCAACAAGCGGCCTTTTTGCTCGGCTTGCTCCACGATCCGCTCCCGCTCGTAGATGCGCAAGGTCTCAAGGGCTGCGGCCGAGGCAATCGGGTTTCCGGAAAAGGTGTGGCCGTGATAGAAAGTGCGGTCTTCAGGCTGATCTCCAAAAGTTTCAAATATCTTGTCTTTGACAACCGTGGCGCTGATGGGGAGATATCCTCCTGAAAGACTTTTTCCCAGACAGATGATATCCGGATCAATACCTGCGTGCTGGAATGCAAACATTTTGCCTGTCCGTCCGAAACCAACAGCAATCTCATCAACGATGAGCAAAACATCCTTCTCCTTGCATAACTTGTCGAGCAGCCTGAGATATTCCGGCGGATAGATTCTCATGCCGGCAGCACCCTGACAAAGCGGTTCAAGTATGACTGCGGCAAGCTCATCTGCATGCTCATCAAACACAGCCAGCATGGAATCAAAGCATTCTTGACTACAGGAAGCAGGTTCTTTTCCGTGCTTGCAACGCCCGCAATAGGGTGACTCACCACGATATGCGGGAAACAACAGAGGCTTGAACGGCAAATGAAAACCTTCCAGATAACCAACAGAAACCGCCCCCAACGTGTCGCCATGATAGGCATCCTCAAGTGAGGCAAATCTGTTGCGCTCGCCGTGCCCCAGGTTGTGCCAATATTGAATGGCTATCTTCAGGGCGGCCTCTGCCGCGCTGGCCCCGTCGCTGGCGAACAGGACGTGCCTGGGATCGGGAAAAAGTCCGACCAGTTCTTCGGCAAGTTCTATGGCGCGAGGATGGGAAAGATTGCCCAGGATGCTGTGTTGCAGCTCACGAGCCTGTCGTATGATCGCCTCGACTAATCGGGGATGGCTGTGCCCCAGGTTGCATGCCCACCAGGACGAAATTGCATCCAGGTATTTGTTGCCCTCGGCATCAAAGAGATAAACCCCCTCCCCTTTTGTTATGATGGGAAAGTCACCTGCTTGTGCGGCAGAATGGCGGGTGTAAGGATGCCAGATGCCTTGCCTGTCCATCTGCATGTATTGATCGGTGTCTATGGTCATGCGTGGTTGATCCTTTCCAACAGTTCTTTTGCAGAAGGCAAATGTGGTGAATAGGCGTCCAGGAAATCTTTATGCGATTTTGCTTCGATTCCTTCTATGAAAGGAAGATGTGCCACGACAGAAGCATTGCCGAATCGCTCGATGGTTACCTTGTTATCACTCACGATCTCATCCCGCAGCAGTGCACCCCCACCCTGCCCTCCCCCTTGAAGGGGCAGGGTTTGGGTGGTGGTGCTGCGACGCGAGTCATTGAATATTACCCCCAGGACCGGGACCCCGGCCCGCACGAGTTCGCGCAATGAAAGCAAAGTGTGGTTGATGGTCCCCAGCCATGGCCGCGCCACCAAGACTACAGGAAGTGAAAGTCCGACCATTATATCGAGCATGGTTTCTTTGACGTTGATCGGCACAAGGATTCCCCCCGCACCTTCAACAATGACCAAGTCATGCTCGGTCTTCAACACTGAGTAGTCATCAGCTATCCGGGAGACGGATATTGTCTCGTTCGCCTGCGCAGCCGCAAGGTGGGGAGAGCATGCAGGCTCAAAACAATATGGAACCATGAGCCTTTGCTCGGCAGGCGACGGGGCAAGATTTGACATATTAAGGCAGAATTGAAGATCGGCGACGACCAGGCCGCCTGCTTCGGGAATACAGCCGGTCTCAATCGGCTTCATGGGAACGGCGTCAATGCCGCCCGCCCGAAAGAGCGAAACCAGCGCAGCCGCAACCACTGTCTTTCCGACTCCGGTATCTGTGCCTGTTACGAAGATTCCATTGTTGTTCATCAATGAAGTGCCTAAAGTGAACCAAGTTTGATGAATTCATCGGGTTTGTCAAGTTAACTCGCAAGTCAGTGTTCACGTGGTATTTCCTATCATGTCATTGCGAGCGGAGCAAAGCAATCTCATAATTCTTCATACGACGTAGTATTGCCTGTCCATTTTTATATGTCACAGGAGATTGCTTCGCTTCGCTCGCAATGACTGGCTGCATATTGGACAATGGTTTTCTAAGGCCCACAGCAGACTACTGGTTTTATGGCTCTTACATACAAAACCTCATAACTGGCAAATACCCCCGACCCTCCGTTACCGTACCCGGCATCGTATCCTGCCGTAAGCCTGCGCAGCTCCACGCGAGTCAAGGGACGTTCGGAAGAAGAGACGGTGCCTCCTGTGAGGCCCTGCTCGTGAATCGTGCGAAGAAATGCTCCGGCAGATACATAGTCTTTGCGGATCGTTTCTTGCCGCTTTTCCAGCACGCGCAATCCCGCCTTTTCCAGGCCGGAAAGAACCTCTTCCGCGAGCGGCAGGCGTCCAAGCGGCGGTTTGTGCGGCGCCACACCAAGGCGCATTGTGCGCAGCTCTCCCAACGTGCCGTGAAGCATTAATGCCGCCAAGAGTTCACCGCCCGCATCCAAAAGATCTGCCACAAGAGTCAAGCCGTCCTCCACGGGCGAAATCCAGTGCATAGACGAACTGCTCGCGATGAGCGGATATGAAACAGTGGTCTCATATGTTCTAAGATCGGAAACAAACCACCTGACACGATCATGTGATGACAGTCGCTCTTGCGCCCGGTCAATCATCTCTCTTGAGACATCGATTGCATCAATCGCAGCCGCCGGGAAATGCTCCAGGAGTAATTCGGTCAGCCCGCCCGTGCCGCAACCGATCTCAAGGATGCGCTCGACGGGCCGGCCAACCGAAGCCAGACTCGACAGATTTCCCGCAACGATTCTCTGCACGTCGGCCTTTTCGTGGTAGGTGGCAGAGGCCGCGGAAAATCGCGCGGTCACCGAGCGTTGATGTTTTTCAGTGTTCAACACCGAACCTCCAAGCCTTATAAAAAAACAGGCTGGAATAGGCTTCAACGTTGGTTAAGTTTGAATCCGGGTAACTGTCTGAGAGTATTAGTGAGCGTTAAGAAAGAACAGGCAGTTGCCGGAGCGTTTTGTGAGCGCTTAACAAACTGCCAACCTTGACTGACTTGTTAAAATGAATTAGCTGTTCTTTCTTTACGCTCACTTAGACTCGAGTTTTACACGGATTAAAATTTAACCCCCGTTGAAGCCGCGATCATTTCAAAAGTTCAAACGGTTAAATTGTTGTCCTCCATGAACTCTATTATTTCAGACGCAAGCACGGCTGATTGTCGTCCGTCAATGTCATGCCCGACGCCCTCATGAATAATGATGCGGCTGTCGGGCAATGAATCATTAAGCCATTGTCCGGCCTGCCACGGCACTATACGGTCATCCCTTCCATGAATGATCAGTGCCGGAATCTTGACTCCTTTCAACTTATCCCTTAGATCCGTTTTCTGAAGATACCTGAGGCCGTCAACAAGGGGCTCTATTCCCATGTTATGGGCGGCCTTTACTTTTTTATTTCGCAACCACTCTGATTCAACAGCAGGCCAGGAAACATCCTGAAAAAAACGATCGAGTACGGCCATTGGATTCTTCTTCATATCAAGGATCATGGCGCGCACATTTCCGGCGGCCACGCCGCACGGATATCCATTATCAGCGCACAATCTCGCCGTCGCCCCTATTAGCACAAGGCGTTCGAGTAATTCAGGATGTTCGACGGCCACCTCCATAGCTACCATCCCACCCGCTGACCAGCCAACAACAATGCAAGGGGCGCCCTGTTTTTCAAGGATCTGCCTAAGCCCCTTTGCATAATATGAAAGACCGGAGTTTTTTTTGCGAACGGAGGACTCTCCTTGGCTGGGGCCTTGCCATGGAACGTTGCCCAATCGGTTTAACAATCGCCAGGTTGACTCGACTCTAACATCATAGGCTGCTTCCTGTAACGCCGATGCAACGGGGTGCAGTGCACGTTCCGTGTGAGCCCAGCCTGCAATCAAAAAAATAGCTCGCCTTTTCACAATACCCCCTCAGACTTTGCCGCAGCAATAATAATGTCTGCCGCATGCTCAAGGTCTTCCCGGCTGTGAGCGAGCGTCACTGACAGGCGAATCCTTGCGCTTCCCTGGGGAACAGTCGGAGGCCGAATGGCCACGCCGATGACACCCTGCTCCCTCAGTTTTTTCGAGATGGCAAGCGTTTCGCTGTTTCCACCAACCATGACGGGAATAATCTGGCTGGCGGAATTGCCCGTATTCAGCCCCGCCCCTTGGAGACGATTTCTGAAGGCCGCCGCATTGGTCAATAGTTGCGCACCGAGCCCACCGACGTCCTCAATTACTTGCAGTGCGCCAAGCGCTGCCCCGACCACGGGCGGTGGAGGAGCGGTTGAGTAGATGAAAGGCCGGGCGCGATTGACAAGAAAGTCCCGCACGGGCCCTGAACACGCAATAAAGCCACCGTATCCGCCAAGCGCCTTGCTCAGCGTACCAAGATCAATATTGACCAAAGACTCAAGCGCCAACTCTCTGACAAGCCCGCTCCCTTTTGGCCCGAAAACACCTGTTGCGTGCGCCTCGTCTACCATGACCATTGCGCCATGTGCTTGTGCCGCACCGGCAATATCTTTAAGAGGAGCAAGGTCTCCGTCCATGCTGAATACGGATTCCGTTACAACGAGCTTGCGGCCGGAAGCACCGCTCTTTTTCAGCAGTTGCTCCAGATGTTCGGCATCATTGTGTCGGAAGCGGTACAGCTTTGTGCGACTCAATATAACGGCATCCACAATACTGGCATGCACCAGTTTATCTGCAAAAACTTGATCACCCCTGCCCACAAGGGCCGGTATCGTGCCGCAATTGGCAAGGAAACCGCTGCCGAAGAGCAACGCGCACTGATAGCCCTTGTGCCGGGCCAGCCTCTGCTCCAGCTCGTTGTGCCAGGTGAGTGTTCCCGTGACCAATCTTGATGCTGTTGCACCGCACCCCGAGCTGCTCAGGGCCCCGGCGGCCTTTGCAACAACATCCGGATTTCGGGCCAGATTAAGGTAGTCGTTTGAAGAAAAATTGAGATAAGTCCGATCACCTATCCGAATCTTGCCGCCTGCCTCGTGATAAACCACAAGGCTGCGATCAAGGTGTTGTTCTTTCAGGTCGCAAAGCTGTTTGCTGATCCACGCTTCATCATGCATAAACGACATCGAGATCCTTTAACATCTGTAAATCCTGTTCCACATTTCGGCCGGCAACCGTGAGCAACGGACCTATCATCATACCGGTTGCCCCGGCGTAAAAGATCATGGACTGTAAGTCCCGAAGGTGCAAGCGGCCGGCACATACACGTATTTCGGCCTGCGGATTCACCATGCGAAACATGGCGATGCAACGAATTATGTCCAGCGGCTTCATGGGCTGCTCATTCTCAAGGGGTGTGCCCTTGATGGGAATCAAGAAATTAAGTGGGATTGAATCCACCCGTTCATTTGACATGGCAAAGGCAAGTTCTGCTCTCTGTTCCGGTGTTTCGCCCATGCCCAGCAGACAGCCGCAGCAGATCTCCATGCCGGACTCTTTTACCGCGCGCACAGTAGCCAGCCGGTCGGCATAGGTATGTGTGGAACAGATAGTCGGGAAAAAGCTTTCGGCAGTCTCCAGATTGTGGTGAAACCGTTTGAGGCCCTCCGCCTTTAATGCCTTGAGCTGGTCGTGGCTCACACACCCAAGCGAGGCGCACCAGGTCACATCAGAATCCGGCCTGCTTCTGACTGCCTCGCATATGCGATCGATATCACGGCTTTTCAATGCTCTGCCGCTTGTAACCACGCCAAAATGCGAAATGGGCATTTTTTTTGCCGCCAGGTACTCATCAATAATCTCTTCTTTGCTTTGCAGCGGCCTGACTTCGGCATGCGTTATGTAATGTGATGATTGTGCGCAAAAGGCGCAATCCTCTCCGCATGCACCGCTCTTTGCGTTAATAATTGCGCACAAGCCGATCCTGTCCCCGAAATGTCGCCGGCGCACGAGCGTGGCAGCGCGAAAAATTTCAGGGATAATATCTGAAGGACAATGCAGTACGGCCAGTGCCGTTTGTGCCGAAATCGGCTCGCCTTGCTCTGCCGCATCGCGGAACTGCATCAACGTTTTCCTGTCCACCAGCACTCCTTCTTTTGTATTGGACAACCAGCGAAGATCCTTGTTTTCCAGGCGGGAAAGCACCAGGGAAAGCAGAATCTAGCGGTCAATAGATGGAAAAAATGCCTTGATATCGAGCTGTGCAAACCAGGCGTGGCGTGTCCGGTTGGCAGTAACCTTGCGGGCGAAAGAACGCAGGCGTGAGACCGCGCTGTGGGTGCCTTTGCCCTTTCGGCAGGCAAAGCTGTCGTGGATAAAGACCGGTTCCCATATCTTTTCAAGGCGGCGTACGAGAGGGCTGCTTTTTCGCCGCGCTTTTTTCGCCTGCAATCCAGATACGCCCTGTAAACATTTTCAAAGATAAACACAAAAAGCCATCATCTTCGGGAACGCACCGCAAAAGCCCGAAGGCCGTCGTAGGAGGTGCTGCGGTAGCTCCAGTTCTCGAAGCCGTTGCGGAAGTAGAAGAACCACGCCGACGACGAACCCTTGGTCTCTCCCGACCATACCCACCATCCGGTGGTCTTCAATAAAGGGGTCATGTTGCGCGTTCCCGCCACTTTTTCATAAAGACTTCTCAGCTCCTTCCTTGTGGGCATGCGCCAGCCTCCGCCGTCAACAGTAAGATTCTCTACCCAGGATTTGGCTTCGTTCCAGTTTGTATTCTTGTCAGGCCCGGCATACCATTCGAGGCCTGTCTTGGTGTCCCGTACCACGCCTGTTGCATATGCGATAAGTGTCCCGTCACGAGAAGTTACCTCGCGCTCCGGCTCGGTGGGATGGGCAGGCAGTGCGGGTTGTGGCTTTTTAGCAGGATTTGCGTCCTCCCAGTGCGATGCACGCGACCGGGAGTAGGAACACATCTCATTGTCACGCCTGCTGTAAGGGTTATCCTGCGAAAGGGCCGCAAGAAAACGCTGCCAGGCAACGGTTTTCTGTTGAGAAGTAAAGTCCTTACTTTCATCGATTGCCCGTATGCTCCGGTACTCCTTTTCTCTGCCTTGCTGCCAGCCACTCCACTTCTCTTTGGCTTGACGCTGCACTTCTTCGGCCTTCAGGATGTCGTCAAATGACGCTTCACCCTGTTTCGGCAAATCCGCGGCTTCGGGCGAAACCGGCTCCGGTACGTGTCCACTCCCTGAAGATTTCCTGTTGATGAAAAAAAACTGCCCGCCTTGGTCTCCGGCTCCGTGGATAAATTGGCTGATCGGAGTCTGGTCGGAATTACGACACACAAGTTGCTCAACGGCAACCCCCAACTGCTTTGCGGAAAGAAAGGGCCGCGTGTTTTCCTGCAAAGTCTTTAAAAAATAGTAGGCAAAAATGCTGTGACCGCTTTTACCCCTGTCAGCAACCGGCTCCACGCCACCGGAGGTTAATATGTTTCGGGACGGCTTTTTGTATTTCTCCTGAAAGTACCTGTCGTCAATCTCCGTTTCAATTGCCCTGTGCTCCTTGGTAAAGCTTCCGGCAAAGCATGAGTCGGACACCAGAAGCACATGCCTGACCCCCTTTTTGTCCAAGGCGACGATGTATTTGTAAATGATGTTGTTTTCAAGAAAAGTGGCGGAATCTTTTGTGGCCTCGGGCGTGACCCAGTAACCCGTTTCCAGGATATCATCAAACCAGCCGTGACCGGCGTAATAAATGAAAACATTATCCCCTTTTTTTACACCCTGGGCCACAAGATCCCTGAATGCCTTCA
>JABXJW010000532.1 GCA_013375395.1 Desulfobacterales bacterium
TCTGTCCTGGGGATATAGGGGATTCCCATCTGGAACTTGGGGAGCTCGATATAGGGGGCCCTGTATTCTCCCACGATGTCGAAGTATTGCGTCCCTATTCTGGGGATGGAGGGCATCCCGAGCTTGCCTATAACGTCAAAGGCAATCTCGCGGGGTATCTTGCCTATGTCGTCCCTGAACCCCCGGGACGCTTCCCTGGCCTCCGCCATCTTCTGGCGAACCATCTCGAGGGAGTCCCTTACGTCCTCCCCTGCCCTTCTTCCTTCTCGTCCGTATTCTTTGGCTGCTTCTGTAGCATCCTCAGTTGACTCTGCTACCTCTCCATACGTTTCATCATACTCATCTAGTAAGTCATTGAGTTCCTTTTGAAGTTCCAACTTCTTTTTTGCATCTCGTACCCAACCAATAGCTTGATATTCCATAAGTTTGATTTCAATTTTTGTCAGAAGGATTTTCTGGTTGATTAAATCCATTTCTTGTTTATGAGCATCTTCGATTGCCTGCAGTGCATTAACTTTAGCATCCTTCTCTCTTACAGCAGCTTCTTCGGCACTTTCCGCTACCTCTTCCAGTGTGCCTGCTTCTATTTCAGCCCTAGTTTTAGCAGACAATTCCATAAGCTCGCTTAGGTCCATTTCTTTCAGTACTCGATAATCATAGTATTTATCTAACTCAGCTATAAGTTTTTCCCGGGTGCTTTTGTCAAGGTCTTCTATGCTCTTGTATAGCCCCTGCAGTTTTCGCTGTGCTGCTTCTATGGTGTTGGATATCGCCAATCCTACTTCACTAAATCTGTTTGCTAGGTCCTTGAGGTATTCTCCCATCTCCCTTGCGCCAAGTGTCCAGCTTGAAGCAAATTCCCCCCAGGCTGTTTGAACTCTCTCTGATGCCTCTTCTATACCAAATATATAATCCAATACCCCTTTTATTACCGTATTAAAAACCGAAACAATTATCGATGCTGCTCCTAACCAAGCTGCTTTTGTCCATTCCGCTGCCTTTGCAGCTTCCACAGCCAGATTCCAAAAGGCATCCGCTACTTGTGTTTGTAGTGTTTTCCCAAAATCAATAAATGCTTCACTTAATGATTTTGCCCCATTGATTATATCAACGATATTATCCCTAA
>JABXJW010000533.1 GCA_013375395.1 Desulfobacterales bacterium
AACAACGCGCTGCGGATTTCATCCGCCGCTTGCTCGGCGCTGCGCGCCTCACAACCAGCGGATTCAGTCAGACTCGGCCTTCGGCAAACTGCGTTTGCCTCCAGCCTCGCTGCTGATCCGCAGCGCGTTAGGCAGTAGAGAAATCAATCCATACCCGTAAGGAGATATTTCGCAATGGACATTCCAAAGATCTTCAACATTACAGAAAGTGCTCATCGCATCCACAACCCGTTCACACCAGACAAACTCGCTACTCTCGGCGAGGCATTGCGCCTGGAACGAGGGACTCGTGTACTCGATCTCGGCAGTGGTTCGGGCGAAATGTTGTGCACTTGGGCACGTGATTTCGGAATCATTGGCACCGGTATCGACATGAGCCAGTTGTTCTCCGAGCAAGCGAAACGTCGCGCTGAAGAACTCAATGTCGCCGATCGAGTCGAGTTCATCCACGACGCCGCCGCCGGCTATGTAGCCAACAAAAAGGTCGGTGTGGCAGCCTGTCTCGGCGCCACGTGGATCGGAGGGGGAGTCGCCGGCACCATCCACCTTCTGGCAAAGAGCCTCCGTACCGGCGGGATCATCCTCATTGGCGAGCCCTATTGGCTGAAGTTGCCGCCGACGGAAGAAGTTGCCAAGGGGTGTCTTGCCAACTCAATCTCCGACTTTCTCATGCTTCCAGAACTTCTCGCATCTTTCGGCCACCTTGGCTACGACGTCGTTGAAATGGTTCTGGCTGACCAAAACGGCTGGGACAGATACGAGGCGGCCAAATGGCTCACTATGCGCCGATGGCTTGAAACTAATCACGACGACGAGTTAGCGAAAGATGTTCGAGCCAAATTGACCTCGGAACCCGAGCGCTACGCCTCTTACACACGTGAATACATGGGCTGGGGCGTGTTCGCACTGATGGCGAGGTGATGAGAGGGTTACCGGGCTACTCAGAAAGTGGGAAAAATCCAATCATGCCTAACAAGACAAATGCACTCGGACGGCAAAAAGCGGCGCTCGTTCCTCGCTCTGCTTTTTGCCGCCGGTGATTTGCGGCGAACCTCGCGGTGAGTTGCAAAGTTAGGCGCAATTAGAACGGCATTTTTTGATAAAACATGATGAGAAGAAGTTAT
>JABXJW010000534.1 GCA_013375395.1 Desulfobacterales bacterium
AACATCGGCTTCAACATCATGAATACCATTATCATCATGATTAGGGGCATGATACTGGTAAGAAGGGTGCCAATGTCCTGCATCCCGGTTACCCCATAGGGCGATACCGCCAGCTGCCCTGGCTGGACTGCCGTCTGGCCAGGACGTACCACAGTCTGGCCTGGCTGAACTGATACCTGTTGTGCTGAAATCATTGTTCTACCTCACTTCCTGTATTTAGTTACTTCGTAGAGCCTCTTTGCCTCTCTCTCGCAGGCTTCAACGTCCATGTGGGGAACGAATGCCTCCGCACGACGTGCGGCCCACCAACCGTACTTATCGGCTATCCGCATCAAGTCCTCCGCGGGTATCGAGTGGTGGAACATTGCCCCAGCTATCGTCCTGCCTATAACTGCTACCCCAGCTAAGGCGACAAGTGTGGTGGCAAAGCCTACTATGGACTCATACTGCTGGGAGACAGGCATAAGTTAAGCAGCCTACATATAGGCTGCTTTCTGGCCTTCGTAGAGCCGATCGAAGAGCTCGTCGGCATCCTTCATCTTATCCTTGTAGTTCTTAATGGGGGATGCGGTTTCGCTCACCGAGATGCCGAGATAGGTGGAGAGCTTAGTGGCCATGCTCTTCGTAGCGAGGTCACTGGTGACCTTGTCGACATATTTCTTCTTTGCTCCTGCCTTTGTGGCCATTTGCCACCTCCTTCTTTATTTTCCCCAGGGTGAGTAGCCCCCCGGGTGGAGGTTGCAACCTTGACTAAAAGAAAAGGGGGTCTGCCCTCAACCTTCCAGTCGAAGGTTGCAGACCCCCTTTAATTAGCCTTAGAGCCGCCGATGAAAGCAACAACCTCGAGAGCCGATTTCATCGGCAAGCTCTCGAGGCTTACTCTTTAAGCATTACACCTTATTTAATTTTTGTCAAGCCTTTTTCGTACCCCTTGCGCATCTTTTCTATATAGGCAAGGGCGCCGCGCTGCGCCTCAGGATTGAGCTCAGCAAATTTTTTTAATAACTCAGCCTGCTCCCCGGGGTTATCCGCTCCAGGATTACTTTTAAGGTTTCGAGAGCAAGCCTTGTCCAGGGAACAAGCTGTACTGGTCATCACTGCCAGGGCAGCCAACTGGACTATCT
>JABXJW010000143.1 GCA_013375395.1 Desulfobacterales bacterium
AAGATTTCAAGTGTTTCTTAAAGAGAAGTATATACGTTATAAGTATTATACAATGATTAGCACTATCACATTCTCTACAACTAACAAGACTATGATTACATCTCATTAACTAACACCCTCTATATAAGCCTGTCTCCCCACTACAGCTTTCCATAAAACCCCACGCATACCCACACCTAAAAGTATATCTAAGTCTTTAGTCTCATCCATGCGCTTAATCTCTTCTAACACTATGAACACATCTGTATTATTAACATACTCTCTAATCCTTTGCATTTGTACATATCTACCTACCCCTCTACTTCTCTTAAAATCATCTATTAAATGCTGCAATTTCATTTTTATCACCTGTAAGGGGGGATAGGGTGACACCCCCGACCCCGACACCCTCATCGTACCTCTTATAAATATTTCGCATTAACTATTTAAACACTTCTATACACAATTTTAAACACCGTAAAAAGGAGACTTTCACATGGTGAGAGTAAAATCAGAAACAGATATAAAAGCAAACTACGAAAAGAGTACTGGTGACGTAGGCAGACGGTTCGAGATAGGCGTTAAAACAGCTGAATGGAAAGAACCTTCTATAGCTGGACAGGAGTTATACGAGATACAGATGTCTAATTCAGAAGTGTTAGCACGTAGAAAGACAGGTATTGATAGGGTTAGTGACGCAGAATGGAGAGATAGCACCATAACAAAGGGTAAGACTATCATAGGCGACAGGATGAAGAAAGCTTCTGGTAAACAGATAGCACGATACAGACCATACAGAACCCTTATCGAAGGTATTACATTACCCCCAAAGACAGCAAGTGTAGAAGAGAACATATCTAACAGATGTGTACCTATAGCTGTAGCACAACATGAACTGAAAAAAGAGATAGGATAGTAGGAGAGGTCATAAGTGGTCTTTAAATGTCCTTTTCTCAAAAAGCGTATCGTAGCAGACTATGACCCTACAGCAGACGAAACAAAGACATGGGATTTAACAGACGATGTATTAGCTGCTATTTGGATTACTATAAAAGGTGACTTTGTAGCAGCTGATAAAGACGATGATCTATTAATGGCTCTAGTAACCTCTATCCAAGTTGATATGGGTGGCTTTACTGTATTAAAGTACATAAACACTCTTACAGCTGTAGTAATGAATATGTTACTCAAACAAAGCAGATATATGCTTATAGGTAGTGACCATGAAATAGACGACATAAAAGGCGTATGTTTCCCCCTATTGTTCGGTGCACCATATCTTAATACAGCTATGGCATTACCCAAGAGCTTAGATAACCGTAAGACACTTACATTAGGTTTAGATATAGCTAATGCAGACTTTGACGATTTATTAGTAGATATCTCCGAGGTCATATTACCAAATGCTAGACCAGTAGGCTTTATCAAACAGGAGGAGGTGTCTCTATCAGCTAGAGGTACAGGTGATAAAGATGTCTGGTTACAGACAAACTGGGATTTACTTAAATTGCTCTTTAAATGCCCTACTGTACCTGTAGAAGCTGCTTGGACTCAAACAGTAAACCAAGCTGGTTTAGAGATAGATGATTTCATGTGGGGTTATAATGGTGTACCTTGGACACATCTGCATGGCGAACTTATGGATGAGATAACAGGGATGGCAGGTATTGAAAGCCATACACACTCAACCTTAGTACCTGATGAAACAGGGATGGCTACAAACTTGGAACACTGGATTAGATACTTTGCAGTAATGGACTTCTTCTATAACAAAGACCTCAAATGGAGAGCACCGTTAAGTGGTAGCTCTACGGCGAAACTAAAGCTAAACTATGGTGTAGATGAAGCTATGTATTTCGCACAAGCTAACTATGTACCAGTATCAAGAGTCGAGTAATACCTTGACTCCAACCCCTTTTTTTTATGGTGAATAAACATGAGCACAAAGATAAAAGTATTTAATCACGATTACCCATACCACGATTATAAAAAGTTTACAGATACAGATAATGGCAGTGTCTACGTAGTAGGAGATGCAAACAAATACCTAGAAGGAGACCAACATAAAAACTTCATATCGAAAGATACTATCATATACTGCGATGGTGCAGCTACTATAAGGCTTAATAATGCTGAGAATGTTCTAATAGATGTTATAGCTGCTGTAATCCTAAACTTAGAATGTAATATTAAGAGTATTCACATTGTAACAGTTGAAGCAGAAAAAACCCTCTATGTATGGATGGAAGGCGTACTACCAGAAGAAACACGATATGCAGAGTAGTGACCTAAATGGGTAAAGGGTCAGGTGCAGACATACATTACTACTGGAAAAAATTACCTATAATAATTGAAACTATAGCACCCCCTGTACAGAACCAGTGGTATCCATTATTACCAGCTACAGAAGATATACGCTTATTATATTTAGTTTTACGCCAAACAAATGATGAAGTAGCAGCAAAAAATTTAGAAGTACGTGCAACATGGGATGGTATAATATATAATTGTGTACCTTTCGCTTTTCCTGATAATACTTTTAGGTACTGGCGTTTAAGTGGAGCATGGGATCAGCTTATCTCAGATGCAGTTATACGACATGGTGGACACTGGACAGATGCCAGAGGTTTACTTGTTAGTATAGATATGAGAATAACAGACCCTATAGGTACAAATCAAACATTAAGAGGATATATACAGTATGAGGTGCATGTTCAGACATGACTAAACGAAAGATAAGTAATAAAGAAATGCTTAGGCTATATGAGAATGATTCATTAGATAGGATGATAACTATAGGTAAAACGATAATAGCTCATAATTATGAAGGTCAAGGAGATAATCCACAAGGATATGAAGTGGTATATACTGAAACAGTAACTACGTCTACAAGTAAGGTATTGGAGATAGCACGTAAACCAATAGACTATATAGTGGAGAAGATAATAACACTTATTTCAGGTAATAGGCATGGCTAATGGTTATTACCAAGACGAAAGGTTATTCTCAGACAAAGACCTAGAAGAAGAGTTTGTTACATGGACACATATATTTAACTATGATGCAGGTGCATTACAAAACTTAGGCGTACCATCTATAGATAATGAAGGTTATACCCTAATTAATCAATTAACAGCAGGTAACTCTTTATCAATAGATAGATATGGTAATGTTACAGTAAATGTGGGACAATTAATGACCCCTCAGTGGGATATGCCTAAATCACATACGAATAAATATTTCTTTGAATACCTAGCATTAGCACCCATTAATACTATAGGTATCTTTAGACATGGTATCTTAATATGGACAAGATTAATTACTTTAGATAATCCTGCTATAAGGTTTATATTAAATGCTGATATGTCACCTAATGGTAGATTTCTTGCTGTCTTATGTGATGAACCTATCACATTTGAAGATAGGCATTTAGTGGTTTATGAAGGTAGTTAATATGGTTGAACGATATACAGCACCCAAATTCGACTTATTAGATAAGCGTTTGGTAGAGCTTAACTTTGAAGGTTTAGTGGGTGCTGGTGCTCATTTAACACTACCAATTCCAAGTATATCTTATCCATTTAGAATACTTCAAGCTAAAATGGTATTCACTAATGAGGCTAATAACTTAGTAAGAGTTTACTGGCTAACATCTACTGATAACAATCCTTCTACTGTAGCAGTACCAACTGGAGATAATATTTTCGGTAAAGAGAACCCTACACAATACTTTGTAGGTAAAGCAATTATTAAAAGAGTTAATGCTAATGTTATAATTCCTGATAGAAATATATTCATTAAATGTCATATAAATAATACATTAGCTTATGCTTATAGGGTAAATAATAGCCTAATAATACAGGAGATTTAATGCTTGAGTGTGCCTGATGAATGTTTAGCAGTACCACCACCTACTTATACCACTATCTATAAAAATTATGGTATATATGTATGTAGAAGCAGTATTACTAATGAAGCTATGTTTTGGATAATGGGTTATCCAAAGAATATATTTAATTTTATTGATGAAGCAAAGGCATATATTGACAATACCTTAATTCCTGTAGGATTACCCCCTGTAGCACCACCACCAATACCACCACCACCACCACCAGATGAAGAACCAATACCTGACGAAGTACCAATACCAACTGTTACAGTAACAGGTTTTACATCACCTACTTTACCTTGGTATGTAGCTTGGCTTAAACCAGTTATAGACTTTGGTGCTTTATTAACTGAGAGTGTTGTCAATCATCTTTTCCCTTTTGGTACTAACTTTAGTAGTGTTATTGACTTCTTTAAGAACCCTGTTAAAGCTATAACTGATAGGTTAGCCAGTATATTTATTAAATCTTCTTCAGAGTCAGGGATAACAGCAAGTAGATTATTTAGTGAGATAAGAGAGGGTACACCTTCATGGGCAGAAGATCTAAAAGGTGAGTTAGGTATATGGCAAGAATTGTATTTACGTGATTATTGGGAAATACTTGACACATCTATGTATATTAAGCCTGATATGACAGGTGAGCAATCAGCTAAAGCATTAAAGGAGATAGCTACAAGGTTAGTTGATAACGCTACCTTTTTATTTGAGGTACATTCTTTAATAGAGTCAGGGTCTTTAGGTCAGTTTGAATGGGTTAGTCAATTAGACCCTATGGTGTTGAGTAAGTTTGGTTTTAACTCTATTGTTCAAGCTCAAGCGTTACTTCCTTACCAGAAGGGTCTTATGGTTAAGACTGAACAGTATTATAATAGTAAATATCCTTATCAGATACCTACATATACTGACCTCATTAATATGGTGGTTAAAGAGGTTATATCTCTTGATACATTCAAGGATTATATGCTGTTAATAGGTTATGATACAACTGTTTCGCAATATATATGGGATGCTCATTTCTTTGCACCCTCATTAGGTAATCTGCTTACTTCATATAGAAGGGGTACTATTACAGAAGAACGATTAGTAGAGTTACAGATATTGGTAGACTTAGACCCAAGATATAATGAAATATGGCATGATTCTTGGTATAATGACCCTACACCAAGACAAGCACGGTTTATGTTTGAGACAGGTGCTATAGATAGAGCACGTTTAAGAAATATAGTTGAACGTACAGGATTATTACCCGACGATGTAGAACCATTTACAGAGTATTTAGCTACCTTTAACGAGAGACAGTGGAAACGTAGATATGTTATAGAAGTAGCTAGGGGTTACAGGCTAGGTAAGATCACAGAAGATAAATTACGTACAGAGATACTTAAAACTTATCATAGTGTAGGAGTAGCAGACTGGATTGTAGCTACAGAAGAAGTAGCTAAAATTATAGAGGTTAAAGAACCTAAACCCCCAAAGGTTAAGCTGCTTACTGTAGCAGATTGGAAGAAGGCTTACATACAGGATAAGATAGATAGAGATAAGTTAAATATGGAATTATTAGAGCTTAATTATGAACAGGAGAATATAGATATACTCATAGCTACTATTGATGAAGATAAGGTGGCTAAAAAAGAGGGTGCTAAGATAGTAAGATTAACTAAAGGAGAGATGTTACAAGCATTTAAACAGGAAGAGATAGACGAAGATGATCTTAGAACCTATTTATTAGATATAGGTCTTGAGATGTTAGAGGCTAATATTCTTATTAATACTAAAAAGAAACAGTGGGGGTTAGGAGAAGAATGAATGACAAATATAAAGCAGTAATCGTAATAGTGGGTATCATAGGCTTTGTCATAATCGAGGTTATGGCTATGTATAATAATATAAATGGTACTGTATTAAGTGCTATCGTGGGTGCTATTACTCTTATTATTGGTTACTGCTTTGGTATCTTCAAGAGGGATAAAGATACGTCTACAGATAGCTAAGAAATGTAAGTAGTCTAATATACATTCATCATATCTGTTACAGTAAGGGTTCTCTATGTACTTTACTGGTCTAGGTATAGGCTTTATACTACCTGACATGACAGTAGGAGAGGTTCTTAGGGTTATGTCTCCTCTAAAGTTACGCATGAATATGAAACTACTCTCTATAATGCCTAAGTTAGCTATAGATGTTATTATTCTTACACAAAGGTTATATCCTATTTTGTTATCATATATTAGGTGAAAAGAAGGTCTATTGAATGAAATATAAGGTCTTTGTCTGCTTGTATACCGTAATATTTTTGTGTTGTCTCCTTCTGACGATTTTACTATCAGACAATCTCCTAGTTTGTTGTATCTGCTCATTAACATTTTTGATAACCATACTGCTTTATATAAGGATATATCGTCTATGTCAAGCATAAGATGATACCTAGAAGTATAACCTACAACCCATGATGGTTTAGGGTGACTCTTCTCTAAGGATGTCATAGTAATTCATCTCTTCTCTTCTTAGATGCCAGTGAAACCCTCTTAATGTCTTAAAGCCTTCTTTCTCAGCATAAGCTCTAATAACTTCATCCTGTTTACTTGTTACAGGGTAAGGTATGAACTCTCCATAAGATAAGGGTATAAAGGGTTCTTCTACCTCTCTCTCTTCTCTTACCTCAAAGGCTACCATTATACTTACCTTCTATAATATACCAAAGCTTTAAACAATCAAGAAGGGTTATCTTATGGTCATACCAATACCTACGCCAATAGTTCTTTATATAATATCCTATCTTTAATGGATTACCTAATCTTTTCATATTATTTATACCTACCTACACACTTTATAGCGTCTAAGTCCTTATCGTAAATCCATATTGTATATTTAGATACTGGATGGATATGCTCAAACATGGATAGTATCATGTGGGTTATTCTGTCTGTGTATGGTGTGTTTGATAATATCTCTATGCGTAACCCTCTGCTTTCACCTGTTTCTTTGTCTGTAAATGCACCATATAGCGACATAGCTATATTGTAACCCTTCTTTAGATATTCTCTTTTCTTACGTCTGCTACTACCTGATTGATCTATACGTTTAAGCTCTGTAACGTCTATTCTGTAGAGGTGAGATATGTTTTTTCACATCCTATATAGAAGTCGCAATTAGTACACCAAGTATTATGATAATCAAACCGTTTACCATAACAGTAAGGTTGTTCGCCTTTATGGAATATCTCCCATAGGCGTTTACCCCATGTGTGACCCATAGCACTATGTACCACCATACCTATTATGAAACCCCCTACGATACCCATTATTACATTCCAAAACTCATTAGCCATTTTTTCTCTACCTATAGTATAATTAATTGTGTAAATTAGGGGTTCATTTTACGCTTCTTCATCTCTTCTAAGCCCATATTGTATGAGTTTACTATGCGTTGCCGAAGCGATTTTACCCCTTTTTCTCTTTTACGGTCTTTTACCCATTCATCGTTAAAATACCATCTAATTTTGTTCAGGATTCCGAAAAAACGCTTAAAATCTTCTTCTCCTATGACCGTACTTAAAGGATAGATGCCTAAAAAGACCTTTTCTGGATAATCATAAGGGTAAACGTATATCTCTAGCTCTCCAATTCGGTCTATAACTACTTTTTGTGACTGTTTCTTTAGCCTTTCGGTCTTTTGGGTACGTTTCTTTCCCCTTCTGGTCTTTCTACGTATGAAATAACCGTATTCTGTTTCTATGGTCATGGTTGGCTTTTTACCAGATCTATTAGAACCCATGCCCTCGGAGTGCACCCATTCAAGAATGGTAGCATTAGCTTAATAAATCCCTTGGTAAGCTTTTTTAGACCATACTGTTTACTTTTTTAAATAGGTCTGTTATCTAATGTAAGGTTTGTCTGTATAACTACCTCCTTCATGTGAGGGTTTACTTGTATATATTGTACCTCAGTATTTGTATATCCATCAGGCATAATAGTTTCCACATATAACTGTATCTCTCTTACTCTTTTAAATGCTATCTTTGGTTTTTCTGTTATATTATCACCCCCTTTAAGGTATATAGAAAAAAAAGGGTAAGGGTTTTGTTAGTCTTTGATCGCATCTATATAATCTGTTAATATATCTATAGCATATTCTATAGCAGTTCGTATTTCTGGTTGATATACTGTTGAATTCATATGTAATACTTTTAGATAATGTATATGCTTCTGTAGTTCGTCAATATCTCTTTCCTTCATGCCTTCACCTTCTCTCTTGGTATCATTCTAGGTAATCCGATACGCATAGCTGTTAGTTCATACTTATACCAGTTCTTCTGTAGCTCTTCCGTGTCCTTGATCTTTAGCTTCCTAAGTGCTCTTCCTAATACTGCACCTGATACTGGACTATACTTTTGTGGGAATGTTCGACCATCTTTCAGCTTATAGGTTATGACTAACCCCCCTGTTCTACCTTCTGCGCTTGGTTGTATTTTCTCTGATACTGCCATTAGTACTGCTTCTCTTGGTAGCTCTTTAAGGTCTATTCGTTCTGCTTCTGTCGGTATCTCCTTTATTTTTACCAGACCATCACCCCCTATATGTAGTCTTGTGTCATAATGATCTAGGAAGTGTTTACAGGTCTGTCTAATTTTTTGTATATATCTGTCTAATTTATTACAGTAGTATGCTGTTTCTGATGGTATGCGTCTACCTACATTACGAAAGCCTGATGACCACGTTACAGGTATCTCTACTGTTTTAAAGTGATAACATCTTAAACATAGCCTGTTATCCTTCTTGGACATACATAACACAATACTGAGTAAACTATAGGTCTATATAAGAGTTATGTATTTATAATTCATTAAGCTTATAAGTACTCTAAAACATAGCTTTAACCATGAAACAAACAGGGGGTGAAAGCTAAAATGAGAGTAAATATGTGGATTTATGGCAAAGGTGCAGGTATTAGTATAGGTGACTGTGAAGAAGATAAAGAAAGAGGGGTAAGAGCATTTAGTACTTTAACTGTTAGTAATGATAATGGAGACATATGTATCTATTTCGATAGCTTAGAACTTATAGAGGACTTTTTAACTCAGGCAACTTTAGAGGTATCTGCTAAGTTAGGTGCTAAAGGAGAGCTGCATAGAATACCTGTTCAGGACTAAACCCTGATACCCCCTTTTTTTACAGGGTAATCATGCTTCTTTTACCCAAAATATACCTTATCGTTCTTAGCGTGTTACCTTGACACTCTAAGCACGTATTCCTTTGACAGATTACTGTTAAATATATCGTCGTCGTCGG
>JABXJW010000535.1 GCA_013375395.1 Desulfobacterales bacterium
AAACTAGCTGAGAAAGGCTTAGCCGGTTTGAAAAAACACTACACGAAAAAGGGCATCTGCAACTATTGCGCTGGCGTGGAAAAAGTTTGGCCGAAAAAACGGGCGGGGGTGATGTGATTGAAGGTTAAGGCAATTACGATGCCGAAAGAAAAGGCCGAGAAGGAGTGGAAAACATATTCGGCTTTGTTGAAAACGCGGAAGGAGGACTATCTCAAGGAACTCAAACAAGCGTATTACCACATGAAGAAAGGCCGGAAAATTCTCGACATCTACGAGGTGTTCAAGGCAACGGGCGTGAACGAGAACGAGGAGCCGAAGCTCGCCATAGCCCCAGCGGATGCAAAGGAGATAATATTCGAGAAAAGGAATCCCGGCGGGGGCATTTTTTATGATAGACCTTGGCAAAGCGTGCGATTGCCGGATAAAACTTTCCCCGAGTGGACGAAGAATGGCAAGTACGACTGGGACATCAAGAATGAGAGATTAAGCACAACGGTTCCTATAATCCCAGCGCCTTTTGTGCCTGAAGGAAAATTAGGCAACTATTTCCTGCTTTACGAAGTCGACCAGTGGGAGCTAGCGCCGCCTAGGGACCCGATTTTACTAAAGCGCATATCGCGGAACGTATTTGCAGTGTTGGCGTGCTGGCGACTGACCAAGCTTGAGCGGGCGATAGTCTACGGGAGGTGATATGATTGGCGCGAAAAATATCCCTTAAGAAAAGTGTGAAGATAAGGGACAAGGTTTGGGAAGCGGGGACATACGAGATTCCCAACGAGATGCCGGGGGACTTGGCGGACTGGCTGCTTTACCGGCGACCAGACATCACGGTTGAAGTCGGCGGCCCCGAGATAGAGGAAATAGATCAACCCGAACACACGAAAGGGGCTAGCCCAACTCAGCAAAAGACGGCCTTCGATAGGCTCCTTGAGTTGGTCGGGAGCCACTTAGTCGAGATCTATTCCGATACTGGCAACGGGAAGTCTAGGCTCGTTTACCACATCGCCACCGAAGCCGAAAGAAGCGGGAAGAAAGTGCTTTACCTCGACACGGAGAAATCCCTGCCAGTCGGTTACGAAAAATCGCTGAAGAACTACGAAGTCCACACGGCAAAGACCG
>JABXJW010000536.1 GCA_013375395.1 Desulfobacterales bacterium
CGCTCTTCCGATCTATGAGGAGAGCCTACTTGAATTCTGTTGGAAACCCTTTACCCATGAAAGGCAGCTTCTTTTTCCGTTTGAACATCTTTAGCATCTTGCGCATCATCGCGTACTGCTTTAGGAGGTCTTTGACGTCTCTTTCGCTTGTTCCCGAACCGCGTGCTACGCGTCTTACTCTTGAAGAGTTTAAAATTTTGGGGTTGTCTTTCTCTTCAGGTCGCATGGATTGGATTATTACGCGCCATTTTTCAAGGCGGTCTTCAGCCGTGTTCAGCATGTCCTCGGGCACGTCGTAAGACATGCCTGGCAGCATCTTGAGGATTTTCCTGAAGGGACCCATGCCCTTGACAGCTTCGAACTGTTCGTACATGTCTGTTAAAGTAAATTTGCCGCTGAGTATCGCCTTTGCTTTCTTTTCGGGAACTTTGATTTCGGCTTCGCGAACTTTCTCGAGAAGAGTTTCCAGATCGCCCATGCCTAAGAGGCGGCCGACGAAGCGGGAAGGGATGAAGGGTTCGATGTCTTCGGTTTTCTCGCCCGTGCCGATGAATTTTATGGGCGCGCCCGTGGCTGCAACCGCGGAAAGAGCCCCGCCACCTCTGGCAGACCCATCTAACTTGGTGACTAAAATCGCCCCTATGGGTGTTGCTTCATGGAAGGCCTTGGCTTGGATCAGCGCTTGCTGCCCGATTGTACCATCAATAACCATCATGACCTCGTCAGGTTTGATTTTTCTCTCAAGGGTTTTCATTTCTTTGATCAGCGCTTGCTCCTCTTTGTGGCGTCCTGCAGTGTCAACGATTATTATGTCTTTGTCGCTGAACTGCTTTAATCCTTCGAAAACCACTTTAACTGGGTCCTTTCCCTTCAAGTCGCCATATACTGGAACGTTTATTCGGTTTGCCAACTGTTGGAGTTGGGCGTAGGCTCCAGGGCGGTAAGTGTCCGCGCAGATCAAGGCAGGTTTCAGTCCCCTTTTCTGGAAGTACCGGGCGAGTTTGGCTGCTACCGTGGTTTTTCCAGAGCCTTGAATCCCAACGAGCATTATTATTTTCTTTTTTCCAGGCTCCATTCTTATTGGAACAGGCTTATCGCCCACGAAGCGGGTTAATTCTT
>JABXJW010000537.1 GCA_013375395.1 Desulfobacterales bacterium
GTGTCCCTCACAGGATCCCACGGTAACAGCGTATGGAAGTTTGTTGATTCTCCTACAGATCTCTCGGATACCAGGGTCGATATCCTCCTCACGAATTTTGAAACGACCACGTCGTTTTAGTGTCTTAAATGTTGGGAGTCGACTCACGAACTCTGCTACACTCTTTGGTAGTTTGGATGTGTCGATCACTACCTTGCGTCGAAGCTTGGACCGCGAACCACTACCTCTCTTATAAGATTGGACTCGTTTTCCCTGCCGTTGATGGGATTTTACTATGTGACGTATTGGTGTTTTTCTCATGATCGACTATTAACCTCCTTGCCGGGCCAGCATAGGGGACTATGAAGTCTTGCCGCGCTCATTTAGCCAGTAGCCCCCGAGCGATTAGATCGTCCATAACGTCGGCTCCGTAGCGTTTAGAGACAATCGCGTTGGCCTTGGCGTGGTTTGCTCCAACTGCAGCTGAGTGGCTTCGGTATTGGGCATAGTCCTCCATAGCAAGCCCCCGCTCGACGATCTCGTGATCAAGAAGGATCCGCTTCTCCTCCTCGTTGAGGGATCCCCAGGTCTTAGCGTCGAACATGATAAGCCTGTTCACGGGATTCCACATTCCTCCGAACTCGAAGACGTCAACTATGGCAATGGGGTGATCGGAGTAAGTGAATGTCTCCTTCACGTCTGCCGATTCGACGTGAATAAAGGGATTGTTAATGGCCATCACCTCGATCTCAGGACGTGTGTACACGACAGTCGCCCCTCCATCAACTACCCTACGACGCTTTGTTTTCCGTACACTACTGCCCCGTTCAAAAGATTTTACTCGTTTGCCTCGACGGATATAAGATCGAACTGTATGGCGAACTGGGGATCTTCTCTTTTTGGGTTTCCTAAATTCTGGCATTACTTCTTCTTTTCCTCAGGTTTTCTTAGATGGCGATATTTTTCTCTCTGTTCATGCCACCACTCTATATCATTAACATATCCAGTTGGATGAGCATCAAAAAATGCCTGCCTATCGGCTATGAACTTCTCAAATTCTGCATCAGATACAACTACTGGTTTCATCCACTCTGGGACTCCCTTCGGTTTATCAGCAACACTCATAACGTTATCAAG
>JABXJW010000144.1 GCA_013375395.1 Desulfobacterales bacterium
CCCTCTTGTATCCATTGCAAGATGGTCCGGGCGTCATTTCCGGCAAAGCGTCTCATAGGGCCTTGAACCATGGTTGCCAGCAAGCCGCTGTCTGCATATGCCTTGAGGCTGTCGTAGTCCATCAAGTTTCTGGTAGGCCCCGAATGGCATCTTGAGCAATCAGTCCGGATGATATCTTTTATGGTATTTTCATAATAGATGTTCCGGGCATTTGCCTGTATTACGGGTTGGGCTTGTGTCACTGCCAGAAAGAAAACGAATTTTACAACAAACGGCCTAATACTCTTCCTCATCCTGTTCACGCTCAAGCTCCATGACCCTGGAAAAACACTTGGCAGCCTGCTTGTGATCCTCCTTACGTTCATATAGAAAGCCAAGGTGCTGGTGATATTTGATCTCTTCAGGCTCAATCTCAACGGCCTTTTGCAAGGCTTCAACCGCCTTGTCTATCTCATCCATCCGGTCATAAGCTATCCCCAAGAGGTAATGGGCCTTGGGATTGTCGGGGACCAGTTTTAAGAGTTGCTCCAGCCCTTTCGTGGCGCTCTTATAATCCTTGAGCTTTAGATAGACGCGACTCTTGCGATACATGGCCCCTTTGTGATCAGTTTTTAACCTCAAAACCTTATCAAACACGCCGATTGCACTCTTGAGGTTTCCGGATTCTGCCAGGGCTATACCCAGTTGGTAGTGGGAATCCGGGTTTGTAGGATCAAGGCGGGCCCATTCTTTCAGATAATGCAAGCCCTTTTCATGCATGCCTTTCTTGGCATAATGGGCACTTATGTTCCGGTAAATCTTGGTCTTGTCACGAGGAGTAAGATCAAAAATATTATTATAAAAATCGAGCACCCCGCTTAACAACCGTCCGCCAAAGAGGAGGAGTGAATGCAAGTAAAAGATAGTAGAAGGCTGCGCGGGCTCTCCGCCTTTGGGCTTGGAAGGCTTCTTTTTCTTTTTTCCGCCGGCCTCGGCTTTACGTGCCCGGCTGATCTCCTCCTCCTCGATCTCCTCTTCCTCAAACTCAGGCTCCATGTTTTTTTCCTTAACCATCTGATCCCTCCTTTTTCCCTGGCGGAACAAATCCGGCTAAAGTGGCTACGAGGCCCGACAACATCAAGAGAACGGGAATGCCTCCCTTGAAGAAATCCGCCACATAGTAGTACTCGTCAAAAAGGCCCCAAATCCCTAAGGCGATACAGAATAAACCCAGGATGATATGCAGCATGGTTTCCTCCGTAAGATG
Source organism: Desulfobacterales bacterium (assembly GCA_013375395.1). GTDB lineage: Bacteria > Desulfobacterota > Desulfobacteria > Desulfobacterales. The sequence goes on from JABXJW010000144.1 coordinate 1,247, forward strand.
CGGCTTTCCATCTGTTCACACGTGGTCCACGTTCCAACACAGCTCAACCGCGCGCTTCATAGCCCATGAGATGGCAGTTGCAAGCTGATCCATTCCAGCGCCCCAGCGCCTTTGATAAGGTCTCTCATCTTCCTCTCAAGCTGTGGGCTTTATGGGAAGGCCCATTATATTGTGGCCTTCTGAACAGCCCATACATCATATAGGTGTCTATTGTCAACCACTATTTACACGTTTAGGTGCCTTCGCCGATGCCTCATAAACCCAGGATGATTTACAGCATGGTTTCCTCCGTAAGATCCGGCCTTCCATCTATTCACATGTGGCTATTCACATGTGGTCCACGTTCCAACACAGCTCAACTGCACGCTTCATGGCGCATGAGATGGCGGTTGTAAGCTCATCCATTCCAGCGCCTTTGATATGGTAGTAAAAAACCCCTTCTTTTCTTACACGCTTTTCTTTTTCCGGATCATTGCTATCTGTAGCGACAATGATCGGCACATCGCCAAACGTCTCCTTGATCGTGGCGATATCCTCAGAAACACAGCGGTCGGCAATTCTATCATCCACCAACAATACGGGGATTGCGCCCCTTAAGTTAAGGGTATTGAAAATGCCCTCGATATCAGCAACCGTCTTTACCCGGTAACCGTTTTCCTCCAACCAGGCATCGAGTTTTGCTGCGAGCTGCGATTTCTCTTCGGCTATGACTACAGTCTTTTCCATACTCACCGGCCAAAGGAAGATAACCATTTTTCTATAGCTCCCCTTGACCCCTAAAAGACGGGGCTTCTGCCTTGCGGTAGCGCTTCGCGCCCTGGGAGCGACCCGGTCACAAAAGTATTTGCAAAGGCTTAGCAATACGTGTGCCATACTACTGAATCGCATATTATCTGTAATTCCAAAGAGGTATGCCTGGAGGTAATAACAATGGCCTTTAGATGGGACGGGACAAAATGCCCCGACGAGAGGTGTGATGACTTCGATAACTTATGATTCTTACAGAGGTATTTTGCCTATTGCGACAAAATGCCCCTTTGTCGTTACAAATTTACCCACAGCCTCGGAATTGGTGCATGCCACGCCAATAAGCTTCATCCGAAGCCCCCTTAACTTTTCGGCAGATATCATGTCCATGATCGCCTTGCACCCATGACCGCCTCCCACAATCACTACGTTAAGACACTTAACCCCTTCCGTCATTGGCCCCCTTTTCAATCGTATTCGTCAAGTGTGGCTGTCACTCGCACGAGCCAGGCAGACACCTTTGCTCACAAAATTTGTAGTTTGGGGTGGCTGATATCTCCAAACCGAGAATATACAATGGCAGTATTTAGGGAGATATTCTCAGCTATTACCAGCGGTGAGCGAAAGGGTCACGAAGACCCATCCGACATTCACCCGCAGTGGTTGCCCTGCTGCGCACCCCAAAGAGCAATTGCCGGCAAAGAGTTAGGAAAATGCAGATCTTTCCGCCTCTGCTGCATAGACAAGGACTTTCTTGCCAACCAATCTTTGCTCCTTTCGTTACAAATTTACACGCAGCCCGTATTTATTGATCTTGGCGGCAAGGGTCTTGCGATTGATCCCCAAGATCCGAGCCGCCTGATGGCGTCTGCCTTTGGTCCGGCCCAAGATGAATTCGATGTATCTCTTCTCCACATTTTCCAAAGACTGGTAACCGTGGCCGTCCTCTGAAGGGACATGAAACTCTCGCGACCTTTGGGCAATGAAGCGCGGAAGATGCTCGAGCCTGATAAGATCGTCGACTCCCATCACAATGATCCGCTCTATTAGATGCTTGAGTTCCCGCACATTGCCCGGCCACGAATAAGAGATGAGCATCTCCAGAGCCTCATCTGAAATGCCCTGAACATTGCAATTGTATTCACGGTTGTACTCTCCGAGGAAATGTTCCACCAACAAGACAATATCATCAGACCGTTGGCGAAGGGGCGGAAGATGGATGGGCACAACGTTGATCCGGTAATAAAGATCCTTGCGAAAAACGCCTCTCTTTATGGCCTCCGGCAAGTTATCGTTTGATGCTGTGATTATGCGGATATCCAGCTTCCTCCGTTCCCGGCTGCCCACCTTTATGAATTCGCGCTCCTGGATTACCCTGAGGAGCTTGGCCTGGGTGTTCACGCTGAGGTTGGTTATCTCATCAAAGAAGAAAGTCCCGTGGTTTGCCAGTTCAAACAGCCCGTGTTTGTTTTCGTGCGCGCCCGTAAAGGCGCCCTTCACATGACCAAAGAGTTCGCTTTCTATCAGGGATTCCACCAGGGACGAACAGTCCACGGCGACATAGTCATTGCCGCACCTCGCGCTGTGATCATGAATGGCGCGGGCGGCCAATTCTTTGCCGGTTCCGCTCTCACCGGTGATGAGTACGCTGCTGTCGGCGCAGGCAACGCGCCTGATGGTGGCAATGACTTCCTGTATGGGCGTGCTCTTGCCGACAATCCTTACGCTGTTTCGCCCTTCACCGGTCGCCGCCTGCCTCACCCTCTTGTCTATTGCCTCGCAAGCTCTTAACACCAAATCCTTGAGGTCGTTAAACTCAAATGGCTTCTCCAGGTAATCCATAGCCCCCACCTGGATGCTTTCAACCGCATCCGCTATAGAGGGATGACCGGTAATCATGATGGCAACCGTTTCCGGATGGCTCTTCCGAATGCGCTTGAGGACCTCTATTCCGTCCATGCCCGGCATCTTCATATCGAGAATGACGATATCAAAAGGCTCCTCTGCCATCATCTCCAGGGCCTGCTCACCGTCTTGTGCCTCTTTGCAAGGAAGACCCAGGTGTTCTATCATCTTTTTGATGGCAGACAGAACTCCTGCCTCATCATCGACTGCCAACACTTTCGGTTTGAAGTTCTTTTTACTCTTCAAAACATACCTCGATCGTAAATTCGCCATGCTCGGTACTGAAGGGGATGGCCATGATTGGGGAGATGGTCATATGGGTTATGCTATGATTCTTGCCCATGATCACCGTTGGTATGGCCGCCTCCAACGGCCTGCCCATCTCCTCCAGTTCCCGTCTTGCCTGCCCGGAGATCATGTTGGCAATCTCGCCGACAGCATCCTTTATCTCGTCGTTCATCTCTTTCATTTCCTCTCCAAGCATGTTGGAGACAATGGCCAGAATGCTCTTTTCAGTAAAGCTGCACGAGATCGTTCCGCTGACCTCTCCTATGAGCCCGATCACTCCTGAAACATCGCCAGAGGCCATATGGTCATTCTTCAGGTAGGGTTTTCCCGCCCGTGCCTTGATAAAGGCCATGGTCTCAAGGACATTGAGCGTTGCGTTAATAAAAGGATTGATCAACATTACATCCATATTTATCTTTCCTGTTTCAACTGCTTAAGCTCCACGACTGACGGCTTCGTAAAAAGTCCAACTTCTGCGTTGCGCTGCATCCTTCGTCACTGCGGCGTACCATAAGTACGCCTCATTCCTCAGGATTGCGCCTGGCGGCTTGAAAAGAGGTGCGCGCCTTGAATTTGGCGCTTTTTACTTTGCCGTCTAATTTGGACTTTTTACGAGACCATCACGACTGCTATCTTGAAAAACTCATCGCCAATATTGAAAACGACTTCCCGGTCCCCTGAATGTCTCCGCAGTTGCGAGCAGTCGTCCAATCTCTCCGCCACCGGAACGTCAATGGCAATACTGCTATCAAGGGCTAAGGCGGTTACAAGATTTCCGGCAATCACGCCGGCAGCCTCTTTGAATACATCGATGAGATAGGACTCTGCAATCGGCCAGTCTGTGCCTAAGAGATTCTTTCCCATCTCCATCACTAATTGTTCAGACCCGTAAAGCATAAGCACCTCTGAGCTATTCTTCACGGCAACCCTGGCCTTGAAGCAACATTTGGGAACAGAGGGCACGGGGCCGGCTTCCGCAACCACCTCGGGACACATAAAATACATGGTCTCGAACACATAAAGGACGACCTCCTTTACGGCTTCTTGGATCTTTTCTCTTTTCATCTGCCCCTTTATCTTTGATTTCTTGACCTATTTGTGAAGCCTCCCCGTGCTTCCGCACGGGGCTTCCCGGTAAGGAAGATAAACATTTCACTATAGCTCCCCTCGACCCCGCCCTTCCGGACGGGGCTTGCGGGGAGCAGGCCGGTCAAATATGTCCTTTAATTTTTCTTCGACAGTACTGGCTGTGAACGGCTTTACAATGTAATTGGTCGCACCGGCCTGAACCGCTTCCAAAACAGCGCTTTCCTGAGCCTCTGCAGTAACCATGACAAAAGGAATACTTTTTAAGGACTCATCGTTTCTCACCGCTTTCAACAACTCAAGACCCGTCATATTGGGCATGTTCCAGTCGGCCAGTATAAGTTCAATTTTTTGCTTCTTAAGCACCCTGATGGCAGCCAAACCATCCTCGGCATCCGCTATATTTCTGAATCCGATCTGTTTGAGCACGTCCCTTAAGATGCGGCGCATCTGGACAAAATCATCCACCACCAATACCTGCATGTTCAAATCCATCATTCATCTCCATAAGGAAATGGGTTTCTTTTACCTGGGTTGAGCGGTTCAACGTTCACGGTTCCCGGTTGAAGAGCCGTAACTGGCTGTTAGCAAAAGGATGACGCGTCAATAGGGACGAATGTTAGCTTTTCACCCAATGGGTGAAAGATGCTAATTTGAGCATTGTGTTGTAAAGTTAAGGATATCAGTAGACTATAACCTTTGAACCTTGAACCCTGAACCTGGAACCGATCACTTTAGGTTTTACTAAACGAAGCGTCTGGTAGTTTGAGCTTTCAGCTTCGAGCTTCTGCCGTGCTTTTTGCTTTACGCTGCTCCAAAAGCAGCGTAATGGTAAAGGCGGTTCCCTCCCCTTCTCTACTCTCAACCGAGATGCTGCCTCCATGATCTCTTATGATGCCATAGACGATCGACATGCCCAGGCCCGTCCCCTTCCCGCGTGGTTTAGTCGTATAAAAAGGGTCAAAAACTTTTTCCATTACATCAGCATCCATTCCAACACCATTGTCTTTGACTACAATTTCTATTGCTTTCTCCGGTGTTTTCTTGAAGAAGGCAGTAATTGAAATCAGCCCTCGAAACGACTCGTTTCGATCCTTCATTATGTCGGTCTTTTCTTTAATGGCATCGGAAGCATTGACAATCAGATTTACAAAGACCTGCTCCAGCTTTTGACTGTTTCCAAATATCTTAGGCAAGTCGGATTCACCTTCAACGACAAGATCGGCATGATACCTGTATTGATTTCCGGTCATAACCACGGCAGTCTCAAGGGCTTGCCGGATATCGACCGGTTCTCTCTTTTCATGGTCAGATCGGGAAAACTGTGTTAGGCCGCCGGTTATTTTGGAAATACGCGCTGTACCCTCCTTGACGGATTCAATCATGCCGTGAAACTTGCCTATCATATCCGAAACTTTCTTTACCCCAACTTCCCGGTCCAAGCCCAGGTCCATGGCTTTGTCAAGAATCGGTTCAAACAGCTTCCACCACTTTTCCATGGTCACGGCATTGACGCTAATAAAACTGGCGGGATTGTTGATCTCATGGGCGATGCCTGCCGCAAGTTGGCCGATGGACGCCAATTTTTTTGACTGCAAAAGCTGCTCCTCGGCCCGCTTGCGCTCTGTGATTTCATTCTGAAGTTGTTCGACGGCCCTTGCCAGTTCGACAGTTCGTTCCTCCACCCGCCTTTCCAACTCACCGTATGCTTTTTGCAGAGCATCCTGAGCCCACTTACGCTCTGTGATATTCCTTGCTACGATATGCGTGCCGGCAAATACGTTCTCCCTCGCATCGGCAAGCTGCTCATAGGGCTCATACAGTGGCATACAATACAGGTCAAACCACATTGGCCTCCCTTGCTTTATCCTAAAGCGCACCTCATGCCTTTTGGCGCCGATGTTCTCGCTTTGCCGCTCATTAAAATCCCGGACTGATATCTCTGTGTCATCCGGATAAACAATGGAACTAAAGTGTTTTCCGAGCAACTCCTCCGCAGTCAATCCAAGAAGCCCCTTCACGGCGCCGCCAATGAAGCTGATAATTCCTTCGGGGCCGAGCGTAAAGATGATATCGGGTGAGTTTTTGACAAGAGCGCTGTACTTTTTCTCCGACTCCTTGACTTGCCGCAGCAATCGTCTCTCCTTTAGAGCCCGCTCCAGCCTGGACCTCAGTTTGCCGGAATCAAAAGGCTTGACGAGAAAATCGATCGCCCCCGCTTCGATGATATCGCTGTAAGAATATTTCCCGGCATGACCTGTCATCATAATAAAGTCCGTTTGAGGAAATATCCCCCCGGCATCTTTCATGAACTCCAGGCCGTCCATCTCTCCCATTACGATGGCGCAAAGGACGATATCAAAACGCCCTGTTTGAAGTCTTTCCAAGGCTTCCTCACCGCTTGAAACCGCATCGCACGAATAGCCCATCTTGCGAATGAGTGTCCTGAACGCCTCTCTGACCAGTTCATCATCATCAACAAGCATAATCCTTCCGGCCAGCCGGTTTTTCATTTATGCCTTCGCCACGTAGAAGCTTTTGGTGCAAAAAATGCTGGTGCAAAAAATGCAGGATGCTACGTTAGCTGTCCCTCGGTTTACCTTCAACCTCGTCCACCAAGCCTGCCAGTGCATCGCAGTTCGCCAGAAGTGTTTCAATGATTTCTGAATTTATTTCAATGGTTCCGTCGCGAATACTATCCAACAAGGTTTCAGTCTCGTGACTCACGCCCGCTATCTTTTCAAGGCCCAGAACCCCTGCATTGCCTTTCATATTATGCATTTTTCGAAATAAGGCATGCAGTGACTCTGTGTCGCCGGGATTTTTCTCCAGCATCAGGACATACTTTATTGCCTCTTCTATATCTTCACGAAATTCCATCATGAAGGCATCCATTATCGCTCGATCAACAATCGGTTCACCAATGTCTCGCCTTGCACGGCCGTCTTGGTCCCCTGGTTGAGTTCCATCCACAAACCCGAACTCCTTCCCATCGACCGGGGAAGCGGTGTTGGGCTGAGAAGCAGTGTCACCTTTTCTTTTTCCTGCCTGTATGGTCCTACGAAAAACATCTTCCCACTCTTTGGCCTTTTTGATTGCCTCATCAATGGCCCTGTCCACCTCGCCGATATCGTCAAACGGCTTTAAGAGATACTTCAAGGCCCCATCCTGCAGCGCCTCCGATGCTCTCATCACTGTTGTCTGGCCGGTCATCATGATTACCTGAATACCGGGATTCCTGCTCTTGATGCGTCTTAAAAGTTCAATGCCGTCCACACCCGCCATCACAATATCGGTCATCACGATCTTGAATTTGCCCGAATCAATCTTCTTGAGCGCACTATCGGCATCATGGGCATAATCGACATTATACTCGTCGAGATAATTCACCAAGGCCTCAACAAGTTCCGGTTCGTCGTCAACGATCAGAATCGGATACCTCTCCTTTTCACTGCGCAGCGTCATACTGCTTGCCTCCTTTCCCTTATCCGGACAAGCCCGCCCGGCATTCGCCAGACCTGCCCTATTGGATTTTCGGCTTCGGCATTCAATTGATATTTGGACTTTGGCATTTGGAATTGAAGGTCCCATTCTATCGTGCGGCGCAAAGGCAGGCGTAAGGCTTTATGAGCTAACGCCATAAAACCCCCCGAGACCTTGCTTGGTGCATGAGTCTCGGGGTTTTTGATGTTTTGATTCGTATATGGAGTGCAAACGTAGCTGCCGAGCGGAATCGGGCCGCAGGCAGGATGTCTCCACCCCATAACCTGCGGGGCAGCAGGAGTATAAGGCAGTGAAACTTCGAGGGTGGCTAAGAACAGAG
>JABXJW010000538.1 GCA_013375395.1 Desulfobacterales bacterium
GTAAAAAATAACTTCTTCTCATCATGTTTTATCAAAAAATGCCGTTCTAATTGCGCCTAACTTTGCAACTCACCGCGGGGTTCGTACTCTTAACCGGATGCGTTTGAGCGCAAGCGAAAACTCAGTCGGGTTGAAGAGATTGTTGGAGGCTCTTTATTTCGGCTCACCTGAAGCCGACGTGCTAAAGCCCAATTAGGTCGAGTTTGTAATACCTATCGTTCATCACCGCACGGCGCATTCTCATTGGCTGCTCTCGTAATGCGATCCATTTTTTAACATCTTCAATATCTTCGACTTTTGTTTTGCAGCCAAATATAATTCCAGCGAGATCACAGGATGGAAAATCCATGAGACCATGCTCACTGCTCGTGAGTCGCCATTCTTCTTCGTATGCCCAATCTAATGATTTTGTGAGGATAGCCTTCTTTCCACGTTTGGGGTCAGAGAGAAACGGTTTGATCACTGGGTAGTCCTTTTGGTAGTGAACCTCAAAGGCATTGCTAAAAAATGAGCCTTCTGATGCTTTGAACTCAAGGCAGTATCCTGTGTGTCCAGCCCCGTAATGTGCCCACATCAAAAGGTTCTCGCACTTTGCAGATAGGCAGTAGACTCCGTAGTCTTTAAGCAAAACCTCATACTGATTGGAGAGATTATTATAATAATTTTCTATCCTGGAAAGAACGAGGTCGGCTTCCCGTCTACTTTGTTGCTCTGTAGCTTGAGGACATCTTTCACAAAGAATCTTGAAAATTTCCTCTCTTGCCTGTTCCTTGTCCTCTCTCGAGGTACCAATCTCGAGTCTAGGCCGACAGTCGAATGGATCGTTGAAGCGGTAAGGGTTGGAAAAGAAGATTCTCGCATCAAGCAATACCTCCCTCAAGTAGTACCGCCTATCACCTTCGAACGATCCATACTTGTAAAGGAAACGCTTAATCATTTTCCTTGTTATCCTCTAACGCGCTGCGGATCAGGAGCGAGGCTGGAGGCAAACGCAGTTTGCCGCAGGCCGAGTCTGTTGAATCCGCTGGTTGTGAGGCGCGGAGCGCAGCACAGCCGGCGGATGAAATCCGCAGCGCGTTGTCGAGGGCGCGAAGCGTCCTCGA
>JABXJW010000539.1 GCA_013375395.1 Desulfobacterales bacterium
CTTCCGATCTTGCATATCTCACCACTTCCTCTACCTTTATCGATAACTTTATGTTTATCCCACAATGGCATACGTAAACGCCAATCCTTGGACTGCCCGTTGGTGCGTCTTTTGCAATCCCTTCAATATATCCCGTCATAGGGACTTTTGTATAATCATATTCTTCCCTCATCTGTTCTTCACCTCCTTATCTACGCTCCTATCTTATCAGCCATTTCTCTTAACGACTTATACCCCACACATACTTCTTCTCCTATCTCTGCTACTGAAGGTCTTATTTTCGCTTTCCCCCTAGCTAAAAGTGCAAGAGAAGCAGCAGCAGCCGCTTTTCCCTGCGCAACGCTGTCAGGTATATCCTTGGGGCCCTGAGCACATCCTGTCACAAAAACACCTTCTACATCCGTATCAACCGGTCTGAGCTTCGGATGTGCCTCTTTTGCAAATTTGTCCTCCGTTTGAGAGAGACCAAGCATTTCCAATAGCTTTTCAGTGCCTTCACTCGGTTTCAATCCCACTCCAAGAACTACAAGGTCTGCTTCAGTCTCAAAAGGCTCACCAAGCATCGTATCTTCCGCCCTCACAATAACCCTATCACTTCCAGGTTTCTGGTATATCTCGGCTGCAAGTCCTCTTCGGTAAGTAACGCCCTCTCCTTTCACCCGATCATAAAATTCCTCAAATCCTTTCCCAAATGCCCTTACATCTTGATATAGCACTGTTATCTTACATCCATGAACCTTCTCCTCGAGTAAATGTGCGTGTTTCGCTATATACATACAGCATACACGAGAGCAGTATTCATACCCAGTTTGCTTGTTCCTCGACCCGACACAGGATATAAAAACAGCATCTTTTGGCTCCTTACCATTTATTATTATCTTACCAAATGTGGGACCAGCCGCACTAGAGTAGCGTTCAAATTCTAATCCATGAATTACATTTGGATATACCCCGTATTTATATTCAGGTATCAACGTCGGATCAATAATATCCCACCCTGTTGCAACTATAATTGTTCCTACATTCAGTTCAACTATCTCCTCTTTCATATCAAAATCTATGCACCTTGGCCCGCATATAGCCACGCAAGGAGGAATTTCTAC
>JABXJW010000540.1 GCA_013375395.1 Desulfobacterales bacterium
TTTATGTCTATTCTCGCGCGCCTGAACTCCGCGCTCACGGCGTCGACGTCAAAACCGTCTGATAGATCACCGTTCGAAACTTCGGGATGAAGGGCGGGATCAAAGTCTTGTCGGTTTGTGGTATCAATGATCTTTACGTACTTTATCCAAGTACTTAGAGTCCAAGTTGTTGGATGGACAGAATCTCCTGGATTCACGCTGTTGTCAGCTGTTCCTAAATATGTCCATGTCGTTCCGTCTTGACTAACGTACACCATCGCCGCTTCTGTCGGGTATTGCCCCCAAGTAGTCTCATAGACCGTAATACTGCCACACACACGACTTGAAAAGGCTAGAACAATGTATCCGCCATATCCAAGGCTGAAAATGGTTTCGAAGTGCCCTCTTGTACTGTCAGCTGGTCCCAGTGCGTTGATGGGGTAAATGTTATCAAAACCTCGGGCTGAGACCGGATCGCCATTCTTCATCGGCGCCTGATTCCAGTCAACCACGACACTTGCCCAAACTGGCGTAGATGCCTTGACACTCAGAGGGAAAGGCACAACGACAGCGATTGCCAATAGCGCCAACATCACATAGGACATTCTATTCATATCGATTCCTTGTTTCGTTCTGGATATTCCTCTTTGTAGAGCACCATCTGCTGGACTCACTAATCTCCACTACAGATTATTAATACTTGCGAAGAATTCTTCCCTAATTCTTCTCTAGTCAGGAATTTCGATTCTTGCTGCTTCTTTCGACGGATCAGTGTTAGTCCGTCTGATGCCTTAATGGAAAGTGGTTTTGGCTTCGCGCTTGTGGCTGTCTATTACATGCTTCACTACATCCTACTTTGCCCTTCCCAAGTGTAAACTAACAAGCAAAACCTGCAGCCGCCAATCATGCTAGCGCTCCTAGATTCGGCAGTAAGACCGCGGTTCCAGATGGACTCTGGCTTTCGAAAAACTCTCTCGCTCCCGCTAGGTCAATCTACGGAAGTAGGGAAACCGGCCACTAGCCGATTGTCTCGTGACTTCGAGCTTTCTCCTGGTTCCTACCTTGCGATCAGCGTTTTCCTTTTGATCAGAGCGAAAGCTGCCAATGACATTATCAGGGCTGT
>JABXJW010000541.1 GCA_013375395.1 Desulfobacterales bacterium
ACACTTTTTTACGTGAATCCTTTTATCGCTATGGGATTTGCTTCCCAGAATATGCTGTCTCCTGCCTCGGTTGGGCTTGCTCTGTCCTGGCCGTTGCACTGCGTAATTATGCTGGGCATTTCATCGTTGCTGTTGATTTTCTCAACACTCTGTATCCGGAGGGTGGGACTGCGCCAGGCAACCGGGCAGGCCGGCTTATTCTTATCCCGGAGAGAACGCCAGATGGCAGATAAAAAACTTAGAGCGAAAACAGTGTCGCGCTCTGCCTCCGGGCGGATCAGGCCGGTGAAAGGCTCGCCCATTATCTGGAAAGAGATGATAACCCTTTGGACGAAAAATTTTCAACTGGGAGCTATTATTACCACAACTTTGGCCGTTCTTATCCTGGTTATTGCTTATGGGTATTGCGCCTATGCGGACTTTCTCGGTCACGAAGCGACGCACATAGTTTTCATTTTGGTTTACTTTTTCTTCGGTTTGCTTCGGACGGCTACCTCTGCAGCAACCAGTATAACTTCTGAGAAAGAAGCCCAAACCTGGCCCATTCTGCTCACCACCCCGCTGACCGAAAAAAAAATTGTCTTCGATAAAATCGTCGGCTCGTGCCTCGGAGGCTGGGCCTTCTGGTTTCTGCTTGTAGTCCACATTATAGTGTTTAGCCTGGTAGGCGTTGTCCCGCCGGCCGCTGTGTTGCCTTTAGCATTGTTAATAGTGAGCAGCATGATGTTGGTTTCCACTGTCGGCGTTTTTTTTAGTTCCTGTTTCAAACGCAGCTCGATATCAGCAACCATAAACCTTATCTTGTTTTTCAGCTTTACGGCGCCGATCTGTTGCCCTTCACCTTTGCCCAGTTATCTGGTCAGCCCGCTCTTTGCTGCAATAATGATCCTGGGTGTCACTGGCGGTTGGAGCGGCATTGAAAGGTCGTTTCAACAAGCCAGACGTGGATGGGATTGGTTTGGATCGTTTTTGTTTTCAGGGCTTGCACTTTTAGTTCTCGTGGCAATATACTTGTCGCTGGCATTGGGTGCTTTTGTAATTGCAGTAACCAATATACGCCGGGGATCCTTACAGCCGGCAACGAAATGATTATGACTGCT
>JABXJW010000145.1 GCA_013375395.1 Desulfobacterales bacterium
GGGGGTGCCGTCAAGCTCTATGAGACGGTAATCAAGTGCTGCCTGATCGGCAGCATCCATCCCAACGACCACAGGCGCGATAGTATCGATGACGTTCGACACGGCCTTTGACACGCCCTTTCCGCCGTAACGCTTCAGGCGTCTGTCTCGCAGTTCAAGCGCCTCCCGTTTGCCCGTAGAGGCTCCCGAAGGCACGGCCGCACGCCCCACCGCACCGCAGGCGACCATGATATCCACTTCCACTGTGGGATTGCCACGCGAATCCAGGATCTCTCTTGCAGCCACATGAATGATCTCAGTCATGACATCCTCCTCCCATATCTGTATGAAAACCTTTGAGTATATAATTGTTACAAAATTGACTACCCCAAAATATTAAGCAAGTACGATTCTTCTGGATCAAGCGAATAATAAATTTTATGATTAATGGTGTCAATCCTTAAACAGGCTGTTCTCGAATCACGACGATTTGAATCCCAGCCCTCTTTTGATGTTTGTCACGGCTCTCCTTATGCCGGGCGCCCGTAACATGTGCGGCAGGCTGATTTGAATCCCTCTTTGATCCTTGACTTGGACCTTAAAACTCGTTAATAGGCAGCCCATGAAAGAAAAGCTCGGCCTCCTTGTGCAGCACGCCTTAAAGTCCGGTGTTGCTGCCGGGCATCTTCGGCCCACAGAGATTCCACTGTCCATCGCACTTGAGACACCCAGGATTGCAGCGCACGGCGACTACAGCACAAATGTCGCCATGACAATGGCTGCAACTCAGAAAAGGGCCCCGCGCGAAGTTGCAAGGATCATTATTGATCATATTGACGACTCCGGCCATCTCCTTTCAAAGACGGAGGTGGCCGGCCCAGGGTTCATCAACTTCTTCATCACACAAGAAAAATGGTACGAGGTTCTCAAGACCATTCATGATGAGTACGAGGCCTACGGCGCCTGCCAAATCGGGCTTGGAAAGCGCGTCCAGATTGAATTTGTAAGCGCCAATCCTACCGGCCCTCTCCACGTGGGCCACGGACGTTGTGCCGCAGTGGGCGACACCCTGGCCGCAATATTGGAGGCAGCGGGTTATCAGGTCGAAAAGGAGTATTACGTGAACGACTCCGGACGCCAGATACATACCCTGGGTCGATCGGTTTTTCTTCGCTGCCGGCAGATTCTCGGAGATGCCATAGAGTTTCCCGCAGATTTTTACCAGGGAGACTATATCGAGGACCTGGCCCGGCTCCTGGTAGATCGTGAAGGTGCACACTTGCCGGACATGGACGAAGAGGAGGCCGTAGGAATCTGCGCAAGATTTGCAGCAGAGGAGATCCTTTCAGGGATCAGGAAAGACCTGGAGGCATTTGGCGTATCCTTTGACCGGTGGTTCAGCGAACAGGCCCTGTACGACTCAGAGGCTGTCCGGTCCGTGATCCAAGATCTCAAGAGCCGGGACATTATTTATGAACATGAGGGGGCGCTGTGGTTTCGGACACAAGACTTTGGCGATGAAAAGGACCGGGTTGTCGTTCGGGCCAATGGGCAAACAACGTACTTTGCCTCAGACATTGCCTATCATAAAGACAAGTTTGAGCGAAAGTTCGACCGCATCATTGATATCTGGGGGGCAGACCACCACGGTTATATTCCAAGGGTTTCCGCCTCGATTCAGGCCATGGGCTATGACGAAAAGCAGTGCCGGATCATCCTTGTCCAATTGGTCAACCTCCTTCGAGGCGGCAGCCCGGTCGCCATGTCCACACGGGCCGGAGAATTCGTTACCCTAAGGCAGGTTGTTGACGAAGTAGGACGCGATGCAGCACGCTTCTTGTTCCTGTTGCGGCACTATGACAGTCCGCTCGATTTCGACTTAGAGCTTGCCAAAAAGGAATCTAATGAAAATCCCGTATACTATGTCCAGTACGTACATGCAAGAATCTCCAACATTATCAAGAAAGCCGAAGAACGGGGTTACAAGCATATGTGTTGGCATGACGATTTCACCGATCTCATTAAGCTGCCCGAGGAAATTCAGCTTATCAAGCTTATGGCACGATATCCGGAGGTCGTGGCTCAAAGCGCCCTCTTGATGGAGCCTCACCGTATTCCGTTCTACTTGAAAGAACTGGCAGCCGCCTTTCATGCTTACTATCACGACCGTAACAAGCACATGGTGGTAAGCGACGATGCCGGGCTTTCGGCGGCACGGCTCTTTCTGGTGTCTGCTATTCGGATCATTATAAGCACCGGGCTCACCCTGATGGGAGTGTCGGCACCCGAAACCATGTAGCAAAACAGGCATTGCCATGAACCAAAAAGCCTCAAAGTCCAAGAAGAAAGCTTCATCCAAAGGGAGCCGACCTGCCGTACAACTCACCCGCAAAGAACTGTTTGTATGGTTGGGGGTCGCTTTCCTTGCTATGCTCTGGATGTTTACTCTGGGAGTTATAGTGGGCCGCGGTCTTTCACCGGTCCGCTTTGATGTAGAGAAACTCAAAGGGGAACTCGTGGCCCTCAAGCAAGAAGCCTTGAGGCGAGAAGAGGCGGGCTATAAGAAGGATGCGGACACCCTTTCCGGCAAGAGGAATCTTGATTTTTACGATCTGCTCACCGACAAAAAGGAACAGGCGCGGCTGAAGTCCGTATCAAAGGCCAAGCAGCAACCTTTAAAGCCGAAGTCAGAAAAAGAGACGACCCGCAAGCCGGGGCCAAAAACACTGCCAAAGAGCAAGGTAAACCAGAAAGAGAAGAAAGCCTTAAGGCCTTCTTTGGCAAAGAAAAGATCGACCCGTGGCACTTTCACCGTTCAGGTCCTCTCCGTAAAGGACCCGGTGCGGGCAGAAAAGATGGTCTCCTATCTTAAGGGCAAAGATTACGTGGCTTACAAAGTGACGGCCCATATACCGGGAAAAGGCACTTATCACAGGGTGCGTGTAGGCCATTTCAAGGACCGCCGCGAGGCCGCCCGTGCGGCTGAAAAGCTCGGGGGCGAGAAGCTTGAACCGCTAATCATACGTGAATAAAAAGATAGTGCCTAAAGTGAGCTAATATGAGCTAAAGTGCCTAAAGTTAAGGAATGCGCCTTCAGCGCAGTCTGTTTTCACAGCCGACCACGCCGAAGGCGTGCACATTAACTCTAGCTCACTTTAGGCACTCTAGGCACTTTAGCTCACTTTATAGATGGGGTATTTGCCGTCATGAAGATCACCAAGGAACAGGTCGCCCATGTGGCAAAACTTGCTCGGCTGCGCCTGGATGATGCTGCGGTCGAACTCTATACCGGGCAACTGGGCGACATCCTGGAATATATGGACACACTGAATAGCCTGGACATCAAGGAGGTCGCTGCTACCTCTCACGCCATTTCCATCATCAACGCATTTCGGGAAGATGAAGTAAAATCTTCCATGCCTGTGAAACGTGCGTTAAGCAATGCGCCTCAGTCAGAGGATGGAAGCTTTATTGTCCCGAAGGTGATAGGGTAATGGACCTGTATAGTCTAACCATACACGAAGCCCATGAGCTGTTGAAGAAAAGGGAGATTTCCTCTGTGGAGTTGGCCTCTGCGGTTTTTGATCGAATCGGCCAGGTTGATGACAAGGTTTGCGCTTACCTCACGCCGGCAAAGGATCGTGCCATGGCTGATGCCGGGGCTGCGGACGAGTTGATCAGGCGTGGCGAGATGAGGCCACTAACCGGCATCCCGTTGGCAATCAAGGATATTCTATGCACAGAGGGTATCAGGACCACATGTGGATCAAAAATATTGGAGGATTTCATTCCACCTTACAGCAGCACGGTAGCAAAGAAACTCGCTGACGCTCATGCTGTCATCGCAGGAAAAACCAATCTCGATGAATTCGCCATGGGTTCTTCGACCGAACACTCCGCCTTTATGCCGACCCACAACCCCTGGGATCTGACACGGATACCAGGGGGCTCCAGCGGAGGCTCGGCGGCCGCCGTGGCTGCTGATGAATGCATTGGGGCCATTGGAACGGATACAGGGGGCTCCATACGACAGCCCTGTTCCCATTGTGGCGCGGTTGGCCTCAAACCGACTTACGGCCGTGTGTCTCGCTTCGGCCTCGTAGCTTTTGCCTCCTCCCTTGACCAGATAGGTCCGATCACAAAGGATGTGACGGATTGCGCCCTCCTGATGAACGAAATCTGCGGGCACGATCCCATGGACTCCACATCAGTGTCCCGGTCCGTTCCCGACTATACGGAAGCGTTGCGACCGGGGCTGCAAGGGCTTGTGGTCGGCATACCCAAGGAGTATCGTGCTGAAGGCATGGATGAGGATGTGACGGAAGCCGTAACCGCTGCTATCAAGGTCATCGAGGGACTTGGAGCAAGGTGCAAGGAAGTTTCGCTCCCTCATACGCAATACGCACTTGCGACCTACTATCTGATTGCACCTGCTGAGGCAAGTTCAAACCTTGCTCGCTATGACGGCGTCAAATACGGCTTTCGAGACAACACTGCCGATGATTTGACTCAGATGTATCAAAACACGCGGTCAAATGGATTCGGACCCGAAGTGCAGCGCAGGATTATTATCGGCACCTACGCCCTGTCGGCAGGATACTATGAGGCTTACTACGGAAAGGCGTCCCAGGTGCGCACCCTTATTATAGAGGACTTCAAACGGACCTTTGAAACATGTGATGTGCTCCTTTCCCCTGTAACACCAACGCCGGCCTTCAAGCTCGGTGAAAAACTTGATGATCCTCTTGCCATGTATCTGTCGGACATCTTCACCCTGCCCGCCAATCTGGCCGGAATACCAGGGCTCTCTGTCCCGTGCGGGTTCAGCAAGCAAGGGCTGCCCATCGGGCTGCAAATACTGGGGAAACATTTTGACGAAGAGAAGCTAATCAGGGTAGCCTATAATTTTGAACAGGCAACCGATTATCATACCAGAAGACCGAGACTGTGAGGTAAAACAACATGACCGTTCAACCGGAAGGCGAAGACCTGAGAAAGGCAACAAGGTGGATATCAGATGAGCGCCTCGATAACCCGGGGGCAACGCTGAAGGATCTGATTGAGAAGGCGTGCATCAAGTTTGACCTGTCACCCAAGGATGCCGACTTCCTTATCCGCTTTTTTGCCGAAAAAAACAATGGTTGACAAACTTAGTTCGCTTCGCTCACAATTGGAATAATGGAATGCTGGAATAATGGGCACGAAGTGTGATGTTTTGGCGCAAGCTTCACTTCGTGTCAAGCCGTCAGGCGCAACCTGTGCGCTATAATGGGTTCTGGGAAAATGGGACAGTGGTTTATTGTTAAAACTCCGCTTGACAGGGATGTTATTAACTGAGAAATTTCCTTTTAAAATCAACATAGCGCAAAGCTTCACTGCGTGCCCAATATTCCACCATAGCGCAAAGCTTCACTCCGTGCCCATCATTGCATGTGCGAGGAAAACCCAAGCTTAAGAAGCCCTTATAATTTCAATAGGTTGTAGAATTTCCGAGACGTAGAATTATGGCGTGGGCTCCATGCTCCATTAGTTCTGACTCTAGGCACTTTAGCTCACTTTAGTTCACTTTAGACACTGTATTACTAAAAGATGTCACGCATAAGAATCCTTCCCGAACTATTGTCCAACAAGATCGCCGCAGGCGAGATCGTGGAGCGTCCTGCCTCGGTTGTCAAGGAGCTCATAGAAAATGCTATTGACGCCGAAAGCACCAAAGTGCTGGTGGAAATCAAAAAGGGTGGCCGCTCCCTTATTCGGGTCTCTGACAACGGCATCGGCATGGATCGCGATGATGCCCTCCTTTCGATAGAGCGCTATGCAACCAGCAAGATCTATGATGAGAAAGACCTTTTTTCAATTGCTACACTGGGATTTAGAGGGGAGGCTCTGCCCAGTATCGCCGCTGTTTCGGACATGGAGTTGGTTACCAGAACGGAGTCCTCTGATGTAGGCGCCAGAATCGTTGTTGAAGGCGGAAAAATCAAGGAAGTTGCCAAGATCGGAGCCCCCAAGGGGACGATGATTTCGATAAATCGTCTGTTTTTCAATACGCCTGCCAGACGAAAGTATCTGAAAACCGATCAGACTGAGTTTGGCCATGTCAGCGACACGGTTACCCGCATGGCACTCGCCCTGCCGGACATCCACTTCAAGTTATTGCACAACAAAAGAGTCCTGGCGAACTGGGCCCCAACTCAGGAGCCCCTCCACCGGATATCTGATGTACTCAAAGGGGGCTTGCAGGACGACCTGTATGAAGTGGACTACAATGGCAGCGATGTCCGTATCAGCGGATTTGTAGCCTCTCCGGATATAACGAAGACAACTTCTCGTGGTCTACACGTCTATGTCAACGGCCGGTTCGTCCGGGACAAGGTCCTGGACCACGCTGTTATGGAAGGCTACGCAAGCCGGCTGATGAAAGGCAAGCACCCTGTGGTGGTGCTGTTTGTGACAGTCCCATACGATAAGGTGGATGCGAACGTTCATCCCACAAAAAGCTCGGTTCGGTTTGCATCTCCCAGACAGGTCCATGATACTGTTGCAAACGGCATAGCGGAAACCCTTAGGACCTTGGACCGCCCCGGATGGGGCCGGGCCCCTGCCGCAAGACTTGTCCACTCGCCTCGCAGTTACACGATTCATTCATCCTATGCCGAAATTAGCGAACCTGCTGCAAAACCTCTCCAAGAGGCATACTTACAACTCCCTGACCACACGCCCCGCCTGTGGCCGGAGACAACTTTTGCCTCGCTCAGGGTGATCGGCCAACTCCACAACACCTACATCATGTGCGAATCTGAAGACGGCCTGGTCCTCATCGACCAGCACGCCGCCCATGAACGGGTGGTTTTCGAATCCCTCAAGGACGCATACGGCCGTTCGGACATCCCCACACAAGGCTTGCTGATCCACGAAAAGCTGGAGATGACTCACCGGGAAGCGAGCATCTTGGACACCCTATTGAAAGACTTAAGCGATATCGGCCTCGAAATAGAACATTTCGGAGGAAAGACTTACCTTGTAAGGTCTGTCCCGGACATTTTGACGGGCAAACCTATCAAGCCACTCGTCATGGAGATAGTGGAAAAGGTGGACGAAATCGGCCTTGCCTCCGGTCTCCATTGCGCGGTCGATGAGTCCCTGATCATTATGGCGTGCCACGGGGCGATAAGAGCCAATGAGAGGCTGGCTGATGAAGAGATGAAAGCTCTACTGAAACAGTTGGACGCCCTAGATAATGCCACATATTGCCCCCACGGTCGGCCCATCCTGGTTCACCAAAGCCTGCGCAAAATCGAAAAGGACTTCAAGAGGGTCGTTTGATTCCGGAGTTGCAACCAAACAGCTACTCTTATTTGCTCTTTTTGCCGGCAAGGGCCTTCACCCTCAGCAGCCCCGGGCTGTTGTGAAAGTACATGAGGCTGGAAGAATATCCCATTTTGATAAAATACGCTTCCAGCTCATCGAAAAGGACCGGCCGGTCGGGCCAGGTGTATCTTTTTTCTCTGAGTTTCAGTTTTTCCCACTCTTCAAACACCGAGTGATCGTTGCCAAACACTGTTTTTCTGGCATGTTCGCAGAGAAACATCTCGCATACAACAGGCTTTATACTCCAGAGGCAACCCTTTTTTCCAAGATAGACACACTTTGTGCCGGGATTCGGAAGGCTGAGAACCTGAAGCAGTCCGTCAATCTCTTTATCCGACGACATCAGGACATTGATTACTACATCGGCAAAAAATGTTGTAATCCCCTCGCGAGTGCAGCAAGCACTCATTTGGCTTTGGTAGCAGGTATAAGTGCAGACTTCTGAAAAATAGCGCCCCAAGAACTCGTCTGCGGCTTTTCTGAATCGGAGGTACCTTGCAATCCTTGCCTTCAGCCTTGTCCGTTCGCGAAGCAAAAGCCCCTTGATGTGGTTGTGCACCATTTGAATGGCTTCTGATTGCTCACGGTTGTATTCATTCATCCTAGTGCACGGTCGGCTGCTTCTTTTTCAAAGCCTGTTCTTTCAAAAAGCGGAAGACCGCGTAGCCTTCTGCATCCGGTTCCACCTCGCCCAGCGCAACCCCGGGGATTACATCCAGTTCAACAGGAGAGCCCACGGCCACTGGTCTTTTAATCAGCCGGAGGATGTTTGTCCTGTCGTTGTATATAATGATCGGCCCAAAGGTTTCACTTCCATCTTCTTCCTCATGGCGAGCGCCGTACATCACATAGTCATTCACAAGCACTTCCGCCGGCATTGGCTCGTAAGCCAGCACTTCCTCAAAGAGATCCAGGGTTTCCATGACAGCATCGGAATCCGTCCTTTCAAGGGCCTCGATTCCGTCATTGGCCATCTCTTCTATGTCCCTTTCCTCAAAGCGAAAATCCAGCAAGTCCAAAGCGCGCTCGCACACGTAGAGCAGGGCATCCCGGCCTTTGCACATAAGGATATCGGAGTCATTCAAGATTTTGATAATGTTTCTAATGCTGATCATCTCCTTTAATTCAGGGCTCTTGCGCAGCGCCACATCATCAAGGCTGGTCTTGCCATAAAGGGGAAGCACGTTATCCAGCACAAGAACCTCTCCTGCGCCGGGCTCAAGCTCTCGGAAATAGAGTTCAAGGTCTCTTCGTTTTTCCGGGACGAATGGACTCAAGGAAAGAAGGCTCCGCATTGTTTCTTTATCCACCTTGCGGGGCCTTCCGGGCGATCCGATGGTAAGCGACACTGTTCTTGAAAGCTTGTCTATCAACATCTTTTTTTTCAGGTTCTCTTTGAATGACATGGCTCCCTCCTTCGTTGGTCATTGGTCATTGGTCACTTGTCAGTGATGGAGCGCTTGGAGTGAACTAAAGTGCCTAAGATTGACGGCTTCGTAAAAAGTCCAAATTCTGCACCATCGATCGTCAATCAAGAGGATATCACAATAGCTGTGTGACGTAAACCGCAAAGATGCTTTCCCTTGACGCCAAATCCCTGTTCTGATAAGAATTTTTGTATCATTTTAGCCTTATGAAACAAACGTGTTCGAAGGAGCTCCAATGACGATCAGATTTTGAACAGGGTAACTGTCTGAGGGTCTTAGTGAGCATTGAGAAAGAAC
>JABXJW010000542.1 GCA_013375395.1 Desulfobacterales bacterium
CCAAAGCGGAAGCTGGCAATTATCGGCATCACCATTTCGCAGCCAACCACGAGCATCATAAACCCCCGCTGGAGTATATATATCAGGACCAGGCTCGACCGTTATTTCTTGTTCAGCAGCCCCCCAAGTTTGACCAGCAGCAATAGTAACTTTTAGAGCCTGACTGCCTCCATGAACGGGACTTCCCACAGCAGCCAAGATAGCTCCATTTACCGCTGTCCAATTAGATGGCGGGCTTCCAGTTTCCATATCGCCATTAAGCACCAAGTTAGGCATATCACCCGTAGAAAAAGTAACTATATACCAACTCGTATTAAAAGGACTCAGCCAATTGAATCCCTTAATTTCATACAAAACAGAATCGCCCGTAGAATACATTCCTATAACATAATTCACATTGGTAGTCTGATTGTGAGGAACTGCCCGTATTCCATCGCTTGGGACAGTTATTAAGGTAATGCTATCTTTTCTCAATGCTTCATCCAATTTTATGGAAGTGGCGATAACTTTATCAGTCTTTATTAAATGAGTAGTATCTTCGATTGCTCCTTCCGTTTTATCGGTTGTTGTTCCTATGGTGGGAGTTTTGCCTTCAACTTTTTTGTCGGCTTTTATCTGGAAATCTGAAGTAATTAAACTCGTAGCCTTCGTAATAGCTTCTTTATCGTCATGTTCCATCTTTTCGTCGGTGGAGACGGTGCTGGCGGACAGATACTTGTTGGGCTCCAAAAGCAGCCTTGTCCTGTATCCCCCCTCTTTGGTTATGGTCTTTATCTGAAAGGTCTCTGCCGACCAGCTCCCATCGCTGCCGGGAGCTCTGCTTCGGGTTATCTTTATTTTATCTCCCACCTTCAGCTTGCTCGCCTGGAGTTTGACCAAAACCTCAATCTCTTTTATTGGATTTTTATAGGCATCCAGAAGCTCATAGGCTAACTCGCGGGCATCGGATTTGTTGACCAGCAATGTCTCGAAGGTCTTCGTTTCCGCCTGTCCATATTTATATTTAACAGTGAGTTCTTCCGCCTTCTCCAGCAGCCAATCGCCGCTGTCGGGGTCTCTGCCGTATTTCACCACCACCCTGTAAGCCGGGAT
>JABXJW010000146.1 GCA_013375395.1 Desulfobacterales bacterium
GCTGAAAGCGCATTCCTTAACTTTAGGCACTTTCAACTTTAGTTCACTTTAGGCACTTGTTCGAGTTAGATTTGATTCTATTTTCCAAGGCTTAAACCAATCCTTGTTTGGTTCCGGCTTGTCCGGGTCAGGATGATCGAGATCAAAGACTGCCTGATTCAAGCCTCCTGGAGAGAAACTCCACCTGTTTCTGGGCAGGCCCATTTTCTCGAATGAGCCTTTCCACGACTCCGACGGCATGAAGCGTGGTGGCGTGGTAGCGATTGAAGCTTCGGCCGATGGTTTGGAGAGACTCGCCGGTGTAACGCCGGGCCAAATACATGGCAATCTGTCTGGGCTGGGCAATGGCCCGCTTGCGGGAGCGTGAAAGGATATCCTCTGAGGTGAGCTTAAAATATTTACACACAAGTTTCTGAATGCTCTCTATGGTGATTTGCCGGAAACGCTGCACAATATTTTTGACAACGCTTTCCGCCAGTTTTGCATCTACGGGCAGATCCAGCAGAGAGGCCTTGGCCACAATGCCGATCAGGCCGCTTTCCAGCTGCCTCACATTCTGGCTGAGTTCGCTCGCCAAGTAATGGATCACATCTTCCTGAATATCAACCGACTTAGAAGAAGCCTTCTTTTTCAAGATGCGCACACGGGTGTCATAGTCAGGCGATTCAATACCTGAAATAATGCCCGCAGACAGCCTGGATCTGAGCTTTTCGTTCATCTTGGGGATGTCAGTAGGCAGGTAGGTACTCGTAAAAATAAGCTTTTTCTTGGCGTCAAGCAGGGCATCCAACGTATAGACCAGCTCATCCTGCGTCTTTTGCTTGCCACTCAGGAACTGTACATCCTCCAAAAGGAGTACATCACATTGCCTCCGATATCTCTCCTTGAACTGTTCGATACTGTTGTGGCGGAGTGCCTGAATCATGGCATTGGTAAAATCCTCTGCAGTAATATAACAAACTCGAAGGCTTGGATCATCTCCCAGTATCTGGTTCCCCACGGCCTGGGAAAGATGGCTCTTGCCCAGACCTGTTTTTGACAGGAGAAAGACTGGATTGTGGGAGGCATTTTTCGCGCGGGCCAAAGACCGGGCTGCGTTATAGGCAAAATCATTGCATGTGCCCACAACGAATTGATCGAATGTGAACCCCTGGTGGAACAAAGACGGCACTTGTTGCCGCTTTGGGACATGGGGAAGAAGAAGTTGCTCCTCTTCTTCAGTGTAATGCCCGTTCACATTATCCTGATCAGAGACCTCCAGGACGATTCGACAGGGCCTTTCACAAACCGTCTCCAACTCGGATTCAATCAAGCCGAGATAGTGACGCGCGACCCAGTTTCTGAGGAAACTACTTGGACAACCCAGCACGATTTCATCGTCCCGACGCTCAACCCACTTGAGCGGTTCAATCCAGACCATGAAACTGTGGTGTGGGATCTTCTTGTGGATGCCGGTTTTCGCTTGATTCCAAATAGGTGGCATAGCGTTACCTCAAAGGATCACGACTCTTAAAAGAATCATTGCCTGTCGTATAAAAAGGTTTCGTAATTGTCGTGGCGCCCGAATGTCAGAAGCCTTACGGGCGCTGAAGAGTCTGTTTGGCCTCTTCAGATCAGGCATCATGCATTGCACATACGCCAGTTGCAAAAGAATCCGAAATCGTTGGTTTTTGATGAAATATCTGAGATGTGTGGGATCAAGCCCAGAAAGGTTATGCGGCTTGTAGACTATCGGTAATCTGTTGTCAAACCGAAAATCGCTGAATTTCGCTTCATTCGTGAAATAGTTTTCAACACTTTATAACTATTGTCTATCATTATCTTTTAACAAGGTGTAGCCATAAAAACCTCTACAATTCACCCTTTCTGACAGGGCTATTTTGTCTGAGTATTTTAGATGCCTTGCAGCCCTTATTCTCTATATTCAAAACCCTTTGGATTTGCGAGAATCTCTCTTTTTTTTCTTTTTTCTCCCATTTTCTAAAAATTGCGCTTAAGATCCGAGTTGAAGCCATAACAATTTGTTTTTTTGCAAAAATAAAATCTCACACGGATGATCCGCACGCACGACTTATGTTCTTCAGCAAGGCGTGCAGCCCAGCATGCAAAGACAAAAAGGCGCTGAGGTGGTCCAGACAGCCGTGTTCGAAGGGAATACCGAACTCCTGGCAGAGCAGGCGAAGACCCCAGACTACGTCACGATGCTTGTATGACCATTATGCCTTTCTATTTTGGTTTTTTCTTCGATTTCAGAGCCCTTATCTCCTGGCGGATGAGCTTTTTTCTGGACCAGCGATCAAGCTTTCCGATCAGTCCGTATTCGTAGGCGTTGTCAACCCTTTCTTCCTGTAGCTTGAGGCCCTCGGGGCTGCGCATGGCCGCCTGCAAACACGACTTGGCAAAACGACACTTCATGCACTCCGGCGGGCTCGTGCGGACGCCTTCCTCGCCCATGGGAAAAACCGTGTCAAGTTGACCGAAGCACTCCGGTGGATGTGTTTCCTTATCAACCATCCAGCAAATCAACCTCAAAGAGGGTGAACCAATAACAAATGAACAAGCCCAAAGTTCAAATGAATCCTAAATCCCGAATTTCCAACAGGCTGTTGCCCAAACAACCGTGCACCTGGCGTAAGGAGAGCCATCACGTGGCATCTCTTTTTGAGGTCAGCTCAGGCGAATATCGCCTGACACGTACCACAGAGACGGAAAAAAAGAAAGCATCCGGCGTGTGGGGCAGAGGCACACGAGAGAGGTTTTTTCGTTTGACTTTCTTATTTATTATGCCTATATTGACATAACCTCCTTCCCGATCCCTGGGAGCTGCGATTTGACAGAATCAGCGATATGGTGTCCCCAGGCGCCATGTTCCTCTGCCAGGCAGCTCCCGGGGGCTTTCTCTTGGTCAAGGCATATGCGCTCTGTTACCATCTGAAAGCTTTGGGAAAAACCAGCCCAGTTGAGTCTTGAGTGGAATCGCCGACCCCACATATGCAAAAGATGCCTCTGAGATAAATCACGATGCGGGTTCATGGGCTCCAACTTCTCACCCATCTCATTTTTTCCCTCCCGATGCGCCGAGCCAAGTTGTTGCTTGGGTACTCTCATGGTTGGGTTACTAATGGTCAATAGTCTGACAGCTTGGGGACTACCAATGGAATTTGCCTGCTTTGCCACGCCCGGATATTTTAGCAAACAGGCTGTAATTGCTTGGAAGTATTGAGCTAGCCTGCGTCTAACATTATGGCATGATTCCTGCTGGGAGGGAAAAAGGTGTAAGAGGTCTGGTGTTCCAGATTCCCTGGAGGGAGTGGGCGTGGGTGGAGGGAATTTAGGATATTTCTGGATGGGCACTAACTACGATGGGAGATGATCTGATGGACAATAGCTGTGAATTATTAAGTAGTTGCTCCTTTTTCGTTGTTGAGGTCAAAAGTCCCGCCTTGGCCGAAGAATTCAAAAGAAAATATTGCAATGGGAACAAAGAAGCGTGTTCAAGATATATGATTGCTAAAGAAGTGGGGCTTGCGCTGATACCACCAGCGCTTTACCCAAATGAGTATGATAAGGCACTAGATATCATCCACGGCAAAAAACAACCGAAAACATAGTTGCCCATGGCTCTCGATCTGACGGCTGAAAGGTGACTTAGCGGCACATTGCGCCCACCTGTTCTTCTATCTCTTGAGCGCAGGCAACCTGTTCCTCCTCTGGCACGTTTATGTTGATCGTGTCAGTTGCTAAATCTATGTCTACGGTTCCTCCATGTCTTTCCACAATCGACCGAATGAGATACAACGACAAGGCCCGGAGTCTGGCCTCTTCGCTTGTTGCCCACACATAATCCTCGGTCGGCCCTGATGTGTCCGATGCCTTGCAGTGACTTCCGTATCTCATGATAAGGTCCTTTCTTAGTCAATCGGCGCCCTTTTCTCTCTATATCGGCACATTCGCGAAAAACCTAAAATGACTGGCAAGCAATAAGCGTGCCATTGATCTATATGCTCCCCATTAGTAACTTCCGGGAATCCTGCGATATCAAAACTTCATATGGCAAGCTTGAATGAGCAAAACGAGCAATAAGTTATACATCCTTGCATCTTTTTTCACTTGCCGGCAAATTGGACGCTTTGCCCTTACCCTAGCCCCCTGTCAGGGTGATCTCGACGATCTCGGGTTTGCAAAAGAGCCTCACCGGGGCGACAATGGCGCCGATGCCACGGCTCACGTACATACGCACCTCGGGGTCTTTATCCGATTCATAAAGACCGTGGGTGTAGGTAAGAAAGAGTCTTGCCAGGGAAAGCCCTCGCTCCCCCACCCACGGAACAATGATCTGTCCTCCATGGGTATGACCTGCGAGGGTTAATTGAACCTTCCAATCCTTACATACGCTGAATATCCCGGGCCTGTGAGAAAGAAGAAGATTGAATCGATTAGTATCCGCAAGCCCGAAAATAGCGCCTAAGTCTGTGAAATGTGCATCAGTTGCCCAGTTCATGACCGGATCATCCACCCCTATGATATTCAAGAGCCCTTCCAGGCCATTTGCCGCAGTACGGCTGTCGCCCAGCATCGATATCCGCGCCTTTGAAAACGCTTCTCTGATATTGTCTATTCCCGCATAGTAGTCGTGATTCCCATAGACTCCAAAGACCCCGGCCGGCGCTTTGAGATCGTCGAGGAGCCGGAGGCAACCATCAGTATAGGCGGGGTTGTGGTTTACGTAATCGCCCGTAAGCACAATCAGATCGGGCTTCAGGGCATTCGCCCTGGCCACCGCCTCGGCAATGGTTTCAAATGATATAAACGGCCCCGCATGAATATCCGTGATGTGGACAATCCTGAAGCCGCAAAGTTCCCGATGAAGTCCGCTGTATGGCAGCACTACCCTGGATATTTCAGCAGGTCCGTTCTCGTTATAAGCGCCATAGGCCAACACACCTACGGAACTGCCGGCCAGTGTTCTTGCCGCGTTTCCCAGAAAGCCTCGGCGGTCCCCGTCAAACCGGGGCCACAGCTTAGCCAACGTTGATCTTGCAACAAACAGGAAGACAAGGAGCATACCGGAAAAGGCCGATGCAACCGTGAAAATGGCATAAGGAAATACAATAAGCTTCCTGTGCCACCAGGCAAACTGATCCAGGATGCCGTCTGTGGCCATGTACAGGAAGGGGACGGCGTTTATGGCAAGGATGATGGAAGAGGAGATGGCGCGCCTTGCCGCAATTGTAAGCCCTTTCGGAAGCATTGAACGGATGAGGATGTACTGAATGGCTATAACAACCAGGAATACAGATGCAACGATGGTAAAAAAGAGAGTCATGGAGGAGCAGTTGAAAGTGCCTAAAGCCCGCCCCGGCGCTTAGCTTGTTCTAAGCTATTAAGCTGTTGATCCAGGTCTGGGCCGGGGTGAACTAAAGTAGAGCTGAAAGCTGAAGGCTCAAAGCTCAAAGCAATAAACCATCTCCTCCTTTGAGCCTTCAGCTTTGAGCTTTCAGCTTTCAGTTTTGAGCTTTCAGTTTTCAGTGCTTTCGGCTTCACCGTTATTTCCCATACTTTATACTCAAATGGCTGACCGCCTTGCCCAATGCCCTTCTCAGTTCATTGCCCTTGCCTTCTCCGGCAACGTACTCCTTGATGAGATCTTTCGTTATGGCCGCAGTCCCGCTCCTTCCGTCTTTGAGCAGCGTCACACGGTATGCGTCCTTTTTCTTGGTTTGGTTGACGGCTATGACTTGAACCCGCTTGTCTAATTTGTGCACCTCTTTTCGCAAGGTCTCTTCGGCCAGCTTGACAGTCAGTCTCGGCATCTTTCCATGTCCTTTCCTCTTATTTTTACGTCCAGAAACATCGTACTTGACAAACAAAACGCCTGTCAAGGGAAAGGGAGAGCAGAGATTTGGCTGTGGACTGCCGGCTTTAAGTTTTGTTGGAAAACGAAACCTTTATATGATATAGGGCCGATAATGGAGGACTCGGGAGTTTTGCCCTGACCTTAGCCCGGATCCGCCGCAGGCGGAGAGGAATTTGGCAATTCCTCAATCCCTAGATTCCTTAATCCCTAAATTTGATACTTGCGGAAGCATTATGACCGTGCCGGGGTGTTTTGAATCGCCTCCGGGGCAAAATTCCCCGCCAATCAGATAGCCTGCACAAACTGCAATAAATTCTTTGGCTTAAAAATTGGCCATAATATCCTGATGTTATAACGTTCTTTGCCAAGAGTATTTTTTCGGCCACGGGTGGCACAGAATTGGTATTAAGATATTTAATCGCAGCAAGCGTTTGAAGTGTTTGTGCCATCCGAGAGCTAGCCATGTCCTTTTCAGGCAAAGGCGAAATAGTACTGATTATTGACGACGACGAGTGCATCAGAGATTCCTGTTGTCAAGTATTGACCAAAGCGGGATACCGGGTAGAAACGGCCATCAACGGCGAGGGTGGTCTGGCAAAGGCTGCGCAGATAGCCCCTGACATCGCCTTGGTGGATCTCGATATGCCCGGCGCTTCCGGATTAGAGGTTATGGACCGATTGAAGGAGATCAATCCGGGGATTATCAGGATATTGGCTACGGGAAACACCTCTATCGATTTGGAAAAAGAGATCGTTCGCAAAGGCCGAGCGTTTCACTACCTTACCAAGCCTTTCTCCCCGGAACAGTTGAACATGGTCGTTCGAAAGGCATTGGACGGCAGAGAGAACCCAGGGCTTCGCCCTAACCCGGACAAGCCGGAACCAAACAAGGATTGGTTTAAGCCTTGGAAAATAAAATTAAATCTAACTCGAACAAGTGCCTAAAGGGAACTAAAGTTGAAAGTGCCTAAAGTTAAGGAATGCGCTTTCAGCGCAACCTGTTCTTAAGACTGACCACGCCGAAGGCGTGCACATTAACTTTAGCTCACTTTAGACACTCTAGGCAGTTTAGCTCACTTTTTGTTGAACATGACAAAAATTTTTTGCCAGAAAAAACACGAATTTCACAACTAGGGGCTCGCTCAAAAATAACTTCGCAGAATTGGCGCTCAGATTTGGGTGAGATTTGGCCGATCCGATTGAGCAAAACCACAGGAATAGCTGGCTATTTCGCGGATTTTGCGAATGAGCATCGGTCAAAGGTAAGCTGAAGCTGAGATGCGAAAATGGGAAGTTATTTTTGAGCGAGCCCTAAGGAACTAATTGGAGTAATGGAGTGATGGGTTAGAAACAGTTGGCGTAAGGCCTAGGGCTCAAGGCACACGGCTTCCAGCTCGTAGAGCTTTCCGAGCCGTAGGGTCTACAAGCCGGAGGCCTACAGCTCGGAGAGGGAAAAACATTTTGCCTCGTGCCTTGCGTCTTATGCCGCTTTTTGTTTCAATAAGTTATTCAAAATCCCAAACCTTGAAGGAGGAGTGTCATGGTCCTTGATCCAACTAAATACAAAGACTGGCAGATTAGCGAAGATGCCGAAAAAAACATGCCGACGCCGGATGGATGGCGTGAAAGACTCGGGCTGGAAAAAGATGAGATCATCCCGTACGGCAGGCTCTGCAAGCTCGACTTCATGAAAATCATTGACAGGCTTAAGGACAAGCCGGACGGCAAGTATATCGAGGTGACCGCCATCACTCCCACCCCCCTTGGCGAAGGGAAAAGCACGACCTCTGTCGGTCTCATGGAAGGAATGGGCAAGCGAGGATTAAACGTAGGCGGCTGTCTCCGCCAGCCCTCTGGCGGCCCGACCATGAACATAAAGGGAACGGCAGCCGGCGGCGGCAATGCCCTGCTCATCCCCATGACGGAATTCTCAATGGGCCTGACCGGAGATATCAATGACATCATGAATGCCCACAATCTGGCCATGGTCGCCCTGACGGCCAGGATGCAGCACGAACGCAACTACAATGACGAGCAACTGCAAAGGCTCACCGGCATGCGCAGGCTCAACATCGACCCTACGAAGGTGGAGATGGGTTGGATCATCGACTTTTGCGCACAAAGCCTTCGCAATATCGTCATAGGCATGGGTGAGCGCTTTGACGGATTCACCATGCTGTCCAAGTTCGGTATTGCGGTAAGTTCCGAACTCATGGCCATTCTTGCCATAGTCAAAGACATGGCGGATCTGCGTGAAAGACTGAGCAATATCACCGTGGCCTTTGACAAGAGCGGCAAGCCGGTGACTACTGGTGACCTGGAAGTGGGCGGCGCCATGACGGCATGGATGCGCAATACGATAAACCCCACGCTCATGAGCACGGTTGAATACCAGCCCTGTATGGTACATGCCGGTCCTTTTGCCAACATTGCAGTAGGCCAGTCATCGATTATCGCCGACCGGATCGGCCTGAAGATGTTCGACTATCATGTGACGGAAAGCGGGTTCGGCGCTGATATCGGTTTTGAAAAATTCTGGAACGTCAAGTGCCGATGCAGCGGCCTCAAGCCTCACGTGTCGGTCCTTACCACTACGATTCGGGCCCTGAAGATGCACGGAGGCGGCCCCAAGGTGGTCGCAGGGCTTGCGCTGCCCGAAACCTATACCAAGGAAAATCTCGACCTGCTCGAAAAAGGCATCCCGAACATGTTGCATCACATCAATATCATCAAAACTGCCGGCATCAACCCGGTTGTGTGCGTCAACTGTTTTGCCACCGATACCAAGGATGAAATCGCCATGGTAAGAAAGGCCGCCGAGGCAGCCGGTGCACGGTGTGCCGTGTCGTCCCACTGGGCCGACGCCGGCGAGGGCGCCTTGGAATTTGCCGATGCGGTAAAGGATGCCTGCGAGGAAGACAATGACTTCAATTTCCTCTATCCCGTGGAGACGAAACTGCGGGATCGGGTTGAAAAAATCGCAAAAGTGGTTTACGGGGCGGACGGTGTGGCATGGACCCCCGAAGCAGAGGCCAAGGCCAAGATGCTCGAAGCAGATTCGCAGTATGACGACTACACCACCATGATGGTGAAGACTCACCTTAGCCTCAGCCACGACCCGGCCCTCAAAGGGATCCCCAATG
>JABXJW010000014.1 GCA_013375395.1 Desulfobacterales bacterium
TTGTAGAGGCAATCAGCATGGCAGGAGGATTCACGCCCATTGCGGCCAGAAACCGGACCCGCATCATCCGCGTTGAGAACGGCGTTGAAAAGGTCATAGAGGTGAAGGTGGATGCCATTACGAGCGCCGGGAAAAAGATACAGGATGTTATCATCCGGGCCGATGATGTGATTGTGGTTCCCGAGAGCTTTTTTTAATGGAAAAAGGCGGGAAAGAACAAGTAGATCTCCGTGATTACCTGCGCGTAATCATCAAACGCAAGTGGACCGTCGCTGTCGTTTTTGCGGTGGTTGTAATCACCGTCACCATCCACGCATTTACAGCCACCCCGATATATGAGGCCACCACACGGCTGATCATCGACAAGGAAAATCCGAACGTGGTCTCCATCCAGGAAGTCATGGCCGTGGATACCTCGGGCAGCGACTATTACCAGACGCAATATAGGATCATGGAGAGCCGTGCCGTGGCACGGGAAGTCATAAAACGCCTCCATTTGAACGAGAGCGAGGAGTTCTTCCCCAAACCAAAGAATAGCTTCATGTCCGCCCTGAAGCATTCCCTCCTGGATGCAGTTTCTTTCTGGATGGATTCGATTGCTTCTCTGCTGAAGACTGAAAACAAGGGAACTCCTGAAGCATTGGAGGAACATGGGCCGAGCTCGGCCCTCGTATCACGTTTTGTCGGAAGGATAAGCGTTAAACCGATCCGCAGCAGTCGTCTTGTGGACGTCAGCTTTCAGGCAAAAGATCCTGCCCTGGCCGCTAAGATCGCAGACACCATTGCCCACGCCTATGTTGATCAGAACCTTGATACCAGGCTCACGGCCGTCAAAAATGCGGTCAAGTGGCTCCACAACCGCATCGAAGAGGAGCGCAAAAGGGTGGAAAACTCCGAGCAAGCCTTGCTTCGGTATAAAGAATTGCACCATATCATTACCGAATTTTCCAGCGACACGGAAAAGATCACTGCCCAGAAGCTGGCACAGTTGAACGCCAAGGTGGTTGAGGCGGGATCAAAACGGGTTGAGGCGGAAACCCGCTACAAACAGGCTATGGCCATGGAAGCCACGCCGGATATGCTCGACTCCATACCCGAGGTGCTGAATAACGAGTTGATACGCCAGATCAAGGCCATGGAAGTTGAGCTGTACAAGCGCATGTCCGAACTGTCCAAGAAATACGGCCGAAAACACCCCCGCATGGTGGCCGCCAACTCTGAACTCAAGACTATTCAAAAACGAAAAACCCAGGAAGTCAATCGGGTTATCAACTCTTTGAAGAATGAATACCGGGTGGCGCTGGCAAGGGAGGAATCCTTGAAAGCCGCCCTTGCCGCACAGAAGGAGGAATCGCTCGAACTCAATCAAAAGGCCATCCAACACGGTGCGCTCAAGCGAGAAGCTGAAAGCGCCAGGCATATGTATGAATTGCTGATCAGGCGTTTCAAAGAGACCACCCTCACCGAAGATATGAGGACAGGAAACATCCGGGTCATTGACAGGGCCGAGGCGCCAAAGGAGCCGGTGAAGCCCAATAAAAGGCTCAATATTCTCCTTGCCGTTATTTTCAGTCTGTTTGCGGGAACCGGTCTGGCCTTCTTTTTCGAGTATCTGGACAACACCATAAAGAGTCCCGAAGACATCAAGAGGCATCTTAATATCCCATATTTGGGGCTTGTTCCGGCAATAGCCGTGGAAAGTAATGGAAACTACGGCGGCGAGATCAAGCCGAATCTGGTCACCCTCCATTCACCAAAGTCGGTGGCAAGTGAAGCCTACCGGGGGATCAGGACCGGCATTCTATTTTCTTCAGCCGAAACCGAACCCAGGGTCATCCTTGTCAGCAGCGTCGGGCCCCAAGAAGGCAAGTCCATCACGGCAACCAATTTGGCCATTACCATGGCACAGTCAGGCAGCAGGGTCATCTTGCTTGATTGCGACATGCGCAGGCCCGACATTCACAAGGCATTTGAACTCTCACGAAAAAAGGGAATGTCAAATATTCTTGTAGGTGGCTGCACGATAAAAGATGCTGTGGCACATACCAGGGTCACCAGGCTTGATGCCATACCATGCGGCCCCATACCGCCGAATCCTTCCGAACTGTTGGGATCTGCCCGGATGGCAAAGCTCCTGGAGGTGCTCCAAAAACATTATAGGCGAGTCATTATTGATTCTCCTCCCATTACGGCAGTGACGGATGCAGCGGTTCTGGCAAAATCCGTTGATGGCGTCGTACTTGTTGTGCGTGCAGGCGAGACGCCCACGCAAATTGTACAGAATGGATTGAGCCATCTTCAGTCATTTAATGCCCGGATATTAGGCGCGGTCTTAAACGGTGTAAATATAGGCCGGGACAGCTACTATTATTACTACTATTATGGTGAAAACGGCAAAAGGAAAGGAAAGGCCTAGAGGAAGAGAAAACCTGGGACAGGGTCCCGCGAAGGAGCATAGGGCTCGCCCAGGAACAACTTGATAGTATAGGAATTTCGCAGCCGTTCAGAGGTTCAGGGTTCACCCTGAACCTCTGAACCCGTGAACGTTTGCGGAATTTCTTTTTTTGAGTCCGTCACAGGCGGACGTTACATAAGAGCGCGAAGCGATTTCATAACTTGATAGACCTCCACTGTCATATTCTCCCGGGTGCGGATGACGGACCAGAGTCACAAGAAGAGAGCCTTTCCATGGCAAGAAAGGCGGTCGAAGACGGCATCCATACCATAGTGGCAACGCCGCATACCTTAAATGGCCTCTACACAAACCCTGCCGGGCAAATCAGTTTGCGGGTGGCAAACCTTCAAAAGACCCTGTCGGATAAACATATCGAGCTTCGGCTGTGTGTGGGCGCCGATGTGCATTTATGCCCCCGCCTGCTGGAACGGATTGAAAATGGCGATGCGACTACAATCAATGACAATAAAAAATACATACTACTGGAGTTCCCTTCGCAGGCAATTCCGACGGGAGTCAAAGATGAGATTTTCACTCTGATTGTAAACGGCATCACACCCATTATCAGCCATCCTGAACGTAATCCCATAATACAGCATGACATAAATATTCTATATGAATTTGTTCGTATGGGCGCATTGAGTCAGATTACGGCGATGAGTATTACCGGCGATTTTGGAGAGATGGTCGGACAGTGCGCTGAAATGCTCCTGACACAACGGCTGGCTCATGTGATTGCCAGCGATGCCCATTCAGCAGTCGATCGCCCTCCGGTCTTATCCGAGGCGGTTGAGGCCGCAGCAAAAATCCTGGGCAGCTATGAGGATTCAGAGCGTATGGTCACGGAAATGCCGGCCGCACTCCTTTCCGGTGACGTGGTTGAAATTCCCGAACCAAAACGTGCAAAATGAGATCATGGTTTTGGGCCCTATGTGTATAGTTTCAGCCTTCAGCTTTGAGCTTGTGAGCTTTCAGCTTTTTTTCGCTTTGAATTGACAAGTTGCTTTCCGCTCTGACATAACGAAATCCAACCCTATCTTCGTTATCAAAGTTTCCAACCCATGAATATACCAAGAATTACATACCGTATCATCGAAATATGCCTTATTGTACTACTGGTTTTCACACCCCTTGCCCGCGGCACAGTCCAGGTATGGGCGGTATCAGTCGCCCATTTTATCACTCTGGTCATGCTTACAGCCTATCTCTTACGCATCATCTTTGATGCGCAATTCCAATGGGTGAGAACACCTCTCGATCTTCCCCTGATCGGCCTGTTTCTCCTTGCCGTTGTCTCGTCCTTTTCTTCCATTGAATGGTATGCCAGTCTTCATGCCATTATGAAACTTGCCAATTATATTATTCTCTATTTCATCATTGTTCATACTATGAGGGAGCGAGACCAGGTGCGGCGCGTGGCCTATACTATCACCATTGTAGGAAGTTTTCTGGCCCTGTTCGGTATGATCAAATACCTGGGTGGAATTTGCCCCCCGTGGTGGGACTATGACATAACATATAAAGGGATGGTGGCCACCTTTGGCTGCAAGAATCACCTGGCAGGATACATGGAGATGGTCATTCCCATAACCATCGGCCTCCTTGTGGCGGAAAGAAAAGGATGGAAGAAGGCCCTGTGCGCTTTTTGCTTGTTTTCCTTATGTGTCGCCCTGACGTTGTCTTTGTCTCGCGGCGGGTGGATGTCCGGAGTTTTTGCCCTTAGTTTTATGCTTATTGTCTATCTTCTAAAAAGAAAGGGGAAATACAGAGATCTGATGGTTACTGCCGTTGGAATGACAACGGTTGTAGTTATGACCGTCCTGGCGAGCACACCGGCCATAGAAAAATTGGAAACGTTAACCCGTGGTCACGATTTGCTCAACTCACAGGCCAGGACGGCCGTCTGTGCAAGCACTATCGACCTCATTCGTAACCATCCGTTTCTTGGGACTGGGCCGGGCACGTTTGCCATCGCATTTACACCGCACCGGCCTGCGGGCGTGAATGCAATGTATCTCCACACCCATAATGATTATCTCCATTGCATTTCAGAAACCGGCATCTTAACGGCAGGGCTGATTTTGTGGCTGATGGTTGCAACTTTTTGGTCCGGCATCCGAAAGATTATGGCCGCCGACAGCCGCTTGACACTGGGAATATCCCTTGGCTCACTTGCCGGTATCGTGGCCATTATGGGGCACAGTGTGGTAGATTTTAATCTCCACATCATGGCAAATGCCATGTTATTTACGGTTTTGGCGGCACTCTTGATGACAGCAGGTAGTAAGGAGGCTGGCGGGATAAGGGAGGTGTCATAGACAATTTTTCTCTATGAAAAATGGATGTCGCCTAATTGCTACTCGGACGTAAGTCAACGTAGTCAAGATGTCCCCAAAAGGGTCTAAGGTGAAAAAGAGGTCCCCTTTTTCAGGTCCTGTATGGTATATTAAAAAACTTAGTTCGCTTCGCTCACAATTGGGCACGCAGTGAAGCTTTAGCGCTATGTTGGAATAATGGAATGATGGGCACGAAGTGAAGCTGTGCGCTATAATGGGTTCTGGGAAAATGGGACAATGGTTTATTGGCAAAATCTCTCTTGACAGGCAAGTTAATAAATGTGTAACTTCCTTTGAAAACCAATATTCCAATATTCCACCATTCCATTATTCCATGCGCGAGGCAAAAACCCAGGCCTCGAAAACCTCCTATATTTTCAATAAGTTGCAGAAATTCCGAGACGTCAATTAAGGTAGGGCCAGATGAATTTTTATGGCTCTTTCAATTTCGGCCATCTCTTTCTTTCCTATTGTCCCGATTAATTTCACGATCCTGCTCTTGTCAAGGGTGCGGATTTGGTCAGATTTAACCTTTGAAGTTTTCGGCAGTTTTCCGGCTTGTTTAGGCAAGAGCACCTCAAAAGGGTAGATCCTCTGGATGTTCTTGGAAGTTATAGGCAAAATGGTTACCGTTCCCGAGAATTCGTTGTTTTTGTCGTTGGAGACAATGACAACCGGGCGGGTATTTGAAATCTCTTTTCCCACAACCGGATCGAGGACGGCAAGACGTATTTGCCCCCTTTTAATATTCATCCCATCCCTCCAGATCGGTAGGCTCAAACTCTTTTGTTATGGCAAGACTCTCTGCCTTCCTGGCTTTATAGCCTTCTTTCAGACGTTTCTGTATTTGATCATTTTCCATTTTTTCAATCCGTTGTCTCAAGGCTTCAGTAATGAAACGACTCTTTTTTCTGGGTCCCACTAACCTATCCAACTGGTGAGCCAAGTCTTCCGGAAGCGTGATATTTAACCGAACCGTATCCATAATGCACCTCCATAAGGGGATTATAATATGTATTTACAATACATATTATAAAGGGGCCTGTCAAGCGAAAAACACAGGGGAACCATGAAGCTCAACGCAATATTATGCTTTATCCTTTTAGCCTGCGACCTGCGCGGTGCTCTTTGCCCTATGCCCTCTGCGTTTTTGCGCCTTTAATATTTTGATGAAATGTATGTAACTCAGGGGTAATATTTAATCTTAAGATGTTACCCTGATCGAATCCAGCTTTCCCCAGCTTTCCAGGGAGTTATTCAACGAATTCAACAAAGTTCCCGGACTTTCCTGATGCACGATTCTCTTGTTGCATTCTGTTTGCGGACATGCTATGGGTACTTTTATGGAAGCAGATGAAATTACAGTAGAAATTGAAAATATTGTAGGGCAAATCATCCAGAAATATCACCCCTTGAAAATCATTCTGTTCGGTTCGGCTGGGCGGGAAGAGTATGATAAGGTTAACGACTTAGATTTTCTTATCATAAAAAAGGATGTACCTTGTTATGGCCTTGCAAGGATGCGTGAACTGGACGAATTAATCGACCGCAATATCGCTGCAGATATGCTTGTTTACCGTCCCGATGAATTCCAGGAGCGCGTCAAACTGGGCGATCCGTTTATTAAGGCCATTCTCAAAGAAGGCAAGGTTCTTTATGGCTGATCCACAGGTGGTCAGTGAGTGGCTAAAAAAATCAGACGAAGATTTCGAATTTGCTACATCTATTATAGAGGATAGCACGTATTACGCTCAAATTTGTTTTCATTTTCACCAGGCAGCTGAAAAGTATCTTAAGTCTTTCATAATAGCCTTCGATCTGGAATTCAAAAAGATTCATGACTTACCAGTGCTCTTGAAATCGTGCGTGTCCAAAGAGCCCAGTCTGAAAGCAGTTATGGATGACTGCAAGTTAAGGGATTAGTGCAAATCCCGCTGTGACAAAGTGATGATCAAAGGAGAAAGCTTGTACGATTCCATGTTGCTTCATGAGAGCAAAACTGACTGCATCGGTATAGCTGAAATCCTGATCTTTATATTTCTGCAAGATGTCTTCCGCTGTTTCTTCCAATATGTTGTCAGAATAAATTTTGATCACTCGTGGGCTTGCTGCAATATTTTCCGAAAAGGTAATAGCCGCTTGATGCCCTATGGCGCGGCGTATCAAGATGTACGTTTCAGCAATAACAAGGTTTGTTGTTGTTAAATGATGGTAGCTGCTTAGCAGCTTGGGATAAATTTCGATAGCCTGATTGTGATGTTGATCGGATCTGTCCGCCAAAGCAAACCACGCTCCGGTGTCAACAAATAGTGACTTTTTCTCCATTTTATAGCTCTACTTTTCGTATGAAACCAGGTAGTCATCGTGTTTCTTGGCGATGTCTTGTTTTCCCGAGGACCCCAGGTTCATAATACCAAGCGCCGGATCTTTTTCCAGGGGGAGACGGTCGATGAATTTGGAGATGCAAGAGCGGATAATGGCTGCTTTGGACTTGCCGCTGGCCTTCGACAAAAGAGTAATGATTTTTTCCTGTTCCGGTTCTAAATAAATTTGAATCGGGGTTTTCTTGAGCCTTTTCATGGCAACGTTCTCCATATCGTCGAGATGTAATGTATAAAAATATGACATATAAAATAGTGATTGTCAACAAGAAATTCACCATGATCCCTTACACTTTAATCCCGCCCAATATGAAACTGTCTCTGGAGGACGCTCGTATCGTCCCCTGTCCTCCACTGGGTGAATTTGCGTCACGGCAGAACCTGAGTAAGTCAATGTAGTCATGGATGCCCCCAAAGTTCTCCCAAAGTTCACTCAAAGTACGTATGAACTTCAGTCAAATTCATAGCATATTGATTTTACTTAATATTCAATGATACAATTTTTTGCTTGACACGACTGCTATAGGATGTCCCGCAAAACGCCTAACGATTAATAGTGAAGGTTTGACCACAGCGCTTCTCTTAAAGGGTGATTAAAACTTGACTTAGTCCGCGGTTTAGTCTATATTCCTTGCCATGGAGGTGACCTAAGATGCCAGTGACGTTTAATATCCACGAAGCAAAAACCCACTTCTCCAAACTCCTGGCCCGCGTAGGAAATGGAGAGGAGATTGTCATTGCCAAGGCAGGCAAGCCCATTGCCCGTCTGGTTCCGTCAGTGGAAAGGCCGACCCGACGTGTTCCTGGAGGCGCTAAAGAGAAGGTTGTCATGGCGCCGGATTTTGATGCCCCTTTACCCGAATCTATTCTGGAAACATTTGAAAGATGAAGGCACTACTAGATACCCATGCCTTCTTGTGGTGGATTACCGACGATCCCCGATTATCACCTCGTGCTCGGGAGATAATCGGGGATGGCAATACCGAGCTTTACCTCAGCGCTGCCAGTGGTTGGGAAATGGCCATTAAGGCAGGTCTCGGTAGATTACACCTGACCGACAGCCTGGAGCGGATTATTTCGGAACAACTGGCTGCCAATGCCATATATAGCTTGCCTGTTCAGATGAGCCACGCTTTACATGTTTATACTCTACCGGGTCATCATCGGGACCCTTTTGACCGAATCCTTATTTCCCAGGCCATATTGGAGCATTTGCCCTTATTGACCATTGACCCTGAAATTGCCAAGTATACTGCGGAGGTTCTCTGGTAAGAAACACAATCTGGGAGTTGAAAGGAACAAATGTCAATATTTCACGAGCGGCCCAAAAGGTACGCTGCTCACCATCCTGAAACAAGCCGGTATTTCCAGAGATGAATTTTGAACTTTCAGCTCTACCCTTTGCACTCTGCCCTATGCGCCATGCGCTTTGAGCTTTCAGCTGCAATCTTCTCACTGTGAACTATGAACTATGAGCTTTAAGTTAAGTCAACCTATAGGCATTGTGCGCATACTTTACGACTTGTTGTATTAAGAATAGCTTACTTATGGTTGTTGATCAAGTAAACTAAAGAAAATGTGACTGGCGGAATGTCAAATGTTGAGATTTAACCCCTCTCCTCATTCGATTGGTCCGACCCCGAAAGGTATAATGGAACCTATATTTTTGCAAATTCCTCCTGAAATAGCGGCACAATTAAAGCTACCACCAAAGAGGGCTCAAAGGGTTCTGATGGAAGAGCTTGTGTTGCGCCTTTATGAGGAAGGCATTATTTCTGCTGGCCAAGGGGCATATCTGTTAAAAATGGATCGGCTGTCCTTTGAGCGCTTTATGGCAGAGCGTTGTATAGCTATTCATTGTGATGTTGAAGAACTGGATCAGGATATTTCTCACTTGGACCAGGCATTATGATTGTCAGCAATACCACGCCCATCAGCAATTTACTTCATATTGACAAGATTTCAGTTTTAAGTGAACTGTTTGGCACCATTCATATTCCGGAAGCAGTGGCTAATGAAGTAAACGTTGTTTTTTCAAGTTACCCCTAACGTTGCAGAAATCGAGGGTGCCGCAGATTCAAGGCGTCGAGGGTGAAGCTGTAGTAATTTACCGCGAACCCTCGACAACACAGGAGATGCGGTGTCCTCGGTTTTCCCGAAGGGTGAACAACAGGGCGAATATGAAACTGTCTCTCAACCTCACTATATGTGGAATCATGGAAAATGCCTGGAAATCTATAGAATCCTTTAGTGCCAAGGTTTCTTTATGGTCTAGCCCTGTTGTTTATGCAACATTAGGGTTACGAAGAATGGCAGGAGTATGTTGAAGGAGAGCAGATAATTATTCAGCCCATATCGAACACTATTTTTGTAAAACAATTGGTGCCATTTCTTCATCAAGGCGAGGCCGAAGCGATTTGTCTTATAGTCTTGAAAAAAAGCAAAACTATGCCTTATAGATAACAAGTAACAGTGCAAATGGGCGATTAATCAAACCCGCACAACTTGTCGCCCCATACTCTTGTCTATTTCATTTTGGAGGAGAAATATGGAAGACTTGCTGAACCGTATCACCTTTAATAAAGATGTTCTTTGTGGCAAGCCTCTCATTCGTGGTTTGCGGATATCTGTTGAAATGATATTGGAGCTATTGGCCAAAGGGGCTACAGAAGAAGAGATTTTACAAGACTATCCTCAACTTGAATCAGATGACCTCCGCGCCGCATTGCTCTATGCCCATCATATGGTGGCTAGAGAGGATGTTTTTGATCGTGCCTCGGCCGGATAGATAAATGCTATGAATTTCTTGTCAGATGTCAACGCGAGTGGGGCGGTAGCTCGTTGGTTGATTGACCGGGGGCATAATGTGGCGGAGGTGGGTCAGAAGGACCCAAGAATGAGTGATGATGAGATCTTGAGGTGGGCTTTGAGAGAGCGTAGGATTATTGTTACGACAGACAATGATTTTGAGGAAATGATCTGGCGACAAGGGAAGTCACATTGTGGTGTCTTACGTTTGGAAAACCTACCACGATCTCAGAGAAAAGCACTTGTACATGATGTTCTGGATCGCCATAGCAAGGATTTGGAATCAGGGGCCATTGTCATTGCGTTAAGCAGGAAGTTCCGTGTTCGTAGGCAGTCCTAACGAGTTTCAGCTTTGAGCTATCAGCTCTTTTTTGCCTCCAACGTCAAACCTAATACCTATTGCGGCGCAGCCCTGTGCGCCTTACGCTTTCAGCTTATTACACTCTGCGCTCTGCTCTCTTCCCTCTGCTGTTTGCCCTATGCGCTATGCGCTATGGAGAAATCGAGAAACTTAAGAAGTAAATGTCCCCCAAAGGCGTCCCCGGGGTCA
This sequence comes from Desulfobacterales bacterium, assembly GCA_013375395.1. GTDB lineage: Bacteria > Desulfobacterota > Desulfobacteria > Desulfobacterales. The sequence continues at coordinate 10,531 of JABXJW010000014.1, forward strand.
ATCCTGTTCTAATATGGCTAATCCTCTCTAATAATATGCTTTATTCAATCAAGCTTGACAAATAGTAACATTAATGTTACTTCCTAAAAGTGCGTGATAGAGGTAAAGGAATACATAGACGAGGCGGGCAAGTCGCCTTTTGCCGTGTGGCAGGATCACTTGAATGCGAGGACGGCCGCGAAAGTCTCTACAGCATTGTATCGCCTTGAGCAGGGGAACTTTTCGAATACAAAAGGTATTGGTGGTGGAATTTTCGAGTACAAAATTGATTTTGGTCCTGGCTACCGGATCTATTTTGGCAAAGATAGCAAGCATATTGTAATAATTTTAGGCGGCGGAACAAAGAAACGCCAACAACAGGATATAAATACCGCAAAGGCTTACTGGCGGGACTATAAAGCCCGGAAACGCAAAAAGTAACCCTGATGTTTTAATTGTCTATTCATACTCTCGTCGTCTTGTTTATGCAATGTTAGAGATAAGTGAGGTATTATAATGGTTTTAACAAGAGATTTTCGAAAAACTATACAAGCCCGTGCAAGAAAAGACCCCGCGTACCGAGAAGCTATGCTGACCGAAGCGGTGGACAGCTTTTTGTCTGGTGACATTGAGGTTGGCAAGGCAATGCTGCGTGATTATATAAACGCTACAATTGGCTTTGAAGCACTCAGTCAGCAGATCGGTAAGCCCAGCAAAAGCCTTCAACGGATGCTGGGCCCGGCCGGCAATCCGAAAACAAGCAACTTCTTCCACATTCTGCGGTTTTTACAGCGCAATGAAGGAGTGGAATTAGTAGTTAAGGCTCGCCACCATACAGATGCCGGAATGTATGGTGTGGCAGAAGAGATTCACTTGGAGCCTTGAGCTTTCAGCTTTTTTCGCTCTGCCCTTTACTCTCTTGCATTCAGCTTTGAGCTTTCAGCTCTCTATGATCTTAGATGCAGTCTTCGTCTAAAACAAATTGTGCACGTTCAGCACGAATGTCCCCTTTGATCCCTGGCGTGAGTAGACCAGAACCCTATTATTATCCCACAATAAAGACAAGAGATTGTGGGATTTGCTTGGATATTAAGTGACAAAGTGCCAACGTCCCCAGCTACCTCCCCGAAAGAGGAATGAGAATCCTTGACAACCCGTAAATTATAAGCCAATATTTGGGCATAAATTCAAAAGGTAAGATGTCCCCTCACATCTCTTTCGTTTAAGGAGGTTTGTAACATGCAAAGAATAATCATTGATAAGAATATTAGACACGGTAAACCTGTTACAAGAGGTACAAGAGTTCCAGTGGACATTATTCTTGGTTCCCTGGCTGGTGGCATGTCATACCAGGAAATTTGCGAGGATTATGAAATAACAGAGGATGACATAAAGGCAGCTATAGAATATGCCACCAGACTGGTTGCTGATGAAGAAGTTCACCTATTAGAGGCTATATAGTGATTAAGATCTTAGTTTATGAAGACATGCCTCGCCCTACTGCAGATTTGTTGCGATCTCTTAATATCGACGCATTTGACGTAAGGGAAGTTGGCTGAGGGGAGCAACAGATCAAGAGATTTTCAAATATGCCCAAAAGAAAGGGATGATTATCATATCAAGAAATAAGGAGTTCAGTAGTATTGTAAAATATCCTCTGGGTACTCATTCTGGAATCATTGTAGCAAGGCTTCCCTATACTTTTGTTCGTAGTCAAATCTTGTCCATTATTAAGAAGTTTTTTATTGATGTTGAAAAGAGTAAGCTGCCAAACAATTTAACTATTTTGGAAGTTGAAAAATATAGGATTAAGACAGTAACACCTGTCTCTCAACAAGCATAGTTATGCGCCGTATGAAACAACGAATTCCTATTCCTCTTTTGGGAAAGACAGATTTGAAGAAGGAAAGTTATTATTGCAGACGGCTTGGAGGGTGGACCCGAGGCTTCAACCAGTACCGATATCATCCGAGGCATTTAAAAAGAATACATGGATACCGCTGATACACGAAATAAGAGAAAAAGGTGTTGAAATCAGGGCTGCCTGACAACAACCGTTTACCAAAGGCGTACTGAGTAAACGATGTCCCCCTTTTTCGCTGCTCCGCCGCAGGCAGATTGTGTTTTCTCAGTTTCATCCCCGTCCGCCTCGCCTGAGCGGCTCGCGATGGCGGGCAGACGGAAACCGAGAAAGAAAAAATCCCATTAATCCTGCTTGCCCCGTTAAATGTTTACCCCCGTTGAATCGAGTTTATTCGACCGGGGAACCACCATATTTAACCGGGATAAATCCTGTCTAACAAATTGTGCTTCTGCTCTATGCCCCTTGCTTTCAGCTTTGAGCCTTGAGCTCCGAACTGTGTCTTCTGCCGTCCGACATCTGTCATCTGTCATCTGTCATGTGTCATCTGTTTTCTGCGCTTGACGCTCTGCTCTATGCTCTCTGCACCATGCGCATACACTTTCAGCTTTGAGCTATCAGCTCTTTTTTGCCTCTAACCTCAAACCTAATACCTGCCGCGGCGCAGCCCCTGTGCTCCTGAGACCTAACGCAGCGCAGCCTAATGAGTTACTGATTTACAAATGGACGTCCCTATTTTCTAATTGTCGTCTTCGACAACCATCAGCGCGTGGGGCTCCCGACCAGCCCTTTCGAGGCAATCCAGGTTTTTGGCACCGTTCAACGTCGTCTCATTTACAATCAAGACATTGGAGGCACTGAAGATCGGGGTTGGGCTCATGGCCCGCGCCAGATTCTCACCCCAAACCGTAAGCAGTATGTCTCAGCCGTGGCGATCAACCTGCCAAAGGCTGGCAACGCGTACACAGAACCACCGACCATCGAGCGGCCCATGCGGCTTCAAATAGTCCACAATCCATACGCAACGTGTCCATTGGACAAGAGCCTCTTTGCTGATCCTGAAGACGAACATTACGAGCTGGTTGAGGGGCAATGGGTCAACGCTGTAACCAAGGAGCCTCTCCTGAGATCGTAGTGTCCTTTCTCAAAGCTTGTTGCGTAGCCGGTATGCCTCGTCTACTGTGCGCAAACTAACCCTAACGTAGCGCAGCCTAATGAGTTGCTGATTTACAAATGGACGTCCCGCTTGCCGCCGCGAACGTCCCCTTAGCCGCTAAGGTTTTCCTTGACCTAAGCCACAATTTTTTTTATAATTTTAATATTATTGATTTCCATTTGTTTCTTTCCAAGAAGTAGTTTTAATGTGATAGAAAAAATAAATGAAAGGGGGAATACTATGGCTGTAGCATTACAAGCGAAAACATATCCCCACATTGGATCTGACCCCGAAATTGCCGATGGAAAACCTATAATTGTTGGAACTCGAATCACTGTCAGATGTATTGCTGGATATTATCAGATGGGGATGAGCGCTGACGAAATTCTAACAACCTTGCCCCACTTAGCGCCCTCACAGGTCCATTCAGCTTTGGCATACTATTTTGACCATCAAGAGGAGGTTGACGCGGATCTGGCTGAATCTTCAGATGTGGAGTTCTGGAAATCAAAGATTGCGCCGCACCCTAGTCAGAAAGCCCCGAATGTATGAAAATCGAGTTATTTTTGGACGAAGATGTACATTCAGGGTTGGCACATGCCTTGCGGAAAAGGGGATATGATGTCATTCATGCTCAGGAACTGGATCGGAAAGGACGGTCTGATTCAGATCAGCTTCTATTTGCCATTCAGAAAGAAAGATGTCTTTTTACTTTCAATGTGAAAGATTTTGTGATCCTCCACAACCAGTACGCAAAAAGCCAACAAGAACACTGGGGGATTATTGTTTCAAAACAAGTTCCATTCAGAGAATCAATGTCAAGATTGTTACGCCTGCTTCAGCGTACTGCCAAAGAAACAATGAAGAACCATTTGGAGTTCTTGTAGATTCTCTTTTTTCCAGAACTTGATAATTTCCCCCATCACAAGCATCTCCCGAATGAAGTAACCGGAATTGAGAAACCTTCGATTTTTGAGGCAATTGAGGAGGCAAGGCTGTCGGCTCAATAATATGTCAACAGGTAGTAATGAGGCTATCTTGTGAATCCTGTCAAAAAGAATATTTAACTTTATTCTCTGCACTATGCGCCATGCGCCTGTGAGTAATTCAACGTAGTCAAAGGCGTCCCCAAAGTTCTGTGTTTTTGCTTTTTCTCTTTGAGCACTCAGCTCTTTTCGCTTCTTTTGCCTCCAACCTCAACCCTAACACCTAACGCGGCGCAGCCTAATGAGTTACTGATTTACAAATGGACGTCCCTGTTTTCGCACTGATTTACAAATGGACGTCCCTGTTTTCGCATTAGATCTTTCCGAACAGTAGGGTTTGCGCTCATAGTCAGGGTGAGTTCTCCTTGGGGCCGTGTGAGTCGGCCAGCGCGTTGAACGATGCGATGCCGGAGGGTATCGAGAGCTTGGAAGGTCCAAGCTGCGGGACGTTTTGGAAGTGCCCGAGGTGACGGAGGGCTGGCAAGCATTTGTATTTCGCGAGACAAGTTGTGGGCCATCATGGCGCACAGTGTAAATATCTGGTTGCCTGCCAATCGCCTCGTAGCAATGACGTCGAGGCCGGTATCGTTTTTGGCGTCACCGAAGATGGCTTCCTGTGAGCCACGCCCATTATGGAACAGAACCACGCTCTTTGCCGATTCGCTCTTGTTTGTAACAATGACCTTGTATTCGTAATCGAAATCACGGGGTTCGAACAGATGCAGTTGCAGTGGGCCTTTGTATTGCTTTTTTGTTTTCTTGCGAGTGAAGATAAATCGGTATTTGGTATCCCAAGACTTGGGTTTCCAATTGGCCGCAAAGTATGACCAGTCGCTGTCGATGCGCCGCCAGCGTTTTCGCTGCTCGATCATATTCTTGAGCATTGGAAATCTTTCGAATGGAACGGAGGCCGTAAAGCGCACATTACGGCTGTCGAGAACACAGAAGATTTTCTTGTCAAAGAATGCGGAATCAACTCTTGACTCAAATGGTGTATTTTTCAACTCGTTTTGTGCTTTATCGAAACAACGCATCATGAACTCTGGTGCACCATTGGAGTCGTGAACATTTCCTGGGCGATGATGAACGTCGAAAAATTGGCTTGTTTGGGCCACGGTACAAAACAGTGGATAGTAACTTCGGCCACCCTTTTTCTTTTTGTTGAAACCGACAGCGGTGCCTTCTGCGTGGGCCTTGGTTGTGAGCACTGAGCCATCGAAGTCAAGGGTTAAGCGAGGTAGGTGCTCGCGCCTAAGGCCTTCGACAACGAGTGAACAAAACAGGTCACGAACCTTGTCGACTTCCTCACATTGCATTTGTGAAAGAGCGCGGGAAACGGTGGAAACATCTGGTAGCTTGCGCAAACCCAATAAACGAAGAACCAAAGGATCGTCACGATAGTAATCGATTTCGCGCAGACGGCGAAAGCCAAGCAAAAGATGCACAATCAGTAGTAGCACGACGAGATGCCGTCCAAAGATAGGCGATATTTTCAAATGACTAAAACACTTTTTCAGCCGGCGCTTCAGATTCATTCTCACAAAAAGTGCCTGAAATATCAATAAACCCGAAAAGGAAGTAAGTTTTTGGTCCTCAAAACGAATGGTCGGAATTTTGTGGAATTTGGCAAGAATTTGTGCTTTACTGGATTTCACTTGCGGTGGCCTCCTGGATCAGGTTTTTTTGAGCTAGTCAAACTCTTTCTAACCCAGTATCCACGGGCACCGCAAGTATTTTTTTGACTAAAATTCATGATTTTTTATGCAACTATGGGGTGTAATCAAGGGCGTCCCGAAAGTTCACACTGGATGAATTTGCGTCACGGCAGAACCTGAGTAAGTCAATGTAGTCAAGGACGTTAAACTTCCCTACAAAGTTCACCCCCACAAGATGTGCCAGCAAGAAAAACGCTCCGCCACCAATTACTCTAGGATTACTTGTCCAAGCTGCGGCAATTCTATCATGCCAGTAATGGTTTTGGTCAATACGAAGAAGGGCTGGCACATCAAGCGATGTCCGAGCTGCAAAATAACATTCGCAGATCCGCAGCCGAGTGACAGGGAGATCAATGATTACTACAATGGTATGTATTCAGAACTCGCCTCTGACTTTAGCGAACAAAAGATGCAATGGGCAAGAGGGTCTCTTTCTGCGTATTTGGAAGTTATATCAAGATACGGATTCGCAGAGAGGAGGCATTTCCTTGATCTGGGTGGTGGGCTGGGGTATTGCTCCAAGGCAGCAGAAGAACGAGGACTATCAGTTACGCTGGTTGAGCAAGATCCCGTATCAGCGGGCTTTGCTAAATCGGTTCTAGGACTCAGGGACGTTAGGGAACAAAGCATAGACGATTTCTGCTTTGAGAGCAAGGGAGGAAAGTACGATTTGATCTTCTTGCGCCATGTTATCGAGCACACTCGATATCCTGCAAAGCTGATTGAGTGTATCTCAACCCTTCTGAAAACACGGGGAGTGCTAGTAGTGGAGACCGACAACAATGCCGGAATTGAGCTCCTTTTCAGGCTTGGCACGGCCAGGTTCTATCTGAGACTATACGACAGTTCCTATTCGCCATCGTCATTCTTGTCCTTGCTGATAAGAAGGCCTTTCGCGGTTGATCCTCCGCGTCATTTATTTGGCTTCCGAATGTCCAATCTTTCACGATTGCTCGAAAGCCATTCCTTGACTCCTTTCAAGAAAGTACATTACCGTCTAGGTCATTCCATCTATTGGCCTAATCTGCCCTTGCCAGAAGTCAAGAGCATTGCTACGGAACTGCTTCATTTCAATTGGTTGAAGGTTATCGCATACGCTACTGACTATTGTCTCTCCCCTTTGAGATTAGTGCTGCAAGTGCTTGGATTGTCTTCCGGAATCTGTATCTATGCCGCCAAGAGATAGTAACTATCCTGTTGTTGCTTTCCTTCCTGAAACGAGCAGCGTGATCGTTTGCTAGGACCTCTGTAGATGGTAAAAACGTAGAGTTTAATGTTGGGAATATTGATTCGCAATTAATCTCAGATAAATAATGCAAATCCGAAAGTTATGTAATATGAGCATTTTCAAATCTTTTTTAGTAAACTTATTTAATAAAATTAACATAATAGTAATTGGTAAACGGCCTAACAATACAATTTTCTCGTTTAACTTTCATAACATAAGACATATCAATTCCTTTTTACGTAAGCATCAGAGTTCTTTAACCAGGAATAATTATGTTATTATTGATGTTGGAGCTGGTCAAAGTCCATATTATCAATTTTTTGAGAAATTTACAGAGAAATACATAGCGGTTGACCTGGAAAGCAGCCTTCCAAAAAATGAAAAAAGGGAAATCCAGCAAATGGCAGGTTTGGCCGAAGACCTTCCAATTGAAGATAATTTTGCTGATATAGTACTTAGTAACCAGGTATTAGAGCACGTATTGGACGAAAGGAAAGCAGTGAAAGAAACTTTAAGGGTTTTAAAGCCTGGTGGAATCTTTATCGGAAGTGTTCCTCATATTAGCCCTGTTCATTTAGAGCCAAATGATTTTAGAAGATTTACAGACATGGGGATAAAAAAACTTCTTGGTGATGCAGGCTTTACTAATATTTTTGTACAGGGTAACGGAGGAGTTTTCAGGTCTGCTGCATTAATGATAAATATGGATATTTTAATGTCTGTGAAAAAAGATAATAAAAAACAAGAATTTAAGGGTGTCATGGCTTTCCTTTTATTCCCTATAGTAGGATTAATAAATTTGTTAGGATTAATACTGGACTTTATATCAGGGGATAGAAGACGTACTCCTTCGAATATCTGTTTCATCGGATATAAAAATAAGTAATTAAGGAGCAAAGTTTCTGAGATTTTTTCCGGATTCGGAAGGTCGAGGGGCCTTTGGAATGCTGTACAGATATTGTAGGTTATCTCAACTGAAGAAGAATGTACTTTCTGGCCCTGTGCTGGCTGTTGGAAGCATTCCCGTTCTCCTTATCTCTTATCCGTTATATTTGTACTACTTGGGAACGAAGTTATACGGACTCTGGGCCACCATATCGGTTGTTGTGGCATTCAGCCAGCTTGGCAATATGGGAATCAACACTGCTATTGTCAAATACACTGCTGAAGAATATGGTAAGCGTCAGACTGAGGCAATAACAGAGTACTTTACTACTTCTGTGTGTATTCTCGCAGTGGCCTCGGCGTTGATTATCGCAATACTCGTCGTCTTCAGGTATCAAATCGTTGCATTCCTCGATCTAGACAAGGAATACCAGCAAAGGGCTCTTGTTCTGGTCCCATGGGTGGGCGGACTTTCAGTAATTGCTTTCCTTGCTAATTTAGCGAGAGGAACCCTCACCGGAATTGGAAGAGCGGATCTGTCCAACTATGTATTTCTTGGTGGTAGGCTAATGCAAGTAGCTGTTTCACTTCTATTTCTCGCGATTGGCTTGGGCATATGGGGTCTATTTCTTGGAGCGTTGTTTTCACATCTAATAGTTCTATCGGGATACATTGGAATACTGACAAGATATAAGATTAGGCTGTTCAGTTGTTCTGCCTTTAGAAGAGACAAGTTCAGAGCCTTGATGCAATTTGGGGGAACTCTCTGGACTGCTCAGACAATTTCGATGCTGACCGAACCCTTCAACAAGGTCGTAATCTCGAAGTATGTCGGGCTTTCTGAAGTCACATTCTATGATATCGCGGTCAAAGCAGTAGTTCAGTTGAGAGGTATATATGCAGTGGGATTGGCTGCGTTAGTGCCCAAAATAAGTGAAATCAGAGGAAGGTTCAGCGATTTCAAAGACAGGATAGCAGACGTTCATGACAAAGGAGTCAGATTTGCAGGACTGGCCGGATTTCCTCTTTTCTTTGGCCTGTTCATGTTTTGTCGTCCGATGATGAAGACATGGCTTGGCGCAAATTATGACGAACAGATCGTTTTTGGATTTAGGATTTTGCTGCTGAGTTATTACCTCAATCTATTGGCAGTTCCTTCTTTAAATGTTTTCCTGGGGTTGGGCCGAATGAGAGTCTGTTTCAACTCAATTGCGATGAGGTCTTTCTTGAACTTCTCCGTCGTATTCCTTTTCATATTACTTAATAGTACAATAACCCTTAACCTGATGTTCGTCATTCATAGCACATGTGTGGTCGTTGTCTCGGTTTACGTATCCGTGAACTATGTACGTAGGACTTGGTTGGAAGATCACAGGTAGTGAATTTCTCTTGATGTCCCCGTTCTATTGTAAAATGGCCTGAAAGTGTCGATTTGTCTGGAGTTTCGAGTCTGGAGTTTCGACTTGAACCCAAAAAGCCAGTGAATTCTGAATGAATAAAGGGTTTGATAGCAAAAATTACAATAAAGTGGAATCACCAATGATAAATCTAATTGAAAGAATCGAAGACATATTAATATTGTTTAGGAAAAAACCCTGGCCTCTTCAAAAACCCAGGGTGATTCAATTTCCCGTGAATGATATTTGTAATGCCCGTTGCCAAATGTGCCACATCTGGCAGCAAAAATTGGATTATCAGATTTCACCATTCGAGCTTGAAAAAGCGCTCGAAAATTCCTTGTTCACGGAGGTGCGTGCCGTCGGAGTTAACGGCGGGGAACCAACGTTACGCAAAGACCTTGCGAAGATTGTCGATATCTTATTCCGCAAGTTGCCTAAACTCAAAGGGATTGCCTTAATTACAAATGCTTTTGTTTACAAGAACGTAATCGCTCGCATTGCGGAAGTCGGCAAGGTTGTCAGGGATCATCGCGGCTCTTTTGGTGTCATGGTGTCGCTCGACGGTGTGGCTGAGGTGCATGACCGGGTGCGCGGGCGTAAAGGCAGCTTTCAAAATGCGGTCAAGGTTATTGATTTCATAAAGGAATGCGACTTAATCACAAACTGCCGCCTTGGGTGTACGGTGATAAAGGAGAATGTGTATGGCTTACATGATTTATTGGATTTCGCTATCGAGAAAGGTATTTATATCAAATTCCGGCTCGGAGTACCACACCAACGGTTATATACCCAAGATATGAGCGAGCCATTTGCATTGTCATTCGAAGAAAAGGTGCACTTTTGCGGTTTTTTGGAGAGCCTGACGCGTTATTATGAGCGCTCGGCACACCAAAATTTCTTCTATCGTTCTTTAATTGACCAGCTTATGCATGGTGAGCCGCGTAAAGCTGGGTGTGCCTGGCAGCACCGAGGGGTTACTATCTCAGCGCGCGGCGAACTATTATATTGTGCAGTACAGAGCCATTCATTAGGTTCGATTGTTGATGAGGATAGTAAAAAGCTGTATTTCGAGAATCACGATCATCTGAGTGAGATTGTGGAAAACAAATGTGCCAATTGTAAACACGACTACATGGGCCTATTACCCGGGCCCGTATTGCTAAAACACTACTTGGCCAGAGCTTCGGAGAAAGTTGGTATTCCTGCCGATGAGATTAAAAATCATAAGCTTTTGGCGCCAATCAACAAACTTGTTCAACGAAGGCGTTTTTGCGCACGTTTGAAACGCCTCGCGGCGAACGGTTATGGAGCCAAATGTCCAGTAAGAAACCTTAAACCGCTGGTGAATAGGAGTGGTAAATCCTGTCGGGTGATGATCTGCGGCTGGTATGGCACTGAAACACTGGGAGACAAAGCGATATTATGTGGCGTAGTGAGTAGCATCCGAAAATTTTTGGGAGAAGTCTCATTTTACTTGGTTTCACTGGAACCTTATATTTCCAGGATTACCGTAAACCAGATGCCAGAGTTGTCGGGGACCGTTATTGTCAACACCGAAAAAGGGATATCGCTTGCAAAGAATATGAACTTAATTGTTTTTGGCGGGGGACCGCTGATGGCATTAGATAATCTTGCCGAGATGATAGCGATTTTTGAGCAAGCAGCCGAACATGGCGTGCCCGCGATGATTGCTGGGTGTGGGGTTGGCCCATTTGGTGCGGGCTGTCATAATAAAGCGATTAAAAGGCTTCTTGAGCTGGCCTCGATTCGCATTTATCGAGATCTAAAGTCCAAGGATTATGCTTCCACTCTCGGAGTTGATGTGGCGAATGATTTTGTCGCTGAAGATCCAGCGTTTACCTGGCTTGTGGAAAAAGGAAAAGCCGAAAGTGTCGGCTGTCCGAATGATAACGCCTGCCTCAGCCTGATTCTTGGATTACGCGATTGGCCATACCAACAGTATGCGCCAGAATTGCCAGCCGATAGGGGGGGGGAACTCAAAAAAAAATTCGAAGAGGAAGTGGTTTCTGCACTCTATCGGTTAATTGACCGCTATTCTAACATAAAGATCATTCCGTATCCTATGTGTACCAATCATTTCGGTGGCGATGATCGTTGGTTTTATAGACGACTGTTTAGAGGGCATGCTGACATACTCAAGGCTGTGGATCGCTCGGTAATGTCTTATGAGTTGAGCCCCCACCAAGCTTTGAAAGTATTTAGCGCGGCTGATGTGGCTCTAACGATGCGGTTTCATTCTCTGGTGTTCGCTGTAGGCACCGGCACGCCTGCCGTCGCTATTGACTATACGCTGGGGCGGGGAAAGGTTGCGGGTTTTGCAAGTGCCTACGGTATACCTCATATGTCGCTGGACCGAATTAATGCAGAATTCATCGTGCGAGGCATAGAAAGTGCTGCCAAGAACAAGTCCAAGTTTAACGCAGTCATACACAATCTGAAGCACGTTTTTCCGCAGGTGTTAAGTAAGGCGATGGAGGACCTGAGGTAGATGCGTGTCTTATTGGTTAACTCTATCGACCTCTCCGGTGGAGCGGCTCGTGCTGCTTACCGGCTGCACCAGGGGCTGGTTTCTATTGGCGTGGATTCGACCATGCTGGTGCAGAACAAAACCAGCGACGATTATCGTGTTATCGGTCCCGTCTCAAAGTCTGCCAAGGCGTTGGCAAAATTGCGGCCAACGCTGGATGCTTTGCCTTTGTACTCTTATCGAAACCGAAGCAAAATTCCTCTTTCTACAGCTTGGTTGCCTGATCAGTTACCCAAGAAGGTATGCCAACTGAATCCTGATGTTGTGCATCTGCACTGGATCGCTGGTGGTTTTGTTCGCATCGAAACGCTGGCGAAAATTCGGAAGCCCATTGTATGGACTTTGCATGATATGTGGGCTTTTACTGGTGGGTGTCACTATGATGAAGGGTGCGGTCGTTATAAGGTTGAGTGCGGTGAGTGCCCAGTGCTTGGTTCCAATAAACGTCGAGATTTGGCGTATCGGGTATGGAAACGAAAACATAAAGCCTGGCAGGGGCTGAAACTGACCGTGGTAACGCCCAGCCGTTGGCAGGCAGAGTGCGTGAAGGCCAGTCAGCTGTTGGGCAGCTATTCTGTGAAGGTGATTCCCAATGGCCTGGATTTGACACAATACAAGCCGGTGGAAAAGGCACAGGCGCGGGTCATTTTAGGTTTGCCACAGGATAAAAAGCTGATTCTTTGTGGTTCCATTATCGATCCGCGTAAAGGTTTTGAGCTTTTGCGGCCTGCTTTGCATCGGTTGGCGACCGTGGTGGATAGGACGCAATACGCGGTATTGATCTTCGGGGCATCCGAGCCAAAACAGCAACTAGATTTTGGTTTTGAGGCATATTATCTTGGTCATTTGTATGACGATATTTCCCTGGCAATATTGTATTCGGCGGCGGATGTGTTTGTCGCTCCTTCAAAGCAGGATAATTTGCCGAATACCGTAATGGAAGCATTGGCCTGTGGCACACCCTGCGTAGCCTTTAACATTGGTGGCATGCCGGACATGATAGAAAACCTAATAAATGGTTATCTCGCCAGGCCTTTTGACATCGAAGATTTTGCTTACGCTATCAGTTGGGTGTTATCCGATTCAGAACGTCACCAGGCCCTGTCCCAAGCGGCGCGGAAAAAGGTGGAAAGTGAGTTTGAATTGACAAAAGTGGCAAAGAGATATGTTAAGTTATATGAAACATTGGTTGGATGATTGTGAGATTACGTTGCCTGTAATCCGATAACTTTTGTAGTTGGAACATCTAATGCAGAAACTATAACCCTATCTTTTGCAATAGCTTGGCCTGGGATTTAAGAAACATGTCGACTCATAGAGACACATACTCATCTCATCCTTATTATGATTATGAGGATGAAAAGAAAAAAGTATTCGGAGATGCTATCATCCTTTTGATTTCTACTCTGACGTTTGTGGAATTCAGACTGATAGGAAGATTGTTTCTTTCAGAGATCATATTGCTTGGACTTCTGCCTTTCCTGCTTTTTTCTAAGGGTTGGATGCTCTGGGAGCCATTGCCGAAGAAACTAATAACTTTGGGTATACTTTGGTTGTGCGCACAAGTAATCACGGATTTGATAAGAGCTACCCCTTTTCAAGATTATATAAGGGGATGGGCCAAGATTACGCTTTTTTTGGCTCATTTTGCTGCTTTGTACATGCTTCTTTACGGCAACAAAAGGCGGCTCATTTTATTTGCGTTAGGTTTAGTATTCAGCGAGTTTCTTGCCTATAAGTTCAACATTGACAGGCCCTTTTCTCATGCCAGGAGCCACCCATGGAAATTCGGTGTAGGTGCCCCCATAACCCTTTTACTTATATTGATTTCCACGACTACTTTTGTCTCTCGCATGCGATTATTGCCTTCATTTATCCTGTTTTTCTTAGCTTTACTCAATCTATATATGGGATTTCGCAGTTTGGCGGGAGTGTGTTTTTTAGCAGCAGTTTACACTTTTACTCAACAATATTTTGCTGCAATCGTAGATGTGAGTGTAAGATTATCTTTGAAGAAAGTAGCCTTTATCTCGTTGCTCATAATTGGCGCCGGGGTTTCCTTTTTTAAATTCTATGAGTACGCGGCAGAAAATTATTGGCTTGGGGAAAGAGCCAGGCGACTAGTTCGGTTACAATCAGGCAGTTTCGGAGTCTTATTAGGAGGCCGAACAGGGATTTATTCTGCCACCAAAGCAATTATGGACTCCCCGTTGATAGGGCACGGCTCCTGGGCTAAGAACCCTGATTATATTGATGCTCTGAGAGATCTTGAGAAATATGGTTACACTATTAGAAGCTTAAAAACATCTTACAGAAGCGGATTAATTCCGACACATTCTTATCTTCTGGGTGGTTGGGTCGAGTCTGGTATTCTGGGAGCGGTGTTCTGGGGTTGGGTATTGATACTGACAGCTAAGACTTTTTTTTACCAATATAATATTAGGGACCCATTGAACCCATTAGTTGCATATATTGGTATCGGCCTTGTTTGGAGTATTATGTTTTCACCTTTTGGCGCAACGGGCAGATTAGCCACGGCGTTTTTTCTTGTTTTGATAATGTCCGTATCACAAACATCGCAAACAAATGGACAACATACATTAGATGATAATCCTTCTGTTCCCAGCCAGTGACATTTCATAACAGAGTAGCCATGCAATGAGATTTTCAATTGTCACGATTTCCTATAACCAAAGGAAGTTCCTTGAAAGAGCAATCAAATCGGTGATCGAGCAGGATTACGATGATATTGAGTATATTATCGTAGACCCAGGCTCGACTGATGGGAGTTGGGAAATCATTGAGGGGTACCGGGATCGCATCGCCAAAGTAATCGCAGAGCCGGACAAAGGCCCACCGGATGGTTTAAATAGAGGTTTTGCCTGTGCTACAGGTGATATATGTGGCTGCCTCAATGCCGATGATGCATATTTGCCTGGTGCAATTGGCAGGGTAGTAGCCGCTTTTCGTCGCATGCCTGAAGCAGACGTGATTTGTGGCCACGGCTACATGGTAGATGCGGAAGGCCGGGTCCTGCGCCGTTTCTACTCAAATCGCTTTACGCCATGGCGTTATGTTCATGGTGGGGCCACAGTGATGCAGCAGTCAACTTTCTTTCGGCGGGAAACATTAGCTGATATAGGAGGCTTTAATCCGGATAATCGCATCTGGTGGGACGGGGAGCTACTACTGGACTTAAGTTTAGCAGGCAAGCAGATTGTCATTATCAACGAGTTTTGGTCGATTTTTACTATTCACGATCAATCAATTTCTGGACAGCGGGGGAAAGACACCGAGAGAGCTAGGAGACTGGACAAGGAACGCCAGCGCACTCGCATGCGTCTTTACGAAAAAGTGATGGGCCGCCCACTCGATCGTCGAGCGAGACTTGGAATGATCATCGCCCGAATACAGAAATGGATTCTGCATCCGAAGAATACTCTTTGGCGATGTATAGAGAAATTAGACATACACATAGACACTCAGGTTTATTAATCGCTTAAATAATGAATATCGCCGCCTTCTCTCATTCGTACCTTGAACCTGAAAACCGGAAGAATATACTCGCGCTTACAGCCTATGCGAGCGTGCGCGTTATACTGCCCTCCAGAGGTCCTGTGTTGATTTTTCGCAACTACGAATTTGAACGAAGTCACTTCGGCCGCAAGTTTTTCATGCCGTTTCGGCCCTTATATCTGTTTAATGGCCAATATCTGCTCTGGACTTCGACCATGGGGTTGCGCCGATTCCAGCCAGATGTGATAAATGTTGAGTACAATCCTTGGTCGGCTATGTTCTTCCAGGTAATTCTATATCGAGCCCTGTTTTGCCGCCGTGCCAAGCTGATTTGTACGGTAAAAAAGAATACCTACCGTCGATATCCTAGCTGGCGCGGTTGGCTGAAGAAGTGGCTGTCCCGGTTCAGTTTCAAGCGGATCGATCATATTATCGCTGCTAGTGCCATGGCCGCACGACTCTATGAGCATAAATTCTCTGTGCCGGAACACCGGATAACAAAGCTTCATCACTTGGGAGTAGATACATCATTGTTCGTGCCAAAACCAGTGAGACAAGATGAAGCTACAAGACCGATAACCATTGGCTATTGTGGTCGCTTTGACGTGGACAAAGGGATTACTGACCTTATCACTGCGGTATATCGAGTCCAAAGCCGGGTAACGCGGTCACTGGTATTAAGGTTATTAGGTGATGGTTCGTTGACCCTCGAGTTAAAGCAACAAGCTGCCAACACGGATTGGCTGGAAATCCTGCCCCCCGTTGCTAATGCCGAGGTGGCGGGCTTCCTGCAAGACTTGGATATCTTTGTATTACCATCGCGCATCCTTGAAGACCACCAGGAACACGATGCTCATGCGTTACTAGAAGCTCTTGCAGTTGGTGTGCCGACGATTGGCACCCGTTCTGGAATTATCTCGGAGATTCTTGGTGATGGCACTGGACTTCTGGTGCGTCCGAAAGAGCCAGACGAACTTGCGGCAGCGATAGAAGAGTTAATGAATGACCATAGAGCCAGAAAAATGCTTGGTATGCGTGGAAGGAAGAAAGCAGAAAATGAATTCGCGCTGGATGTTATTGCACAACAAAAGATTAAGACCTTCCAGAGGGTCTTAGATGAGTAGTAATAGAGAGTTGTATTACAGCGCCAGGGAAGCATACCAAAGCTACTCAGTTGCAGAGGAATATGAGCGAGTACGTTTTTCTGGCATTCTTGGTCGATACCGCTTTGTCCGAGAGTTTAGGGCTGTTACAAGCCTCATTGACATGCTCCCCAAGGGTATTACTATTGCTGATTGTCCGTGCGGTACTGGCCGATGGTGGCCGATATTAGCTCGCCGCGCCCAACGCATTATTGCTCTCGATATTTCTCGAGGGATGTTACGCTACGCGAGTGAACAAGCAGAGAAGATAGACATTGATGTCGAAGTATACGAGGGAGACGCCGAATGTTTACCTCTTCCTAATGGTAGCGTAGATTATACATTCAGTCACGCCTTGACAAAACACCTCCCAATCCCGGTGCAGTATGGAGTGTTGGCTGAGTTTGCACGTATAGCCCGTTCAGGAGTGATATGTTCTTTTAGCGTTTTCTCACACCTTACCTATGAATTCTGGCGTCGCAGGCACCTAAAAGAATCATATCCTGTTTTTTTTGAAGAGTTGGAATGGATGGCTGCCGGAGCAAATTTAAAGATTCGAACTATGCGTAAATGTACCACCCCGATTGGGGTTGAGCACACAGTATTATTTGATAAGCTTGACTGATCTTTGACAGAAACCAAACAATTATAGGGAGGCACATAGGGAGTTGATGCGGAAGAAGGTTGTTGAGCAGTTGACGGGGAGGCCACCCTTATGAAAACCAACGAAGAATGGAAAGCTTGGGGCAAAGATGACCCTTTATATGGCGTAGCCAGTTGGGCAGGGCGACGGTGCGGCAAGGACAATGAATGGGCTGATGTTGAATTCTACGATTTAGGGCGATCAGATTGGCGTGATTTTTCAGCACGCTGGGATTGTTATGGCTACAATCGGGACTCCTGTTTGGAAATTGGTTGTGGAGCAGGGCGTATCACTAAGCAGCTCTGTGAAAAGTTTCAAGAGGTTCATGCGTTGGATGTTTCTATTGATATGATTAACTATGCTCAGAGAAATGTTACAGGAAACAATGTGACTTGGCATGTGACTGACGGCACATCAATACCATTACAAGATAGTCTCGTGTTAAGCGTTTTTAGTTCCCATGTGTTTCAGCATTTTCCTTCAGAGGAGGATGGGCTAAGCTACTTTGAAGAAATCTACAGAATTTTAAAGCCGGGCGGCACAATGATGATCCACCTCCCGTTACATGATTTTCCATCTGTCAACAGGAAATTCAGTAAGTTAGCGCGCTATCTATATTCTTTCTTTCTTGTGTTAACCTCAGTCAAGGCTGATATTCGCCGCTGGCAGATGCGTCGCGGTGGGAGAAAATATATGCACGGTATAAGCTACGAAGCGCCCCAACTCTACGAGAAACTTAAGGGAATTGGATTTGACAAAATTGAGTTTGTCAATTTTCCAATGCAAAGTAATGACGATCTTCATTCATGTGTTTTTGCGACAAAAACGTAACTTCAAACAAGTTCAACAGCTTGCCTGATACATTTTGAAATTACAATACCTTCTCCACGTTACTGGGAGCCCGCTGAGGCTGGCCCCATTAGAGCCCAAGCGCTGATAGTATGATGAAAATCCTCCACATTATTGCAAACCTTGCCTCCCGCTATGGCGGTCCGCCGAAAGCCTGCTTCGAAATGACGCGGGCAATGGCCAATTTAGGTCATGCTGTAAGTATTTATACTACGAACCAGGATGGTCCGTATGAGCTGGACGTACCTACCGACTGCTCAGTTTTCAAGGTTGGGGTTGAGGTGCGATACTTTGCTATTCAGCATCCTCGCTTCTGGGGATTTTCTATTCCACTGGCTCGGGCGCTCCGCAAGGCTATTAGAGAAGTTGATATCGTCCATATCCATTCCCTCTATCTGTTTCATGGTACGGTAACAGCTCACTACTGCCGGAAATACAATGTTCCTTATTTGATTCAACCACACGGAGCACTGGATCCATTTATATACAAACGGCATCGATTTCGGAAAAGCGTTATGGAATTTTTGTTTGAGCGCAGAAATATTAAACATGCTGCTGCGATTCATTTCACTACGGAAGAAGAGAAGAGTCTGGCTGCAACGTATACTTTCCAAACCCCCGGAGTTGTTGTGCCGCTGGGGCTTGAGTTATCCGAATATGAGAAACTGCCGGAGCGAGTAACGTTCAGAGCTCAATATCCTGAGACCAATGGGAAGAAAATCATATTGTTTTTTGGACGGCTTAATTTCAAGAAAGGACTGGACATACTTGTTCATGCCTTTGCACAAGTTGCGCTGGAGCGGGATGATGTGCATCTGGTAATTGCAGGCCCTGATAATGAGGGGTTTGGGGACAAGGTGCGAGCATGGTTAAACGAGGAAGCTGTTCTCGACCGTGCTACTTTCACGGGTATGCTGACAGGGGAAGATAAGCTGGCCGTATTGCGGCATGCAGACATATTTGTTTTGCCATCGTACTCCGAGAATTTTGGTATTTCTGTTATTGAAGCCATGGCCTGCGGGGTGCCGGTTGTTATTTCCGATAGGGTGAACATCTGGCACGAAGTGGAG
Source organism: Desulfobacterales bacterium (assembly GCA_013375395.1). Lineage (GTDB taxonomy): Bacteria > Desulfobacterota > Desulfobacteria > Desulfobacterales. The sequence continues at coordinate 29,509 of JABXJW010000014.1, forward strand.
GCAAATGGGGCAGGTAGAGTTGGCCCTTGCGATGCAGATCGTTTTGCGGAGATAATATCAGATTTGCTTGATAACCCGGAGTCGGCAAAGCAGATGGGCGTGAAGGGGAAGGCTCTCGTGAAGGAACGTTTTCAGTGGCCCAGCGTGGCGCTGGCCATGGAGGCTGCCTATCGCACAATCCTTTTAAGGGCTAATCCTGATAACTAGCTAAGTGAAGTGGCCATGAATATATATGGAAACAGAGTAATCGCATACATTTTCTGGCGTTTAATACTCAGGAAGCCGCGTCTAAGGAGGTTTCTCACAAGTTTAGTCGTACCAGACGAAGATGTGCATATCGAGTTATTTGGAGCTCACCTCTGCGTAAACAAGAGGAGAGAAATAGGTTATTTACGAGCGTATAAGAATCAAAAAAGCAATGTCGTTTTTAGGGATGAAAGCGCTTCCCTGTTAAATCTCGCGCTGATATTAGAGCCTTCAGATACTTTTATTGACGTTGGCGCAAATGTAGGACTTTACTCATCTGTTTTGTCAAAATTACTTATTTTATTTCCCAAAGTAAACTTTTATGCATTTGAAGCCAATCCTGACACAGCTAAAAGATTGAAGGTTTCCTTGGAGGAAAGAAATATCAACATTTTTGATTTTGCTTTATCCTCAAAGATCGGTAAATTGGAGTTTGTTGGCGGAGCAATATCAGGAGTGTTTGGTGCCAAGGCGAACATGTCCCACTTCCAAATTGCCGAGGAAACAATCATGGTAGAAGCGAAAACATTGGATAGCATTGGCATCAATGGCGATTCAATAGTATTAAAAATTGATGTTGAAGGTCATGAACGAGAAGTCATCCAGGGCGGATTGAATTTGTTCAAAGCCAATCGTATTAAGGCTGTCTACTTGGACGGGTGTAACGATAAAGCGTTAGCAGAATTTCTTGAATCAATGGGTTTTACCCTTTTTGATGGGCAGACACTCCATCCGGTGAGCGTGGCAGAGCATAGTTTATTGGCATTGCACCAAAAATACTTGGGCGGAAAGTAACAGGCAGAAGACCGGACAACTACTGGGCATGCGTATTTTGTTTACGTTAGTCTGTTGTGCAAAACCTCGTTGTTCTGTTTAGTGATTCACCATTGCAATGTTACGCCCGCTCAAAAAGAAGCATTTTTTGAAGGATAGATCATGAGATCTGAATCTTGGAAGAGCACAAGTGATTCATCAGAAGGTTAAAGACGTCTATTATTTACTGCTTTACCCAGTATCCTTTTTCTTGCGCTTCCTCTATATGATGCACTATAAGATATTTCGCAGTGAATTCACGAAGATCCATGTTGGATGTGGGAGAAATTATCTTTCTGGATTTGTCAACATAGACGCAAATTTCCAGCGAAAAGCTGATTATTTGCTGGACGCACGGGTTAAGCTTCCCTTTCCCGATGACACAATAGATTTCATTTATTCATGTCACATGCTAGAGCACGTACATATTACTGAGGCAATTAATATGCTTAAGGATTGGTATCGAGTGCTCAAGCCTTCCGGCTACGCACGATTAACTTTGCCTGATTTTGAATACGCAATTCAAATTGCTTCTAAAAAACATGAGGCCAAGTTTCCCAGGGCTTTTGACTCACCGAATGGTCAGGCAATAAATTTCTTGTTCTGTGATGGGCAGCATAAATTTGCATATGCTGCTGACGTAATTGAGGAATTAGCGTCAAAAATCGGTTTCTCTAAGGTAGAAGCAGCAAAGGAAGTTGACCCACACATAGAAAGCACTCTGATGGAACCTGCTGGTAGTTTTTCAGTCAATTTGTATAAGTGAACAGGATATAGGACGAAAAAGACGGAATAATGGGCATATCGGTAATTGTTTTGTCCTTCAATTCCGAAGAAACTATCGGAGCTACCCTGGAGAGTGTATGCAGGGTTTCCGATGATATACATGTTGTCGATTCGTTTAGCACCGACGAGACGCTCGAGATCGCCCGGCGTTATGGTGCAAATATTGTGCAGCACGTGTTTGAAAATTACGGCGCGCAACGCAACTGGGCCATTGATACGCTTGCCCTGAAATATGACTGGCAACTGCACCTGGATTCGGACGAGCGGCTCTCGGGCGGCCTGGTGGAGGAGTTGAACAGCCTCAAGTCTTCATTCCCCGATAATGTTGAAGGATACTACATCCCGCGTCTCGTCTATTTCTTAGACCATCCAATCCGCCATGGCGGTATGTTTCCGATCTGGCATATGCGTTTGTTTCGAAATGGTGCGGGAAGGTGCGAAAGCAGGCGCTACGACCAGCACTTTTACGTCAACGGTGCGACGAGTCGGCTGACCAAACCGATGATCGACGATCACCGTATGAGCCTGGCCGAGTGGATCGCACGCCACAACCGTTGGTCAGATGCCGAGGTGGACGAATTGATGTCTCCAGGCAACAGAAACAGGGCCATTGAGGGAAGGATGCAAGGCAACCCTGTAGAAAAGAAACGCGCGCTTCGCGGCTTTTACTATCACATGCCGCTGTTCGTCCGGCCATTTCTGCTGTTTTTGTACAGGTACGTTTTCCGCCTCGGTTTTTTGGACGGCAGGGCTGGCCTGATCTTCTTTGTGCTGCAAACTTTTTGGTTCCGCTTTCTTGTTGATGCAAAACTGTTTGAAAGGCGCTTGAAGCGGGGGTGGGACGAGAACTCGTTAAATCATGGCAAGGAACCATGAGACAGGCAGCATTAAGACATTAGAGCCAACTTCAAAATCCTTTTTGGAAAGAAGCAGGCCCCTGTCAAAATGTCTGATCATGGTGACACTGTCTCTAAGTGTGACGCGATTCTGATATTTAACTTCAACAGGTTGCGGCCCTTCCGGGGCAAGAAACACGAAATCGATTTCCTTGCCCGCTTTGCTTTGCCAGTAGAAGAGGTCCGAGGTCGAAGAGAGGCCGGAATTTATGAAGCGGCTTTTCCTCAAGACATGACTGCCTACAACAGCTTCGACCAGCGCGGGGTCTTCAATCGCCAAGTGTGGATGGTAAGTCATTAAAAGCCTGCTGATGACAGGATCAAAGGGATAGATCCTTTTTCCTTTTTTCAACCTGGGTACGTTTTTGTTCGCATCCAGGGCCTGAAGGAAGTAAAGAATATAGGAGTCCGAGAGGATAGAGATGTAATCCTGTGCCGTATGGTGGGAGCCCATGCCTGTTTCTACAGCCAGCTTTTTCCAATCAACAGGCGTTCCCAAGTGTTTCAGAAGTGGAAGCGCCATGTGCATTAGAAAGGAGGCATTTCTATTCAGCCTGGCCAGATCTCCCTCAATAATTGCCCGAAATGTCATAAAAGGGTTTTCCTCGAGTTCGCCCTTTAGGTGGGCATCAATCCGTGAAGGGAAACCGCCGGTTTGGAGATAGGCGTGCAAGGCCCCGTCTAATTCAGTCTTGTACATGAGCAGATCAAGGAAATCCTCTTCCTTTTTTTGGAAGAATTGGGAAATGGAATCGACCGGGCTAAGTCTTATCTGGGGATAAAGAACGCTCAAAAATTGACCGAAAGAAAGGGGCAACAGGACAAAGTCGCTCCCTTTTCCCCGCCTGCCCGGAAGTTTTTCGGAACTTTTTTTCAGGTCAATGGCCGAAGAACCGGTAACAACATACGTGGCATTCCTGTCAAAGCCCATGTCGATAAGAACCTTTATCCCGCGGGGCCACTCTGGCAGGAAGGAGGCTTCATCTAAGAACAGGTATTTTCGGTTGGAAGTTCTGGCGGTCTTGAAAAAATAGAGGATTACTTCCAGGACTTCATCTACGCTTCTGGCGGCATCTATGGAGAGGAAGAGGATATCTTTTTCGGAAACATTTTTATCGGCCAGGAGATTCTTTATTAAAAGCTTGAGCAGGGTAGTTTTGCCTGCCTGTCTCGGGCCCTTGATGATATGAAGGGCGTCTTCCTTCTGGGGAAGCTTGAGCAACGGTGGGCGCCACTTGATTTTTGATGCCTCGAATGCCTGGATGTATTTGTCCTGTTGGATGGCCTGTCTGTCGCGCCACCATGGATTCATATCAAAAATAAGATCTATTAGGGCCATAATTCAGTCCTTTGTGGCTTCAGCATGCCGCAAATGTAGGACGTTGTGGCAGTACATTGCCACAATATCTATCCTGCGTGAGATGTTTTGTCAAGTGAAAAATAGGGGGTCGGGAAAATAGGTCGTCTGCACTCTTGACAAGCAGACAATGACTTCTTACCCATTTCAGCTCAAGGTCGTAGATCCGCCCCTGAAAGTCCGCCGTCAGGTTGGCGGATCAGTT
>JABXJW010000543.1 GCA_013375395.1 Desulfobacterales bacterium
GCTCCCTTCGCCAACGAATACATGAAAGTCAAGCAAATTAGACTTCCGTTAGTTCAGCGCAGGGGGCCGCTGTTCCTCTATGTTTATGGCCCTGCCCAGAACGGTAAAACAACTTTCTTCGAATTTGTTTCCAAGCTTCTCACGGGAATCGTAATGCGGCCGCTTAAACCAAAAGATTTTATCCAGGGCCGGATTGATACGGCCAGCAATCTTGGGACTGCTTTCCCCTTGATGTTCGATGATGTGGATCCCGGTAGCCGCCATGTGGTTTTCGAGTCTGTAATCAAATCTCACTGGGAGTCAGAGTGGACAACAGATTACGTGCGACCTCAAATTATGATATCTTCCAACCGTCCCCAGCTAAAGGAGTGGGCCAAATCAAGGGTGAAACGCATAGGTTTCGATGTGCAGTTTACCCCTAATCGAGATGCCCAGGAGCGCCTGCAGAAAATCTTCAATGCCGAGAACCAGCTGTTCAGGTGGTTTTCCCACCTTTACTTCGGGTATCTGGGCAGGGACGAATTGCTGAGCGAAGATCAGCTTCAGGTATCCCGCTTAGTTATGAGGGAGCTCTACGACTATGCCCAACGTGATTTGCCCGGATTCTTCCCAGAACGCCCGATAGAGGAGGTGTTTAATCCAGGTCGCCGTATTTGGCAGGATCTTGTCAGCCTTCCCAAGGTCGAGATAACCCCGCAAAAAGGCAGCACCCTCATACAGTTCAAACCAGATGTGCCAAATCATGAAATCACCGAATATCTGGGCTGCTTTCCTCAGTCGGTGAAGTACCGTCTACGAGGCAACACCGTGATCATGGAAACTCCCGATGAGTTTAGGGAGTGGATGCAAGATGGGAAACCGCAGCCACGAAAGTGGTTTCACCGCTTTTTTAGAAAGCAGGACGGCTTTTGAAGTATCTGGCCTCCGATCTTCGACAAAGAGGCCCATCGGTAAAGAAGATGGCGGAGGCAGTGATGGGGGGTTAAAGAGATAACGGCCTACATCTGCCTGGGCACAAAATTTGGGGCCGGGGGTTAAAAATCCCCTGCCCCCTTTTTGTGCCTAAACCCACAAGTGCTAGAT
>JABXJW010000147.1 GCA_013375395.1 Desulfobacterales bacterium
ATCCATGCCCCTCGCCCTTGCGGGCAGCCTGATGGCTGTCCAATTCCGCAGTCCTGCGGAATTGCCCTTGACCTTGCAAAAAATTGCTCATTTCTGAATTGGAAACTTACGCTTATGGATGGGCACCAACTAAGATGCGTTTCGTAGTACAGGAACATCACGCACGGAAGCTCCACTACGATTTTCGGCTGGAAATAGCCGGTGTCTTGAAATCATGGGCACTGCCAAAAGGGCCGTCCATGAACCCTGATGAAAAAAGGCTCGCAGTCATGGTAGATGACCACCCCACAGAATACTTTGATTTTGAGGGAATAATACCGGCCGGTCATTACGGCGCAGGTGCGGTAGCTGTCTGGGACAAGGGGGACTACAGGCTGCTTGAAGGAGATGATCCCGTCAATGCCGTTGAAAACGGCAAAATCGTCATGGAGCTTTGCGGAAAGATACTCAAGGGAGGTTTTGCACTTGTCAAGATGAAAGGCCGGGGTGAAAAGAACTGGCTCATGATCAAGAAAAAAGATGAATACAGCCGGACCGACTGGACCCTCCGGCAGACCCTGGCAAAGGAAAAGAAAGGCGTCCTGCAGGAAAGGGTGCCGCCCTGCAAGGCGTATTGACGAGTTATAAAATCGCTTCGAGATTTTATGTAACGCGGCCTCCGGCTCGTAGAGCGTACAGCTCGGAGATGCCTACGCCCCGAAGGGCTTCGCCGCTCGAAAAAAGGAAATTCCTATACTATCGGGTTGCAGGTTGTGGTAAATGAACATGCCTACACGGATCGACAATATCTTATTTGTTTGCACGGGCAACATTTGCCGCAGTCCTTTTGCTGAATGTCTTTTCACGAAGGTTGTGGCCCAAAAGGAGCTGGAAGGCATCACTGCCGACTCTGCTGGCTTGCTTGCGCTTGCCGGCAATTCCGCCACGTACATGGCGCAAAGGGTTGCCGCTGAATACGGTGTAGACCTGTCTGAGCACACGGCTAAATCCGTGTCCGAAGATCTTCTTGCTAGGAGTGATCTGGTGCTGGTCATGGAAAAATCACATAACGAAGCGCTGTCGGCATCCTTTCCGGAGGCTGGAGGCAAAATTCTTTTACTCAGGCACTTTGCCAGATACGGTTCGCGAAGGCGGGCAATTGCTGACCCGTACGGGCTCGAATATGACGCATACCGCTTCTGCTTTCTCGACATTCAGGACGCGGTTTCAGGGTTGGTGGAATATCTGGCCGGTCGCAAGATAGATTTTGAACCGATACAGGTGACCTGTTACGAAGGTTACAAAGCAAGTGAATCCCCCCGTTCCTTTGTGTGGTCGGATCGGCCTTTCAAGATTACCAGTATTGTTGACAGGTGGTATGACGCTGATGCCGACGGGAGATCCGAAGTCCTGGATTATTTCAAGGTGCTGGCTGATGACGGACACACTTATATCATCCGTTATAACCGGCTCTTTGACAGTTGGGCCGTGCTTATCCCGGAGTCCCGTTAATCCGCTTGGCAGGAGGGCGGGCTTGTCCTGGTTAGGGTTCACTTATTGATGACTTTGACCGCCTTTGTATCATTGTTCGTCTTGAATACGCAAAGGGTGGAGAGTTTAGAGCCTGCCGTACCATAAGTGTAGTGTATGTCAATGCCTGCTTCCGCAAGTTTGGCGGTGACCTTCTTCAGCTCACCCACCTTGTCGGGCATTTCCACGACAATAACGGGGTCTTCCTTGGCTGTTGTTTTGATTTTCTTCAGGGCGTGTTTTGCCTTGGCATTGTTATCCGTCATCATCATGAAATACGCCCTTTTGTTCATCTGGTAGGCGCAAAGACCTGTAATGTTGACTCCGGCAGCAGCCAAGGCATCGCTGGCCTCGGCAAGGAGACCTACTCTGTTGGCTTTGTAAAACGTCACTTGTTTGGATTTCGTTGCTTTAGCCATTGTGTTTTCCTCCTTTCCACAATTTGCAGCACCTTTTCTAACCAAGACTTTTTTCATTTATGACAATAAAATAGGATGAGTCAAGTAAAAACGATCAGAAAATTTTCTGCCGGAAAAAGCATGAATTTCATAACCAAGGAACTGATATTGCATGGACACCGCAAGAAAAGGTATAATTTAATGAGGAGCCGCGATTGAACTTACGTCGTTTGCAAGATATCAGCCTCAAATGGAAGCTTCTTATTCCGTTCCTTTTCCTTGCCTCCGTGGGAGCTACAGCGCTCTTTGTGGTCTCCTATCGTTTCCAGGCCAGCCTGATTTACGTCAGCGAAGAAAATCGCCTGAGAAACCAATATCAATATTTCCTGAACGATATTGATTTCAAGAAGAACATGGCAATGAGCCTTGCCTATCTGGTGGCCAAAAACCCTGACGTGGCCGAAGCCTTTGCCCAAAGGGACCGCAGACGATTGACGGAGCTTCTACATCCTGCTTACATGAAGTTGCACGAGGACTTTGGGATCGCGCAGTTTCATTTCCATGTGCCACCCGCTACATCTTTCTTGCGCCTCCACGCCTTGTATCAATACGGAGAACATATGGAAGCATACAGGCATACGATCAATAAAGCGCGCGAGACCGGCGCCGGTGTCGGAGGCCTGGAAATGGGGGTGTTCGGTTTCGGCATACGAAGCGTGGTGCCCGTGTTTCATCAGGGCAAGCAAGTGGGCACCGTGGAGTTCGGGCTTTCTTTTGAAGAACCGTTGCTTGAAGAATTCAAGAGACACTTCGGCTCGGAACTGACTCTCTACGTCCCGGAGAAGCCCGGTTCAGAGAAACCGAAAATCTTTGCCACAACTCTCAAAGAGGGCCTTCTCCCACACGAACTTTTCAGACGGTCATTTACTTCCGGAGATGTGGTTATTCACAGTGCCGAATGGGATGGCAGGGATGTTGCCGTCATTGCCGGGCCTGTTCGTGACTTCTCGCACAAGATCGTGGCCGTGGTGGAAATTAGCGTGGACCGAAGCCCGACGCTGGCCCTTCTTAAGCGATATGGCTCCATTGCCGCCGTCATTGGCCTCGCAGGTCTTGCTTTGTCCATATCCTTTGTCTGGTTCGTGTCTGTGGTTTTTACAAAGCGCATCGGAAAGGTCGTAGATGCGGCACAGGAGATTGCCGCCGGCCACCGTGATACCAGGATCGCCGTAAAGAGCGCTGATGAACTCGGCATCATGGCTCGCGCCATCAATGAGATGTTAGGCTCATTGGAAGAATCGCGAAAAAAGGTAAAGGATTACGCGCAGAATTTGGAATTAATGGTTGAAGACCGGACCCGTGCCCTTCAGGAATCCGAAAAGACGTATCGAACATTGGTTGAAAACGTACCTCTTATTGTCTATCTGGTTATGGCAGACGGCACTGCGGTCTTCTTGAACAAATTTGTTGAACAGACAATAGGTGTGTCGCCTCATGAATTGCATGGACACCACGAGCTGTGGGCCGAATACATACATCCTAATGACAGGGGCTGGGTAATGGCCCATTTTGCGGAATCTTTAAGCAAGGGCAAATGGTTCTTTGCCGAATACAGGATGATCCGCAAGGACGGCCATGTCGTATATGTGATTGATCATGCCATTCCCGTATTCGATGACAAGCACAAGCTTGTAAGGTTGGATGGCATTGTCGTGGATGTGAGCGCGCGCAGAGAGCTTGAGCAAAAGATCATGCAAGCCGAAGAACTTCAGACCCTGAGTGAGGTCTCAGCCCGCCTGGCCCATGAGATCAGGAACCCTCTGACCTCGGTCGGCGGATTGGCCCGGCGTTTGCTGAAATCATTTGACGCATCTGATACAAAAAGGCAAAAGGCCGAATTGATCGTGGAGGAAGTGGGGAAACTGGAAAGAATACTGAAGATGATGACCGCCTATATCGAGCCCAAATCGATTCAACTGCGTCCTTGCGACCTCAATGTGATTGTTATGAAGGCTGTTAAGGCGATAAACTCTGAATTCCAAGATAAGGATTTTTCCGTCAAATCGCACCTGGACGAGAGCCTGCCTGAGTTAAAACTCGACTGTGATCTGGTTGAAAAAGTCCTGATCAATCTTATGGAAAACGCCTTTTATCGAATGCGCCAAGAGGGCGAAGTTCATGTGGCTACAGGCAGAGAAGGCAAATATGCGACCCTGTCCATTGCCTACGGAGTGCCTTTTATTTCAGATGATGACATCGAACACTTTTTCTATCCCTTTGTGATAGACTATCCCTTTCCCGAAGGAAGACCGGATAGTGACATCATGGACGTGCCTATGTGCAAGGTCGTCATTGACAAACACGGCGGGATTATCAACGTGAGGAAGGAAAACAACAATCTGATCAAAGTCATCATATCTCTCCCCATCGGGTAGCCAATTTCTTCACTACCTTTTCATCGCCTCTGCACTTTGACGGCATTCAAGTACATAGTCCTGGGAGAGGATCTGCTCCAAGCTCTCGTCCAACGGCATCTGTGTATCGACTCGGATGTGCATGTCCTCGCGCAGTTCCTCCAGTGGCTCGAAGCGCGCTTTGAGTTGTTCGAAGTGACGGATGCGGGCATCAGAGACTAAAGACGTCCCCTCCCGCTCCAGCAAACGCCCTTTGAGCAAGGCATCAGGGCACACGCACTCTACAAATATGAGGTTTGCATCGGTGTCCCTCGCCAAGCGGAGGACCTCGCGGCGCCGATGCTTGCTGCCGTACGTCGCATCGATCACCACCGAACAACCCTTCTCGATTTCATCCTGTGCCAGCAAGAGAAGCTTTCCGTAGGTGAGAGAGCTGGACCCCTTTGAGTAGATCCCCTGCTCAAAGGAGGCGTCTGCATAACGCTCCGGTTCCAGGCCGAACAATTCCTTGCGTATGACATCTGAACGAAATACCTTTGCTTCCATTGCGCGGCCGAGTTCTGCTGCGATGGTACTCTTGCCGGAAGCCGGCATGCCGCAGACCACCCAGAGGGTATGGCGACTGAATTGTACCGCGTAACGGTAGGCCAGGTCCATGTATCGCCGGGTCTCGTCAAGGAGTTTGGCTCTTTCGTCCTGGCCGACATCTGTTTCTGCGAGGCGAAAGCAATTGACCTTGACCCTGACAAATGCGCGATAGCATTTATAGAAATCCAGCAGCACAAACACATTCGGGTCTTTTGCATACCGGGCATAGGCCTCGATCAGGCGCTGGGCTTCCAGCGGGTAGCCATCGCAGTCCATGTCCATGGCCAAGAAGGCAAGATCTGATGTGATGTCGCCGTATCTGAAACGGTCGTTGAATTCGATGCAATCAATGATCTGGATCGTATCCGCAAAATAGATATGTCCGGTGCGCAGGTCCCCATGGCAATCACGAATCTTTCCCCTTTTGATGCGATGCTCAAAAAGCTCGCGCCATCTGCGCAAAAAGGAACGGGTTGCCGCCCGAACGATTTGATACTTTCGCTGCTCAAGTATCGGTCCAAGGAAAGGCTCTGTCTGCCTGAAGTTCTCCTCCGTATTGGTCCAGACCGTCTCCCATGATCCGTAGGAATTGATATGTTCGCCTGTTGCAGCCTCTTTGTAGAATGCAGCCAGCAAGCGGGCAAGATCATCGATGTCCTGCGCGCCTATTTTTCCTTTCCGCAGCAAATGAACCATGGAGCGCTCCTGCGGGAGTTGACGCATCTTCACCGCATATTCATCCACACGGCCCGAACCGCCTAGATGATACCGGCCTTGCCTGAAGACAACAGCCACCACGTCAAGGTAGACGTCGGTGGACAAGCGGCGATTCAGGGTCACCTCCCGGTTGCAAAAGTGTCGCCGGTTTTCCAGGGTGGTAAAATCGAGGAACCCGAGGTTGACCGGTTTTTTGATCTTGTAAACAAAGACGCCGGTCAAAAAAACTTTGGAGATGTGCGTCTCACGCTGCTCAATGCTCTGCACGGCGTGAGGATAAAAATCCGGCTTTTCCATGGCTTGGAAGATTTCTTCTTGCCTTTGCATTTCCATTGACTCCGAAAGCCTTTGACGCTATGTTTCTTTCAGGGTAGCCGTGAACGCTTACCTTTCAGCAAACAGCCGGATCAAGGGCAACACAGCAAGGGGTGAACATATGCAGATTTTTGTCTCCGGATCTCTGGCTTATGACAGGATTATGGACTTTCCAGGAAGGTTTGCCGATCATATTCTCCCGGATAAGATCCACATACTCAATGTATGCTTCAGGGTCAACGGTCTTAAGGAAAAATTCGGCGGCACAGCCGGAAACATCGCTTACAATCTGGCGCTTCTGGGAGAGCAGCCGCTGATTTTGGCAACAGCCGGGAAAGACTTTGACAGCTATGAAAGCTGGCTGCACAAAAATGGACTTTCCTTGACAGGGGTTCATCGCGTTACAGACGAATTGACCGCAGCCGCCCATATCACAACCGACCTGGCCGACAATCAAATCACCGCGTTCAATCCAGGGGCGATGAATTATTCTTCCGGGTATCAGTTTGACGGCATCGACCCTCAAAAGGCACTGTCCATTGTAGCCCCCGGCAACCTTGAAGACATGCAGACCTATACCCGCAGTTATAAGGCACTCAATATCGACTACATCTTTGATCCGGGCCAGTCGATCCCTGCCTGGTCTGGAGACCATTTGGCCGAGATGCTTACGGGATCAAGTCTTTTCATCTCCAATGACTATGAGTTGGAGATGATGATGCAGGCAACCGGGCTGGACAAAGGCGAACTGCTTGGGCGGACCAAGACGATTATCACCACCCTCGGCGAAAAAGGTTCTCTTGTCTCGACCAACCAGCACGAAACGGCAATCCCCGCTGCCCGAGTACCTCAGGTATTGGATCCGACAGGGGCAGGAGATGCCTACAGGGCAGGCATGATCAAGGGACTCGTGATGGGAAAAAGCCTTGAAAACGCCTCCCGGATGGGTGCGGTCTGTGCCGCTTACGCCGTAGAATGCCACGGCACCCAGGAGCACAGCTTTTCCCATGATGAATTTTGGTCCCGCTATGAAGACAACTTTGATGGTCTCGTAAAAAGTCCAAATTAGACGGCAGAGTAAAAAGCTCCAAATTGAAGGCGCGCACCTCTTTTCAAGCCGCTAGGCGCAATCATGAGAAATGCGGCGTACTTATGGTACGCCGCAGTGACGAAGGATGCAGCGCAACGCAGAAGTTGGACTTTTTACGAAGCCGTCAACTTTGGGAAGAAAATAGCTCAATGATCTCAACGCTTGAATCCCGGGAGGTATCCGCTTACCTCGGTCAGCATGACATCGACTTCGCGATAAATATTTTTCAGCTCGTTTAAAGCACTCCCGACCAAGGGGATATCCTTGGACACCTTGATACGTCCCATATCCAGCAACCTGGTAGCATATCCGGCCACTCTGTCGAAATTGTTCACGGAAAGGATCAGCTTGGGGACCATCTCCGCTTCTTCTTCGCTCAAGACTTGCTGGGAAATCTCAATAACATATCGAGAAATAGCTGTCTGAAGCCCATGGACCGCCTTACTGTATTCTTCCACGTGGTTCAACAGCACCTCATCGTTGTACATGAATCCATCCATGGCATACTTGATCATGTTTCGACAGATTTCTCCCAGCCGCACGATCTCTTTTATAGCAAGTTCAATAGCCACAGCCGGGGTTTTGATAAACCGTTCCCTAAGATACTGTGGCTCCTCGATCGCAGGTCTTTCTTCAACCTTGCCCGGCATGATCCATGCGATCAGCCTTGAAAAAGGCACTGCAAAGGGAAGAAACACAATCGCGCTGACCAGCTTTATGGCAAGGTGAACGTTGGCCACCTGGTGCGCCATGTTTCCGCCTATCCTGGGAATGAACCGCAGATATACAGGATAAAACGCCACCAGGGTCACTACAGCGGCAATCACGTTAAAAAAGGTATGGGCCACGGCCACACGCTTTGAGTCGGTATTGGTGCCCATCGACGCGATCAGTGCGGTAACGCATGTTCCTATGTTGCAGCCGAGTATGAGAGGAATCACCCCGCTGAGATCCGTGACCAGCCCTTGCAAGGCCAAGATAACGATAAGGCTCACGGTGACCCCGCTGGTCTGGACAATAATGGTGGCAACAGTGCCCACTGCAAGTCCTATCAGTGTTCCTTTGAAACCAGCCCCGCTCATCAGAAACAGCTTTCTGATAAATACCTGGGCACCGGGAGGTATGGCGTCTTTCATAAAGGTAATCCCCAGAAAAAGCATACCAAAGCCGAGCAGGATCATGCCGATATTCTTGCTTCCGGTAGATTTGAAAAAAATGTAGAGCACCATGCCAATGCCTATGGCAGGAAGGGCGTAGTGTTCAATCTTCAGTGCAACAATTTGTGCCGTGACAGCATTGCCGATATTGCACCCGAGAATAATACCCATTGACCCGGCAAACTCCAGTAGGCCTGCATTGACGATACCCACTACCATGACGGTGGAGGCACTGCTGCTTTGAACGATCGCTGTTACAATAGTGCCAAGGAATAAGCCATAAATGGGTCGAGAGGTAAGTGTGGCCAGGCCCCTCTTAATCTTGTCGCCGGCAGCCTTCTGAAGCCCCTCGCTCATCAGATGGATGCCGAACATAAAGAGCCCCAACCCCCCGATGATTCCGAACAGAATGGCTTCTATGATTCCGCCTTGTTCACGTGATCGCTCGCCGGCTGACTCGGGCGCCAAGCCGTTTTGTTCCACCCCGGCCTGCATAGTAAAGCCTTCTGTGGGTTGAATAGCTGCATCTGAATGCGGATCGGACAGGGCCTCGTCACAAAGAGCGGTTGAGGGCAATAACAGGACTGCTGCCAATACAAAGACAAGCAGCCAAGTATATATTTTGTTGCGAGGTATCATATTCAGTGTTGTGTGTTGTCCATTATTCCATAACTAACCCGGACAAGCCGGAACCAAAAAGGATTGGTTTAAGCCTTGGAAAATAAAATCAAATCTAACTCGAACAAGTGCCTAAAGTGAACTAAAGTTGAAAGT
>JABXJW010000148.1 GCA_013375395.1 Desulfobacterales bacterium
TGCATTCAGGATCAGGCCGAGCCTCATGTCATCCTGCCCTACAATGGCGGTGAATGGATATATTACGTACTTGTGATGCATGCTCCTCCCCCTTCAAGGCACGGCCGCTTGTGTCAGCTTTCCATCCCAACGATAAGACTAAGCGTTATTGCAACTAGTTGCAAGAACCTACTGGATATTTTACCACATGCAGCTTTAAGGCGCAATCAGGTTGCCTACTCCGGGGAGCACTGAACAAACGTGGCTTAACAATTGTCAGAATTGTGCAGTAGCCTCAGTCAATGATGCCCCCTTTCTACCAAATGAAAGCAGTTAGATAGAAAGCTAGATTGTGCAATGCCTGAACAGGAACGTTGACTTAATCATACCGACGTTATAATATTACGGAAACGGAACTTTTTCGGAGAAAGTCTGCTATGCCCATCCTGAACGACTACCTGAACATTGCTGAAGTTGCCGAGATCTTGGGTATCCATTCGGGAACAGTTAAGAGACTTTGTAGAGACGGTAAATTGGCCGGAGAGAAAGTTCACAATGGTTGGCTGATTCACAATGATGTACTTAAGGCATTCGCCAAGAGATACAATGGGCGTAGAGGAAGGCCTCTAAACAGAACTAGAGGAGAGAAAGAGCGAGTTCAAAAGCACTTGTCAGGTGCGTAGATATGGCGAAGCTTGAAGAGTTAACAGAAGGCGTGTCGGTCGAAGGAGTTGTTGCCGACGGAGCTGTCACCGTTATACATGTCAAGTGGTTTGGTGATCACGCCATAGAGCTGACGCATAAACTTGAGCACACCGGTGCAGTAGGTAATCGTCTACTGTATCGTTCGGATGAAGAAAAGCTACGTATCATAGATACAAGTCCTCTGTGGGCCTATGATGGTGATGGAGAAACGTTCCGCTTAGTTTCTGAGGCTACTCGTATTCGCCTTGCATATCTGTTTGACCCACGCTTGGCTGTTCACGTCTCTCAGGTAGAACCCTTGCCACACCAGATAGCTGCTGTTTATGAAGAAATGCTGCACCATCAACCTCTCCGATATCTCTTGGCGGATGACCCAGGTGCTGGTAAGACAATCATGGCCGGACTGTTCATCAAGGAACTAATCCTGAGAGGAGACCTTGAGCGTTGTCTGGTGGTATGCCCTGCAAATCTAGCGGAACAATGGCAGGATGAACTCAGCGAGAAATTCAAACTGCACTTTGAGATTGTTGGACGAGAGCAGATTGAGAGTAGCCTGACTATCAATCCTTTCCTTGAGAAGACCCTTGTTATCAGTCGCATAGATCTTCTGAAACCGAGAAAGGACAGAAATGGCGAATTAGACGAGTCCAACCTTGACAGGTTGAAGCAGGTTGAGTGGGACCTCCTAGTTGTCGATGAGGCTCATAAGATGAGTGCCTCCTTTATTGGCGGTGATGTCAAACTTACTGCGAGGTATAGACTCGGACAAGTACTTTGTGATTCGCAACATGCACGTCACGTCCTTTTCCTGACGGCAACACCTCATCACGGCAAAGAAGAGGACTTTCAGCTCTTCCTGGCCTTATTGGATAGAGATCGTTTCGAAGGGCGCTTCAGGACAGGCGTTCATCGTGTTGATACTTCTGACATTATGCGGCGTATGCTCAAAGAAGAGCTAGTCAATTTTGAGGGAAAACCTCTATTCCCAGAGCGGTTTGCATACACAGTGAACTACGATTTGAGTCCGCTAGAATCACAGCTGTATACCGAGGTAACCGAATATGTTCGTACTGAGATGAACAGAGCTGACAAGTTGGCAGAGGAAGGTACGGAAGGTGCGCATCGTCGCACAGTAGTTGGTTTCGCTCTGACCATCCTGCAAAGACGTTTAGCCTCCTCACCTGAAGCCATTTATCAATCGCTGAGACGTCGCCGTGAACGCCTGGAACGAAGAGTTGAGGAGGAAAGGCATAAAAGGCAGGCTGCCGAGTTTGACCTAACTGCAGGGCTGAAGGTAGTTGACGAGGAAGATATAGACGACCTCACCGATGGTGAGACTGAGGAGATAGAAGACCAAGTAGTTGACCTGGCATCCAATGCTCGGACTATTGCTGAACTCGAGCTGGAAATACAACGGCTCAAGGAACTAGAGAGACTAGCCAGGGAAGTCAGGCATAGTGATACAGATTGCAAATGGGAGGAGCTTCGTGACCTACTGCTAAATCGAGCTGAAATGTTCGACCAAAAGGCTCGAAGGCGTAAGCTCATTATATTTTCAGAGCATCGTGATACCCTTCGCTATTTAACCAACAAGGTACGAAACCTACTGGGCAATCCTACCGCCGTTGTTGAGATACACGGCGGAATGGGGCGAGTAGAGCGGCGAAAAGCCCAGAATTCGTTCGTCAGTGACCCAACTACTGAAATACTGATTGCAACTGATGCTGCCGGTGAGGGTATAAACCTCCAGCGTGCGCATCTCATGGTCAACTATGATCTTCCTTGGAATCCTAATCGCATCGAACAGCGGTTCGGTCGGATTCACCGTTTAGGCCAACGTGAAGTTTGCCATTTGTGGAATCTGGTTGCTTACCAGACACGTGAAGGAGCAGTCTTCCGACGACTTTTTGAAAAGCTTGAGTCCCAGCGCGAAGCTCTAAAGGGTAAGGTTTTTGATGTTCTGGGACGGGTTTTTGATGAAGTCCCGTTGCGAGATTTGCTTTTGGATGCCATCCGATATGGAGACCAACCCGAAGTAAGAGCTAAGCTTGAACAGCGTATTGATGAGCTTATGAGTCCTGAGCGATATAGACAGATCATTGAGCAACACGCCCTGGCTAGTGACACCATTGATACAACGCGTCTCCAAGCTCTTAGGGAAGACATGGAGCGAGCCGAGGCACTACGTCTTCAGCCACACTTCATCGCATCCTTCTTCCTCGATGCTTTTCAACGTCTCGGTGGCTCCGTTAGAGAAAGGGAATCTCAACGTTACGAGGTCAGGAGAGTTCCCCAAGAAGTAATTAGAAGAGCACGACGGATTAGACGGGGCATTCCACTGGTCCCCCGATATGAGCGCATTGCCTTCGAGAAGGAGCGCATTGATGCAGACGGAAAGCCGCCTGCTGAGTTTGTTGCTCCAGGGCATCCTCTGTTGGATGCTACTATTGACCTCATCTCAGAGCGTCATGGCCAACTTTTGCGCCGTGGTGCCCTTCTTGTTGACCCCCGAGAAGACGGTCCTGAGAGCATTAGAGCTTTGTTATTTGTCCAGCATGAAATTCACGATGCTCGAATTGATAAACATGGTCAGCATCGTGTTGCCTCCAAAAAACTACATTTTGTGGAGATTTCTCAAAATGGGCAAGTTTGGGATGCTGGTGCTGCCCCATATCTCGATTACCGGTCACTGTATGATGAGGAAAAGAAGGTAATTGATCAACATCTCACACAAGCGTGGCTTCATAAGGACATAGAGGAGCAGGCTAAGGCTTATGCTATTGAGTCTCTTGTACCTTCTCACTTCGAAGAGGTGAAAGCCTATCGGGAAGAGCTGGTGCTGAAAACTATGGCGGCGGTGAAAGAGCGCCTGACTAAGGAGATTCAATACTGGGACAATCGCGCCGAGGAGCTCAAAACTCAGGAGCTGGCTGGTAAGCAGCCACGGTTGAACTCTGCACAGGCACGGCGTCGAGCTGATGACCTTACCGATCGCCTTCAGACCCGCATGAAGGAACTGGAGCTTGAGCGACAACTGTCACCCCAGCCTCCGGTGGTAGTTGGAGGTGCTTTGGTTGTGCCTGAGAAGGTCTTGGCACGCTTACTGAATCGACCTGTGCCAGACCGTGGCGGCGCGGATAAGGACGCCATTGAGGAATTAGCTATGCAGGCAGCGGAAGAGGCTGAAAGAAAAGCTGGGCGCATTCCCACCAGAATGCCGCATAACAACCCGGGTTATGACATCGAGTCCAGAGATCCCCAGACTGGTCACTTGCACTTCATAGAGGTGAAAGGGCGTCAGGCTGATGCTGATAGCGTACATATTACCAAGAACGAGTGGCTTGTGGCTTTGAACAAGAGAGATATGTTTGTGCTTGCCATTGGTAGGGTTCGGGACGGACAAATAGAAACCCTGCACTATATCCGTGACCCGATGGCTCGTGCCATTGCCGGAGATATTACGTTTGGTGTTACTGGCATCGATCTGAATATAGACGAACTATTGAAGCTAGAGACTGTGGAGGTTATGCGATGACCTACCGTAAGAAACTGATAGAAGTAGCATTGCCTCTAGACGTGATAAGGAGAGAACCTGTCAGGTATGGTCACCCATCGACTATACACCTGTGGTGGGCCCGGCGTCCACTTACAGCGTGCCGTGCGATAGTGTTTGCCACGCTGGTAGATGATCCAAGTAATGACCTGCCTCCAAACGAAGCGGAGAAGGAGCGTCAACGGCTGTTCGCGGTTATGGAGCAACTAGTGAAATGGAAAAACTCCAATAATGAGACGGTGCTCGAGGCGGCACAGCAGGAGATACTCAGAAGCACGGACGGGAATCCGCCTCCGGTGTTAGACCCAATGTGTGGTGGCGGACCAATTCCATTGGAGGCCCAACGCCTTGGCCTAGAGGTCTACGCCTCCGACTTAAACCCCGTGGCGGTGTTGGTCACCAAGGCCCTAACTGAGATCCCGCCCAAGTTTACTGGACGTCCTCCAATAAACCCAGAAGCAAAAAGGGGCACTGGCGGTGGAGCGGAATGGAAGGGAACGTCGGCCCTAGCGGCAGACATTCGGTATTATGGCAAATGGGTACGAGAGGAAGCTTGGAAGCGCATAGGGCACCTATATCCCAAGGGGCAAAGGGGTGAGACAACAGTGGCTTGGCTGTGGGCTCGGACAGTTAAGTGCCCAAACCCCGCCTGTGGTGCCCAGATGCCTCTCGTGCGCTCTTTCTGGCTCTCTAAGAGGAAAGGCAAAGAAGCTTGGCTTAGGCCCCTAGTAGATAGTAGTGAAAGAACGGTTCACTTTGAGGTAAAGACTGGTAGGCCTACTGACTTGCCGGCTGTCACTTCGGGTTCTGGCGCAGTGAATGAGAAAGGCGGAAGGACAAAGGCGACATTTCGTTGTCTCATCTGCCGTGAAGGCATTGCAAAAGGTGACTACATTGACAGAGAAGCAAATGCCGGTCGGATGAAGACGGTGCCTCTAGCGAAAGTGGTCACCATCACAAGCGGTCGTTCATATCTACCGATTGCACAACAAGAAGTAGATGAACTGACCTCTCAACTTTCTCGCTATCAGACTGATGCTGCTTTCTGGGAACAACTACCGAAGCAGGAATGTCTGGGGACTTTTGCTAGTACTGGTCTACGACGTCGCTATGGATTCAGGGTATTCAGCGACTACTTTACACTTCGCCAATTGGTGGCTATGACGAGATTCTGTGAGATAGTCCGAGAAGCGTATGTCGTTGTGTTGGCAGATTCAGGAAAGGACGATGAGTATTCGAAGGCGATAGTTACATATCTGGGGTTGGCACTAGACAACTGCATTAATGATTGGTCAAGCCTTGCCTCCTGGGATACGCGAGGGCACCTTCGGAGTACATTTGCACGCCAAGCGGTGGCGATGGCCTGGGATTTTGCTGAAGCTAACCCCTTCTCTAGCGAAGACGGCGATTGGCTCTTGGCGGTAGATGGGGTAGGAGCCGTGTTAGAATCTCTGCCAAACATGCCCGGGCGTGGACAGACTTACCAACTTGATGTCTCGCAGATATTGCCACCTGTTGAGTCCCCAGTAGTAATTACCGATCCGCCTTACTACAATAATGTTGATTACTCAGATCTCGCTGATTTCTTCTACGTTTGGCTGCGTAGAAGTCTGGCTACACTATATCCTCAGCTATTCTCTACCCTTCTCACACCCAAAAATGATGAGCTTATCGTGGCCCCCTACCGCTTTGATGGCGACGAAGAAAAAGCATTGAACCATTTCGAGATAGGTCTTCGTAAAGCTTTCTCCCTGATTCGTCAACGCGCCCACCCGGATTATCCCTTTACTTTGTACTACGCTTTTAAGCAGGAGGAGGAAGCAGCTTACGGTGCAACGTCAGAGCGGATGCCGGTATCCACAGGATGGGAAACCATGCTTCAGGGCCTATTGTCTTCTGGATTTCAAGTTACCGGGACTTGGCCTGTACACACAGAACTTGGCGGCCGCACCGTTGAGATAGGCGCAAATGCTCTTGCGTCCTCTATTGTCATTGCCTGTCGTCCGCGACCTGAGGATGCAGCGATTGCCACCAGGAGGGAATTCCTGGCAACTTTACGGAAAGAACTACCGCAGGAACTAAAGGTGCTCATGAATGGCAGGGTGGCACCGGTCGACCTTGCTCAGGCAGCCATCGGCCCTGGCATGGCAGTCTTCTCTCGCTACAGTAAGGTACTAGAGGCGGATGGCTCTGCCATGACTGTGCGTACTGCTCTTCAGGAGATTAACTATTTTCTTGAAGACTATCTGGCACAGCAGGAAGGAGACCTAGATGTCGAGAGCCAGTTCTGCATTGCCTGGTTCCAGCAATACGGCTCAAGAGAAGGGCCGTATGGGGAAGCAGATGTCCTGGCAAGAGCCAAGAATGTCAGTGTTGATGGCTTAGCTCGGCATGGACTCACAGATGCAGCTAGAGGCAAGGTGCGCCTTACCTTACGAGAAGACTATGAAGATGACTGGGATCCTCGGATGCAATCACGCCTCACTGCCTGGGAAGCCTGTCAGCGCTTGGTGTGGACTTTGAACGAGAACGGAGAACAAGAAACAGGCAGGCTAGCGCGGCGTCTGGGTGGATTAGCAGACCAGGCAAGGGAATTAGCATATCGCCTTTACGGTATCGCTGACCGTAAGGGATGGGCAGAAGAAGCTCTGGGCTATAATGCTCTGGTAGCTTCCTGGCCAGAAATACAAAGGGCAGCCGCGGCTGCAGCCGAGGAAAGCCAAGGGAGGATGATGTGATATGGCTACTAAGCTAGCACCTTGGAAGGATGTCATTGCCCCTCATCCAGACGTAGCTTCAGGACGGTACGTTCAGGCAGAATTCGCTGCTGACCTAGCTCAGGTGCTTGACGGTCGAGCAGATCCAGAGTACCAAGACCCAGTGGAGTTCTTTAACCGCACTTACATGACCGCAGGCATCAGTGGACTGCTGCGCTCCGCTCTTGAACGCCTTTCAGGACAAGGAGGAGAACCAGTAGTCCAGCTCAAGACCTCCTTCGGTGGCGGTAAGACTCACAGCATGCTTGCGCTTTACCACCTGCTCTCAGGCAACAAACAGCTACTCAGGCTGGACCCAGTACGAGAGCTGCTGACTGAGATTGGACTTGACACTACGCCTAAATCCGCTTGTGCCGTGTTGGTCGGAACGTACCTCGATCCTACGCGAGGCCGACCCAAAGAGGCATTGGGCGGTGGCGAGGTGCGCACCCTGTGGGGCGAGATGGCTTTTCAACTTGCCGGAGTGAATGGCTATCGCCTAGTGGACGACGCAGACTATAGGGGAGTTGCACCTGGCGGCCAAACACTGAATGAGCTATTCGACATGGTGGGGCCCTGTGTCATCTTAGTAGATGAGCTGGTAGCCTATGTGCGCAACATAGGGCGAAGCCGCGGCCTACCAGGTGGCACCTTTGATTCTAACATGACGTTCATACAGAATCTGACGGAGGCCCTCAAACGGGCTCCCAACGCGTTGTTAGTAGCTGCCATACCAGAATCGAACATAGAAGTTGGAGGTCCGGAAGGGCTTCAAGTGCTGCAGCGCGTCGAAAAGACTTTCGAACGTATATCAATCACCTGGACGCCGGCAGAGGCTTACGAGTCTTTTGAGATTGTGCGCCGCCGGCTCTTTGGATATGTGCAAGACGAAGGAGCTAAGGAGACTACCTGCTCAGCCTTTGCTCGTCTTTATCGAAACAATCCCGGCGACTTCCCAGTGGAGTGCCGTGAAGTTGAGTATGAAAGACGCATGCAAGGCAGCTATCCAATTCATCCCGAGGTCTTTGACCGCCTCTACG
This sequence comes from Desulfobacterales bacterium, assembly GCA_013375395.1. Classification (GTDB taxonomy): domain Bacteria; phylum Desulfobacterota; class Desulfobacteria; order Desulfobacterales. The sequence continues at coordinate 8,034 of JABXJW010000148.1, forward strand.
ATGACTGGTCTACTATGGAACGATTTCAGCGCACACGGGGTGTTCTAAGACTTATGGCAGCCGTTATCCATCAGCTATGGCGAACAGGCGATGCCTCACCAATGATTATGGCTGGCTCTGTACCTCTCTACGCACCTCAGGTGAGGGACGAGCTACTTAGGTACCTAAATGACCAGTGGACGCCGGTGCTTGACGAGGTAGATGGTCAAGATTCTGAAGCCGCTCGCATCGATAGTGAAAACCAGCGATTTGGTCAAATTCAGGCCTCGAGGCGTCTCACCCGCGCAATTTTTCTGGGGAGCGTACCTTACAAGGCAACCCGTGGTATCGAGGATGTACGTATTCGTGTCGGTGTGGTGCAACCGGATGAGCCTATATCTACCTACAACGACGCGCTTAGCCGCCTGCAGCAACGGCTTCAGTTCCTATACACATCAGGGCAGGGTCGGTACTGGTTTGACGTACAGCCAAACCTCACTCGCACTGTAGCCGACCGCTCCTCACGCATTTCTGACAATGAGATATTCCACCATTTGGAGGAGCGACTGGTTGGGGCGATCCGTAGCAAGGGTGAATTTGCTGGCATTCACGTGTGCCCTGAGAATACCGCAGATGTCCCAGACGAACCAGCGGCACGGCTGATAGTTCTTTCACCCCGCTATTCCCACAAACGTGTTGATAACGGAAGTGCAGCTTTGACTCAGGCTATGCAAATCTTGGAGAATCGTGGGAATTTACCCAGGCGCTACCGAAATATGCTGATCTTTACTGTCGCAGATGAGGATGCGGTGCAGTTCCTGATAGATGAAACTCGCCGTTGTTTAGCCTGGGTTTCCATTCAAAAGGACTCAGTAGCGTTGAATCTCGACCGCGCTCAAGAACGGCAGGTACGTGAGGCAGTGGAGAAAGGAGATAGGACTAT
>JABXJW010000149.1 GCA_013375395.1 Desulfobacterales bacterium
GCCTCATTCCTCAGGATTTGCGCGCCTTGAATTTGGAGCTTTTTACTTTGCCGTCTAATTTGGACTTTTTACGAGATTATCAATTATGAATAAGCATAAAAACATGGAACAATCCCGAAAAGTAGAACAATCGATGATCGTTGAAATGATCGACGCCTCATGGGAATTGGCTGAGAGGCTAGGAAAACATCCACTAAAAAGCGGTTGCAACTGTATTTCCTGTGTTAACAAGAGAAAACGCCTTTTGAAAAGACTGGAACAGGAATGGAAGTTTAGCCTTTAGGAAAAACTGTTTAAGGTTTCTCAGATGCTGATCCCTGGATACCTGGATACGATGAAATCTGCCTTTCCCTTAAGGGCACGGGCAAGGAACTTATTGTCTGATGGGTCGTCGGCAATCCTGTCCGCTTTGTAGATGTCTTTGGTAACGACGGCCTTTCTGAATTCCAAAATCCTATGGGTGTAACCTGAAAGTGACACTTGATAATCTCCTGTAATTTCAGCTCCATTTACTGCTCGCGCCCACCATCCCCCTCCTGAATTGTCACCTGTAAGTTTACAAAATCAAATCGCCTGCTTAGCCATTTCCTGGCGGCCTGCGTTCTATTTGTTGCTATTTCAATAAGTTATATCCAGACGCTGCCTGGGGCTGATATTTGGTACGCCTTTTGCCCATTGGTAATTAGTCAGGTTCAAAGTTCCAAGGTTCACGGTTCAAGGTTAGAGAGCGATGAAGATTGAACGGTTTGAAGATATTGAGGCATGGCAACCGGCACCTGTCTGCCGTCGCACAGGCAGGCGTGAATTGATATGAAAAGCGCAAAGTAGGCAACCGTGAACCTGACAACCTGAGTAGTTACGCCCATTGTATGGAATGGGACAGCGGGATTGTACTCCTTGCCACTGAAAGGACCGGGATGAAGAAACTTACCGTTGAAGCTGCCATTATACCGATCGAAACAGGGATTGGGGCCGAACCGTCCGTTCGTCCCGAGGACAAGATCACAGATGCCATAGAGGTTATGCTCAAAAACGATCTGAATCGTGTTGCCGTAACCCGGGAAAGCACGGTTATTGGCATGATCAGACTCGAAGATGCCTTCGAGAAGATCGGACTGGAAGGGGATTTGAAGGCAAAAGCCCAAGAAATCGCCAAACGAATCATCGTCGTGCAGGGACGCAAGATCATAGTGGATGAAATGAAGTGAGCTAAAGTTTGGGTGCTTGGAGCTTGGCTTTATTTCGTAAATTTTAGGCAGTCAATAGAATTAGAAAATACTCCTTGAAGAAATACTTCAAATACTTTGGCTGAAAGCATGATCAAGACCGAAAGACTATAAAAACGGCAAAGAGAGGGGGTGGGGGCGCATCTATCATAAAGGGATATCACATTTAACCTGGAATATCTTTTCCAAGAAGATAGAAACTACAGAAGGAGGAGAGGAGTTGCCATGAATTTCTTTAAACAGTGGGGCCATTTCATGGTGATGGGTGCAAGAGCCCATGCCAAATGGGAACTGAATGTATCAAACACCATACTGCGCGACCGCAAGCGGCTTGTCATACTCGGATTGTTGATGCTGCCGGTCATACTCGGAGGCGTTTGCTTTGCCGAGCATATTGCCGAGGAGGTCGGCGGTGTCTTGCCCGATCTCCTGGGAGGCCATAAGGCTTACAGCCCGGCTTTCTATAACACCGGCATCTTTATCGTGTCCATCCTAATCGGTCTGGGCGCCGGCCTGATCACAGGCTGCATCGGCGCGGGTGGTGGGTTTATCATCGCGCCGGCCCTGATGAGCGCGGGCATCAAGGGTATCTTGGCTGTTGGAACGGATCTTTTCCACATCTTTGCCAAGGCGATCATGGGCAGCGTGATCCACAGGAAGCTGGGTAACGTCTCTGTCCCCCTGGCCGTGGTTTTTTTAATCGGCGCCATTATAGGCGCTACGGTAGGCGGGCTCGTCAACCGCGTGCTCTATGAGATCAACCCGGTACTGAGTGATGCGTTTATCACGACGATCTACTCGCTTATGCTGGGTTTTCTTGGGATCTACGCCCTGACCGATTTTCTAAAGGCGAGGAAGGCTACGGAGCCTAAAGATTTCCACGGCGGAAAATCAGAAGGGGCGGAGATGGGTGGCCTACCGAAGAGGCTCCAGTCGATGAAGCTTCCCCCCATGGTCAAGTTCGATTACGACATTACCCCCGGCGGCCGTTCAATCTCCTGGCTGTTCCTGGTGCTCAGCGGCGCCCTAGTCGGTATGGCCGCAGGCATTATGGGTGTTGGCGGCGGGTTCTTAACCTTTCCAATATTCGTCTATATGCTGGGGGTTTCCTCCATGACCACGGTCGGAACCGACATCTTTCAGATCGTGTTCACAGCCGGCTATGCCTCAATCAGCCAGTACGCCATCTTCGGCTTTATCTTCTACACCTTGGCCATGGGCATGCTCTTGGGTTCTTTGCTGGGTATCCAGATAGGCGCAATGGTCACCAAGGTGGTAGAAGGCATAACCATTCGCGGCTTCTATGCGATGGCGGTCCTGGCTGGTTTCGTCAACCGTATTTTTGCCCTGCCGGCAAAGCTTGGCGCAATGGACGTCATCCCGATATCAAAACAGCTTGGCTCTATCTTGGAAACTATCGGGGTCTGGGCCTTTTTTATCGTGATAGGCGGATTCGGGGTCTGGGTGATCGGCACGTTTTTGAAAAATATTCGAGTCTTGAAGGGAGAGGGGGCGAGAGCATGATTGCGAATAAGAAAGAATTCTTTGGCGGCGCTGGGCTGCTCATAGTGTTTTTGGTTGTACTGGTCGTAATATTTTCGCCTGTTTTCAACGGCAAGAACGGTCTCGAATATTTGGACGCCTTGTATAATTCCATATCAAAAGGCTCGGCCTACTACATCCCAAAGGTCATGGAAGAATCAGACCGGTTCACGGGCGACGCTGTGGCCGTCACCCTTGCGATGAAAAACGATGAGCAGGCGCAACAGACCGTTCCGTTGTTTATGAAGGCCGGCGCCATGGTAAACACATCAAGCGCCGAGCTGGGGGTCAGTGGTGATCTGGGAAATATCCTGGCCAATTGCCTTGCCGATGCGGACGATATGTTTGCAAATGACGGAAGCAAAGTCGCCGACAAGTACGGCTACGATGAAAAGCGCGTCCTTTATAACTGGTGGAAGGCGCTCAAGCTGATGGACAAGGACCTAAAGAAGCAGCAGAAGTTCAAAGAGGCCAAGATGGTTGCCTTGGTCGGGAAGAAGGCTGTGGAGTGTTCTTACAACTACTACAAGATCGAGCCCCAAAAGATCTCGGACCGCATTGGCATCGTTGTTTTCTCTTTGGTTTTCTATGTTGTCTATACCCTGTGGTACGGCTTTGCCATTATGTTCATGTTCGAAGGGTGGGGCATGAAGCTGGAACATTGATTTAACATCACATTCCTCAATATGGCAGGGCCCTTTGAAAGGCCCTGCCATGTCTTCAACACAGGCCCTTTCACCTGATGTTGGACAGACAACCTTAGGGTTTCCGTGCGCTCAGCCCCCCTTTTGGTCTAACTTCCTTTTAAGCTCTATGTTCTCCTTTTTTACCGTCGCAAGTTCCAGGACCCTGTTGATTGTAAAGAGTATGGTTTCTTTTCTGAAGGGTTTGGTGATGAAGTCGGCGACCCCTTTCTTTATGGCCTCCTGGGCTGTTTCAATGGAACCATAGGCCGTTATAATGATAACAGGGACATCGGGCTTGATCTCTTTGCATTCCTCAAATAGCTCTATCCCGTCCAAGCCGGGCATCTTGAGATCGGTGATGACCAGAGCATAATCAGTCTTCATGAGCATTTTTAGACCTTCGGAAGGGTTGTTTGTGGTCTCTACCGCATAGTCGGTCTCGTCTTCAATGATCATCTTTAGCAGGGTAAGCATATCGAGTTCGTCATCAATGACTAAGATACTTTGGGACATTGTCTTCTCCTTTGATACTGGCTATCCGTTTTCACGATACACGATTTTTCGTATTTGCTACAGGCAGTAGAATAGTAAAGGTGGTTCCAGGCTCCCTGCCTTCTTCTTTTGTTTGGCTCTTGACTCTGATGTCTCCCCCAAATCTTTTCACGATGCCGTAACTGACGGCAAGGCCTAAGCCTGTGCCCTCTCCTACCTTCTTGGTGGTGAAGAATGGTTCAAATATTTTGTCCATATTCTCCTGTGGTATGCCACAGCCTGTATCGGTAAAGCTTATACTGACAGTGTGATCGGAGCGGTGTGCCGAGACGGACAAGATCCCTCCTCCCTCCATGGCAGCTACCGCATTGTTAATGATATTTAAAAATATTTGCTCCATCTGTTGCCCGTCCCCATTGACCTTTGGAAGATCCTCTTCAATATCGGTTTTGAGATCTATCTTCTTGGTTACGAGGGTATTCATAACAACATTCACGATCTTTTGAAGGTCTGCGAGCACATCGGTCTCTGTAGTAGTTTTTTCCGGTATCCTGGCAAAGGCAAGGAGATTTTCAATAATACTTTTGCAGTTATTTCCCTGCCTTTCAATGATCTTGAGGATCTCATGTTCTTTGGAATTCTCAGCAACCCTTTCGAGCAATACGTCCGTAAAACCCAGAATAATCGCAAGGGGGTTGTTGATCTCATGGGCGACGCCCGCTGAAAGAGAACCAAGAGATGCCAGTTTTTCCGTGTGAAAGAGCTGTTCTTCTATACTCTTTTGCTCTGTAATATCCCTGGAGATGACCAGAACCGCACCTACATGCTCTTCGTCCGTCAACAGAGCCTTGTATTTTGTATCAAGCCAATATTGCCTGTCCGCTATTTTTACTCTTTCTTCATGAGCAACGCTCTCGGATGTGGCAAAGACCTTGTCGAGAATCCAATCGATATTATCAGGCGCTTCGTATTTGATGACTTTTGTTATATTTGTTCCGATAATATCCGTCGGACACCGCTTCAACAGCCGCGTAGTGTACTGGTTGACAGAAAGGATCTCCCCGTCTTTGCCCAAGCTATAGATCAGGTCGTCAGCCGACTCGACAAGGGAGCGGTATCTTTCTTCAGAGAGCTTCAGCCTCTCAGCATATCGTGCAAGGTCTTCGGTCTTTTTTTCCACCTCCTGTTCAAGGGTTCGCAGCCAAGCCCTCTCGTTTGCGATCAAAAAGGCAAGGATAATAAGCACCGCAGCGGTAAAGGCGCCCTGTATCATAGCTTGCCTCACATAGACGGTGTGGATGGCGCCCTCTACCTCGCTTATCGGCGCGACCACGGCAACCGACCATGTCCTGGTGGCATTAGCAGCGCCGATATGCACCGGCGCATAACCAATCAATTTCTTCATCTTGCCGGTGACACCCCGGTGCCAACCAGAAATATACCAGGAGGTTCCTTCCTTCCCTTGCAACATCTTGGTCTTCTGTATAAGATTAATTTTGCTGAACGATATGTGCGAATCTTTGAATTTCCTTACCTTAAAGGCGTTTTCGCCAACAAAGTCCTTTTCCAAGTGGTAGAGAAAATCGCCCTCTTCATCTATGACCCATCCATAGCCTGTCTTGCCTGATTGAATGGGAGCTACGTACTTTTTCACAAGCGAAGCCACGTCCAGAACAAAGACCAGCACCCCGGAAAATTGCTGTGAAGGTCTGGGGTGGGCCTCATCAGAGGAAATCTTATAAACAGGCGTGCATATGTGCATGAAGAGGCCTGGCTCAGAGTTTGCAACAATTCCCTTCCTGACGTCGCTTATATAGATCTTGTTTTTGTTTTCCGGCTTCTTGCACCATTCAAAAAAAAACATAGTCCTATAGGAGGATGGTTTTACAAAAACTGCATTGTTGTAGTTCATGGAATAGGATTTGGTCCCGTCCGCGTCAACGAGTATGATTCGGAACACGCCATAATCGCCAACGCTTGACAGCGCAATTTTCATCCGGTTTGCCCATGAGACCGCCTCTATGTATTGTATAGAAGGAGATAGACTCAGTGTCAGCAGTTCCCGCTTAATAATTTTGAAATTCTCGGTGAGTATGTCGGCGGTATGCCTGGCCAATTCAAGCTGCTGATTGTTGAAGTCCTCACTAATCATCCTTTTCATTTCTTGGGCTGCAAGCATTCCCAGCGTGAAGGCTCCGCCTAAGAGGATAATGATAATGACGGTTATGAGCCTCAACCCCTTTTTTTCCGAAAAATACTTGACGTATTTCTTCAAGGGCAGCCGACCTTATCTCGATTCGGAGTATGTAAAAAGGAAGAGATATCCTTCATCATATTCCTGTAATACCAGTCTACCATTTTGTCGTTAAACATGACCATATCCATCTGCCGTGTGTGCACTATGATATGGCCGAGGACCTTGAGCCGTTCTTTTAATAATGCCTGTTCATATCCCTCAATGCGCGCAAAGACGGCGTCCTGTTTCACCTCGACGCGGAAATCAAAATTCTCCAGAATCCTTGAAATAAAGGTGGCTCTCAGGCGTTTACGGCCGTGATCGGCCCCGCCGCCCTTAAAGACAAAACTTACGTAATTCTGGTCTTCGTTGTCTCCCAGATAAGCCTCGGCCGTGGAATAATGAAAACCGAGTCGCACACTTAAGTTGCAGAAGCGTTTTGACAGAACAATATAATTCTTGTCCGTTAGATATGATACTGCATCAGGTTCTGTGGCAGAGCCTGCCAGCACAGACAAAAACCCTTTGGTATCCATAGGAGGCGGGCCTTTCCATGGCACTGCGGTCATCCCCTCCCAAATAGCCAACATCGGTACGGATACGATGTCTTCAGGCGTTGCCTGTTTTCCCTGAAGGCCGGACTTGAGGCCATCCTCCAGATCGATGACCAGCCATTCCAAAGGGATCTTTTTGCTGACCAGTTTTCTTGCCGATTTTTCGGAAAAGTAAGTGTTTTGACCGAAATCAAACATTTCCCTTATGGCCATTTCGTGCGAAAATCGTATAATATCGTGGAATGTTCTGCAATTCTTTGGCCTAAAATCATGAGATCTGGGGTCGGTCAGGCGCAACGGGGTAATCTCTTTTAAGATAGTGCGAAGGCGCTCACAGATTGGAGAATTCTCGAAGTCATAGCCTTGGTTGCCAAGCTTCATGAGCTTAGGGACCTCTCCCTCAAAAACGCGTCCGTAAATGCCGTCGACAGTAACTGCCGTGCCGTCAGACAAAATCTTTGTGGCATCTTTTGCATTGAAGATAGCCGGAATCATCCGCTCTCTTGCAACCGTAGCCAAGTGTCCTAAGACAGAGCCAGTATCCGAGATTACGGCACATGCCCTTTCCAATAGCGCCGCGTATTCCGGATGGGCCTGTCGAACAACCAAGACGCCGCCTTTGGGAAATTCATCCACGTCGCCTATTTTTCTGATCCGGCACACCGGCCCCGCTGCTACGCCGCGCGATGCTATCTTGCCCCCATCGAGCAGCAGTTCATGACCTTTGATATGCCTGGCTTCCTCTGAAAGCTCCTTGTCGGGCATACGGCCCACGCGAAGTGGTCTTGATTGCAGAATATGAATATCGCCACTTGGGCTCTGGGCCCATTCCACGTCCTGAGGGCGTTTGAAATGGGCCTCCGCCTTTCTTGCAAAATCGCTCAGCTCAAGCACCTGATCGTTGTTGAGGCACGATTTGTCTTCCAGGCGGTCGGAGACCGCGACTTCCTGTGTCCCGCCGCCGGCAAGCGGGCGCATCATCACCTTCTGCCTGTCATGCTTTTCACGCAAGACCGTATACTTGCATTCATCCTTCGCCTTTGTATGGACTTTGAATGTCTCCGGTGAGACCATGCCTTCTACCGCATAGTTTCCCAGTCCCCAGACTGAATTGACAAGGACTGTGTCTTGTTTCGGATTGCTCGGGTCGCGAGAGTAGATGATGCCGCTTGATACAGCATCAACCATCTGGACGACTCCGACGGCCATGGCCATCTCTTCCACATTAAACCCCTTGTCCTTGTAATAGAAAAGCGCCCTTGGCGTGAACTGGCTGGAAAGGACATTTTTGTATGCGTCCAGAAGATTTGCCTCTGTCACATTCAAAAGCGTTTGATACTGGCCGGCAAAGCTCGCCATGATATCTTCAAGCACGGCGCTGCTTCGAACAGATACGCGAAGCGACGGGTCTGCGGTTTTCCTCTTTATTTCCTCAAGTGCCGCAAGCACTGCCTCTTGAAGATCGCCGGGAATCTCGCCTTCCTGGATCAGACGTTGCATTTGGCGGCTCGCATCCTCCAGGCCGGCATAATTGCGGATATCAACCGTGCTGCACTTTTCCATCAAGAGGATTCCGATCCGGTTATGTTCTATAAAGCTATGGTAGGCAAACGTTGTGACAACAAAGGCGCAAGGCACGGGAAGGCCGATTCGATTGGCCACTTCGCCCAAAAAGGCCATCTTCGCCCCGCAGGCAGAAACCATATCCTTGTCAATAGAGCCGAGGTGGAGGACATAATCGGTTTTGGGGATGGCAACTCTTTGACGGAGGGTCTCTTTTACGGCGGTGTCGACTCGTTCGTATACAGCGAGCAGATCTTTGTGCTTGTTGTCAGATAACAGGTTTAGATTCTTTATAATCTGCTTTACGCTTTCCGCAAGGCACCGATAAGAAGACTCTACATAGGCTATGTCAAAGATAAATGCGCCACCTGCCTTTTCCTGCATATCTCCCATGGTTGCCAGGGCGGTATTGTTGCCGTTGAGGAGCTGCTGAAAGGCCTTATACTTGCGGGTGAACAGCGCTTTTTCGTCCTCGCCACGCAACGCCTTTTCTCGCCTTTTCTTGCTAAAAAAATTAAACATCGGCTGCAACTACCCCATGTTGCGGATTTTTACATAAATTTGACGGCTTCGTAAAAAGTCCAACTTCTGCGTTGCGCTGCATCCTTCGTCACTGCGGCGTACCATACGTACGCCTCA
>JABXJW010000150.1 GCA_013375395.1 Desulfobacterales bacterium
GCTAAACCAATAGGCATTTAAAGATAGATTGGTGACAAATGGAAAAGACAGATAAAGGGAAAAATAGTCTTCACATAAAGGAATGGCCAATCGGGGAGCGTCCGCGAGAAATGCTGTTAGAAAAGGGGCCGGAAGCTTTAAGCGACGAAGCCCTCTTGGCTATTCTGCTTAGAACGGGTCGACAGGGCCAGGATGCGGTAGCTCTTGCCAGAGAAATGCTTACAAAGTTTGGCGGTTACCGCGGGCTCATGTCTGCAACCTATGAAGACCTGATCAAAACTAAGGGAATCGGTAAAGCAAAGATTGGGAAACCGAAGGGTCTTCTGACACTTATGGCAAAAATTATTGCGGCTTTCGAGAGCACTGCACCACCCCCTGACCGGTGACTGTGTAATTTCTACACACTTTTTTCCGCCTGTTTTTGCCAAAATTGTAACGTTTCGTTACACTTGGTCCTCAAGACGAGCCCGTCCTGGCCCAAAATCGAGCTGTTATCCTGAAAATCCTTGACAAAACAGTAGGTTGCTGATAGCCTGCTCTATATCGTCATTCGCTTATGATCCACTAACCCAAAATCATAGAGGCACCGTGCACTGATTTCTAAGACCCCGTTTCTTACTCAATGATACGGGATCTTTTGCTTTCAGCTTATTGTGGCGGGGGTTTTGTGTTTTCCGGGGTTGAGTCGGTCTGTGCGGAGGAACGGGAGTCTTTAAAATGAACTACCCCGCGGCAAGCAGCGGGGTATCAAAACAGGTGTTTTATCTTTTCTATCGCAGCAAGCTGCGGGGAATTAAACCCTACAGATTTCGCATCATCCTTCAAGTGATTAGAGTAATCCGTGTAATCTGCGAAATCTGTGGATTAAATCACAGATCAAGGTGAGACCCCAATTTGTTCCAACGTCTTCAAAGTTCAAAAAAGTAAAACAAAGATTTTTATATTTTATTTATACGGCCAAAAGTAAAATAGGGGAATTTCTATTTTACTTTGGGGATGCTTATGGATATTAAGGAATTCAAAGCAGGTTCATATAGAAAAGGATATGAGTACCACTACTTCTTACCTGAGAAAATAAACCATTCCTTTTTCTGGACAGATGGGGTCATCAATGAACTGTTGGAAAAAGCCTCATTGAAATTAGGGGAACTGAATTCCTTTTCCCGATTTGTTCCAGATACAGACATGTTCATCATCATGCACATTTTTAAGGAGGCCGTAGTTTCCAGCCGAATTGAGGGTACCCAAACCAATATAGAAGAAGCCCTTATTGAGGAAAAGGGAATTGAGCCGGAAAGGCGGGACGACTGGAAAGAGGTCAATAACTATGTAAACGCAATGAATGCTGCCATAGAGGAGCTTAAAACTCTTCCATTATCAAACAGACTCATTAAAAATACCCACAAAACACTTCTTTCCAGCGGCAGAGGGCGTAATTCAAGAGAGTCAACAACGTTATAGGATGTCCCGTAGGTTCCCCTTTCAGCTTCTTGTGGCGGGGTTTTTTGCTTTCCTGGGTTGGTCGGTCTGTGCGGAGGAACGGGAATCTTTAAAAGGAACTACCCCGCGGCAAGCAGCGGGGAATTAAACCCTACAGATTTCGCATCGTCCTTCAAGTGATTAGAGTAATCCGTGTAATCTGCGAAATCTGTGGATTAAATCACAGATCAAGGTGCGACCCCAATTTGTTCCGACTTGGTTTTTCAGTGTGATGTGGATTTTGCGCCAATTTTTTTTGATCATACATAATGCGTTATCAGAAAAAGGGTTTTGTGATTTTATTGACAGCTAAACCAATAGGCATTTAAAGATAGATTGGTGACAAATGGAAAAGACAGATAAAGGGAAAAATAGTCTTCACATATCTTCACATAAAGGAATGGCCAATCGGGGAACGTCCGCGAGAAATGCTGCTGGACAAGGAGCCGGAAGCTTTAAGCGACGCAGCCCTCTTGGCTATTCTGCTTAGAACGGGTCGACAGGGCCAGGATGCGGTAGCTCTTGCCAGAGAAATGCTTCCAAAGTTTGGCGGTTACCGCGGGCTGATGTCTGCAACCTATGAAGACCTGATCAAAACTAAGGGAATCGGTAAAGCAAAGATTGGGAAACAGAAGGGTCTCAACATTGGACATTTATGTTGAAAGTTGATCCCCTGATCTTTTCTACATTATTTTAAGCTTTAGATGAAGTTTTGCCCGCCATTCCGCAGGCATTCCCGCACCCTTTCGGCCATCTTCCAACCCGCAGTCGCCACCTCTAAGCCGGGCTTCAAGCTTTACTTTAGCGTTCATTCATGATGCCGATGACAAGAATCGGGCCATCACTCCTGGAAATCCTTGACAAAACAGCAAGTTACTGGTAACCAACATTAAGATTTCCCCACGCTTCGTTAATCAAATTAAAGAGAGAGCATCATTTTTTCTTGACTTTTCAAGAATTCTGTACTTATCTTACAGATTATGAAAAAGAGATACAAATCAGCCCGGCAAATCGACAGTGTCATAGACCTCGAAAAGATCCGGTCAGGGCCAAGAAACTGCATGGAGCGCGATCCAGAGGCCTTCTTCAGTTTAACCTATCCATCCTCAGATATCCGCGCTATGCTTCGCGCATTGAGTCGCCGTTATGGCCCAAGTGGTTCGGATACCAACGAAGCCGGCCTCTTCTTGGCCGAATCTGTAAAAGGGTTGGGCAAATCTCATGGGCTTCTGACCGCATATCATCTTTTCGCACATCCTGAACAAGCCTCTCAATGGATGGAATCTCTGGGGTTCTCCTGGTCGCCGCCAAAGGATCCCATCATTATCGTTGAAAAATTTACCGATCAAACGCTTCCTTTCGATTCCTTGTGGACAGCTCTTGGCCGACAGTTGCGGGTCGATTGGCAGTCGAGCCGCCCACCCTCCCTTGATGAGTTTCGCACGACCCTATCAGATCGACCGCTTATCCTCATTTTTGACGAGTTGGAAAGAGGCATTTCCAATATCGGTGACCCTGCCCGAAAAAGCCAAAATTTGAGTTTCCTCCAAATGGTATCTGAAGAAGCCAACCGGAACCCACGGGTCAGTTTGTTTGCAGCGATTTATGACGGTACCACTGAACCAGGGGCGACCTTGAAGCGTGTTCCGCGCCGTGAGCTGCGGTTTCGAAGCCCGCAGGATCGTGCAGGGATTGTACGCCACAGGCTTTTTGCAGATGCCGATATCTATGACAAGGCGGCTGCCGACGCCCTGATCGGCTCCTATGTAAACACCTGGAAACGGCTGGGGGTGGATACTTCTGACGAGTACCTGTCGAGATTGAAGAGTGCCTATCCTTTTTTGCCGGAACTTATTGAACTGATCTTTGAGCGTATTGCTGAATCCGGTGGGTTTCAGGGCACACGCGGTGCGCTGGGTCTTCTGGCTGCTATGCTGGATGCTGCTCCTTCCGGATCATTTCTGTTTACGGCTGCTCATTGCATGATTGGCGACCATGCTTGTGCTGATCGTTTGCAGGATCTCGATCCTTCAGCCGTATTGATTAATTGTGCTGCTTCAAACCTGCGGGATCTCGCCGGCCAGCCATATGCCGAGTCCTTGGCATCGGCCGTGCTGCTCACCAGTCTGGCGCCGGCAGGCCGAATGCGAGGAGTCTCGCGCGAGGAGCTGGTGCGCCATGTGCTGGCGCCGGGGTGTGATCCAAATCAATTTGAAAGCAGTTTTCAGTCATTTCGTACTTATGGTTCATTCTTCCATGAACGTGAAGGCCGGTTTTTCTTTGATTTGGAAGAAAACGAATATGCAAAGGTCGCTCTTGCTACCATACATATCCAAGATGAACGGGCCAGAGACGAGGTGCAAAAGATTTGGAAGCAGGATCTCTTTGGCGATGCAAAGCAAACCGTTTTCTTTTCAGATCCTGACACAACGAGACAGGCATTAGACGGCCTTTCTAAGAATGCCCCACGGTACGTGCTTTCGCCTCGGCATCTGTCCGATGTTGAACGACACGCCCTTTACTTTGGCGCGGAGCAAAGAAATCAGATCCTTCTCTTTGAACCAAAGGATGACAATGCCAGTCACTTCACAAATGCCGATCTTCTTTCATTTGCCAAAAAATCAATAGCTGCTTCAGATCTTGCACCGTCGGCCGCATCAGCGGAACGCGCAAAGCGTTACGAGATCATAGCAGGCAAAGAACGCAGATACGTGCGAGATACCATCAAGGCAGCCGGCCTCATGTACGTCCGTATTGAAAGATGGTCCAATCGCCCTGGAGACAGCGTGTTTGAGCTGGAATCCCTTGGCAAGGCATTAAACAAAGAAGACGTGTTGAGACATTTGAGGACTCATATCTATCCTCAGCCGCTCATCCAAGAACACGTCCTCGCGCATATCGATTCGTTTACAGGAAAAACCATTTCCCAGGTAGAAGATATCTACCGGAGCACGCTCGGCTATCCTGTTCCCCTTTCCTGTACCGCTATTTCAGATGCTATTGTCGGCCTTGTTGAGGATCGTAGCCGCGTTCTCGGGCTCCACCATACACGCCGCAACTTTTGTGGTGAGCATGTGATGCTTGGCGCCGGAGAGCTCCCGCTGGCCATTTTGGCCGAACCTTGGCCTGAAGCGAGTCCGCCTCCCTCTGTTCCAAAATCACCTGAAGCCCTACCGACCGTTCCGACTGCCGTTGAGCCAGAACCAGAGGGTATTCCTCCTATTCCTCCGGGGCCTTCAGTGACGGTGGAAGAAAGGAGCACAATTGCCTGCCGAACACGTGAGGAGCTGCGCAAGCAGATTGCTACAAGAATCCAAGACATGGAGGGAGCAGAGATCCACAAAGCTGTCTTTAATATATTCGCAAATCATGAAGATGTGGATCTAGCGGGGTATCCAAGCACCCTGCGAGGTGCGCTTACCGGGCTTGGAAGTGTTGAGGTCCAGCTCAAGATTACATGTCCCGGCCCCATGGACAAGGCTGAGGTTGAGACTCGATGCGAATCCTTGCCGAAATTTGACAATGCCAACTATCAAGCAAGGCTTAGCATTGAAACAAAGGCATCATCTGAAATCGGTGAGTCCAGTAATATGGAAGATGAGCAATGAGCACTTTGGACAGGGAGCTTCTTGATAAATTAACGCAGCCTTGCCCACGCCTTCCGGAGATTGAAGATTGGCTGCTCAATCATGTCTGGACACCTGACCGCTTTGCCGAGTGTGGCTCTCTTCCTTCAACCTATTTGAAATCGGGAGAAAAGCTTGTCAACGACAGGGAGACTCTGCTCACTTCGGCGGCTGACTCCATATTCGATGAACTCACGGCAAGCTCTCCAAACCCCACGAGCATTGCCGGTTTTCTTTCAAAGCAGCCTGATGGAGGGGTAGTTATTTTTGATGGATGTTCCCTTAGAGAACTGCCCTGTCTACTTGCTCTTGCGCAGATTTCGAAAAGACCGGTCCTTTCCGTTTGCTGCGGGCGGTCAGCGTTGCCCAGTTCAACGGAACGCTTTATCGGCGAACGGCTAGGTTTTAATCTGCCGGTCGTAGGACCATCCAAACTGGTTCAAAGGCAAGAACTCCGACAGCAGGGAATTTCCTACCATTATTTTCAGAGGCCGAACGAGGCCCAAACAATCTCAGAGGAATCATCAGCCATCATGATTTGGTCCCGGTTTCCGGACCTGACATTTATGGACAGTTCTGCCAACAGTGCAGAGATGTACGACGGTATCTGGGACGCCTTTGATCTGGTCTGGAGAAACACCGTTCAAGCAATACCTCCGGAACGCACCGTTTTGATCACCAGCGATCACGGTTATCTGTTTCTCGGCGCAGGCCTAAGCGATCAAAGCCTTGAAGGCAAGGATCGCCCTCTAAATGGAAAACGCTTCAGGAAGTTTCCAGCAGATGAAGCATTGCCGGAAAACAGTCCTCATATCTGGGTTGACGGAACACGGCGAATAGGAGCAATCAAGGGCCGGTGTCACAATAGGCCTCAAGCTCCTTCCGCGTCACAATCATTATACAGGCACGGAGGGATCTCTTTGATGGAAGTACTCACACCCTGGTTGGTACTCGGCCCCATGGAGGGATAAATACCATGAAACGCAAAATCGGCACTCTCATTGAAGAAGAAGTCATCAAGCTTGCCAAGCATCGGGCGGCAGATGAAGGAAGACCCCTGAGCGACCTCATCCAGGACGCCCTCGTTTCCTATCTGAGCAAGCGTGTCCCCAAGCCGAGAGAGCGAGATGCAGCATACCGGATCTTTTGCGAGCGGCCTCTTAAGCTCACGAGGGAGCAGTTTCAGCAAATCCTTGAGGAGGATGCCTGGGACGTATGAACCTGGACGACATTCAAAGCGGCAGCCTGTGCATAATTGATACCAACATTCTCCTTTATGCCGAGCAAGGTGTCTCGGCCCAGGCCCAGAGACTGCTGCGGCGCTGTTCTACAGGAGAATTGATCGGGGTGCTCCCCCAAACCGTATGGCAGGAACTAACCCATAAACTGATGCTCGGCGAGGCCGCGATGCTTGGCAAGATCGGCGGCCGAAATCCCGCCGGCCAGCTTGCCAAGAAGCCCGATGTAATTAAAAGCCTTTCCATTTACCAAGAAAAGATAGCCGCGCTGCAGAACCTGGGCCTCGGGTTTGAACCATGCACACAAAAGGACCTTCTTGAGAAGGCATTTGAGCTTCAAAGAAAATTCGGTCTTTTGACGAATGCCTCCATGGTGCTTGCTACCGCCTTGCGCCTTGGAGCAGAAGTGCTCGTTTCAGCAGATGCAGCCTTTCGGCAAATACCTGAGCCTATTGTTGCTTCGCCGTCGGATTTGAGGATTTAGAAACTCGTGGCCTTGGCCCGTTAAGGAACTGAGCTAACACGCGGCCTCTTGTCAAGAAAGGAAACCGAAAATGAGAGAAGCCAGAATAGCGCTAAGACCTTACCTGGATACTATTGCCGGATATTGCGATACTCTTTCAAACGAAGAGCTGACAGATATCATTATTGGTCTTGCAAAGGACGTCCCTACCTCTGGCAGAGTCGAATTTCTCAAAAAAATGGAATCCTGCCTCCCAGGCAGGAGATCTGCCGTTATGCCTGAAGCAGGTTCGGTTGAACAGATCCTTGGTGACGTAGAGGCGCTCAAGGAAAGCATTGAGGAAAGGATCAGCTCGATCGAAGATGGAACTTACTGGGATGAGCCTAGTGATTGGAGCGATAATGAATACTATGACGACGATCCTGATTATATCGGCGAAGATCAGGTTCAAGAGCTGGAATCGTTTTTTGGTGATGCTGAAAGCCTGTTTATGAATGACAGGCTCAAAGATGCACGAAGAGTGTATGGGCCTTGTTCGGCTTGATCAATGATGTTGAGGAAGACGCGTATTTTTCACTCGGCCCTGAACGGGATATTAGGGAATCAAGGGCAAGATATTGCCGTTGTGTCTATGAGACATCAGATCCGGACAAGAGACTGGATGAATTTGTCGCGGCCATGGAGGTTGACGTATCCGATTCTTACAGTGAAAACGAATATAATGAAGACTACCCCATGATGCAGGATGTAATTGATGCGAGGCCAGGCGAGATGGAAGATATGGAATCGTTCTTGCCGGCCTGGAAAAAGGTTTTGACTGCCAAAGGGACAAAATGCAGACCCGCTGTTCTGCTTCTGGAAACGGTCAACCGCCTTGAAGGCATCAGCGGGGTGTCAAGGTTGGCCAAAAAATGGAAAAATACTCAGCCTCAGGGCTACTTGTTCTGGCTTAACATACTCAAGAACGAAAGTGATCAAGAAGGCATTGTTGGTGTTTGCACAGAAGCCCTGAAGGCGTTAAAAGAGGGCAGGCTCAGGGAGCGTGTTGCGGAATTTATGATAGATGTGGCAGAAGAATTAGACGATGCAAAACATTTACTGCTCGGAAAACAGGAAAGATTTTTTTCCTATATGAGCGATCAGAACCTGATCGATCTTGTAAGTGAAGCAACAAAACAGAATGCAAGGGATAAGGAACTCGACGCGGTTATTAAATTTTTCAAGGCCCGCAAATCACTTGATGAAGAAAAAGATCTGTACGTGAAGACGTTATTGATGTCAGGAAAACTAAGCGCTACAGTTTCCATGGTAAAAAATGAAAAAAGCGTGGGCTGGTCTTACGGTAGCAGCGCAGGTGTTGTTTTCGGGTCCGTTCTTTCGGCCCTAGCCGGTCATTCCGAAAAGGCAGGCGCAATAAAAACTCTCCTGAAAAGCTATGCAAACAGTGTATCGGTCTATTCAGAAAGATTTTCAATCGATGAGGAAACGAGCGCATCCTTTTACGACGAAATCGTCAAGGGACTAAAACAGAAAAAGAACATAAAATCCGAGGCGCATGAATCTCTTTCGTGGGCTGAAAAGATCGGGAAAAAAAGGATCGACCACATTGTTTCCAACAAGTACAGGCGCGCCTATGAAAGAGCCGCGCAAGTGCTGGGTTGTCTTGCCGAGGTCTATATGGCAATAGGTGAAAAAAGCAAGGCTGCAAGAATACTGCGTAAATACTATAGTGAAAAATATAATAGATTCAGCACATTCCGCCGTGAGGTAAAAGCAGTTGTAATGGATTCGGATCTATTGAAAAACTCCGGTTTTCTGAAATGAATACGAAGGCAGTTTCCAAGAGATTCTCGGCAATAGAAAGAAAGGACATGTCCAAACCTTCTGATTCTCACAGTGAGAAAATGTGAGAAGGGGTATTCAGTGTGAGGAAAAATGAAGGAGGGGGTTGTTTAATGAACGATCCATTACAAGAGGCAATAAAGACAATTGTCCGGGTGGCCGAACCCGACAAGATTATTTTGTTTGGTTCTCATGATTGATGAATTCGTAAAAAGTCTTCCAGTCGTAATCATTTGAATTTATTTTACAAAACGTTATTTTCTGCTTGTTATTT
>JABXJW010000544.1 GCA_013375395.1 Desulfobacterales bacterium
GTTGGAACGGTGAACGTGCATTCGAATCTTCCTGTTATGTCTGTGGTGGTTTCGTTCACAACTGTGGTGTCAAAGTAAACGGTGACGTTGGCTAACACACTGAAAGCTTCGCCACTTATGGTAACTTTGGCGCCGGCTACGGCTGACGCTGGAGTTAATGTTATTGTTGGCGCTGGTCCTACAGCGAAATATGCAGTGCGCTCTTTAGTGTCCCATATCGCCTTAAACTGGTACGTTGCCACTTCCAGCAGGGTTGGCAAAGTGTATTCTCCTGAGAAGTAGCCCTCCGCATCTGAAGTGGTTGCGAAAGCTGTTACCCATAATGTGCCTTTGCCGAATTTCACTTCAACAGGCTTGGCTGGCTCAATCCTGCCTGAAACATCAACTTTTATGCCTGGAGGCCCAGATGTTGGCTTCACGGTTACGTAGTAGTTTACTGTTATGGTATCTGTGGCGCTGTTTCCTTTGGCATCAACCGCTGTTACATCATAGTCCCCGTAGTCAGCCTCGAGTATGGCAGGGATTGTAATGCTCGCCTCAAAGGAGCCTGTGGCGTTTGTGGTTATGCCAGCGAGGGGGGTCACATCGTACGTGTAATGGGTGTAGTCTGCTGTGGCTGAGTCTATAGTCACGGTTGGGCTTGTTCCCCCGGTGACGGTTGCGGTGAGGCTGATGGCGCCTGTGGCGTAATTTATTGTGCCCGTGATATCAACCGTATATGTTGTGGCATCAAGTGTTACGGTTGTGGTGCCTGCAAGAACTCCAGCTCCATCGTCTGTAACAGACACCGTTCCTGGACCACTTAATGCACCGTCTGTTACCGTTACATCACATGTTAGTGTAACGGTTAATGGTTTGACTGGTCGGTTAGCTAAGGTGCCCGTAACCGAAGCTCCTGGTGCACCAACAAGGGTGACTGTTTCGGCTGTGACGGGCACTTCTACCCCGAAGCCTATTCCAACTTGAACGCTCTTTGCGAACCCTGTTCCTGTGACTGTGATATAGTCGCTTGGCAGTCCCTTGTCTGGCTTTACAACGATTTTAGACGTGA
>JABXJW010000151.1 GCA_013375395.1 Desulfobacterales bacterium
CGGCAAGCTCCACGCGATCCTTTGCGGGAAGTGGAAGACGCGCGTGAAGGGACGCGACTGGTACGACCTGGTATGGTATGCGGGCAGGTATCCGGAGGTTCGGATCAGCCATCTCGAATCAAGGATGCGTCAATCCGGCGATTACCGGGATGACGAACCGCTGACTCCCGACAGACTCCAGCACCTCTTGCGGCAAGCCGTAGATGACCTCGATGTGGAACAAGTGCGCCGGGAAGTCGCCCCCTTTGTTGTGGACCGGCGTGCGCTGGACGTATGGTCGCGGGATTTTTTCAGGCAGATCATCCCTCGGATCGTGTCGATCTGATGCACTTTGAGAACCGGGTCAAGGAAGGCGGGCCGTCTCGTTTCTGTAATATGCTGATTTTCTTTGTGTCTAGCCTGTCAGCTCGCACTTTTGGCAACCACAGAGGGGTCAACTCTTCTTATGGGTATTTCCGGATATCTTTGCGAATATCAAGGCAATATGTAGTGGGCTTAGTCGGAGCCACAGGGGATACAAACTCAGAAACAAAGTACTATTATTCACCTGGTCTACGAAAAAAACGGCTTGTACATGGATTATGGTTTACATTTGTCGACAAAGGCGGTAGGCTTTTGTTGACTATATAGATCAAAGGCGTAGCACTTTTATTTTTCAACCAGGCTGCCGTATCCTGACACAACGAACATGACGCTGTTGGAAAGACTTATTGCTCATTCACCCTGGTGGGTTAAACCAGACTGGGCCGAGGATGATCGACTCCTTAAGAAGGCACGTTCAACAAACCTCTCTTTTCGCCACTTAGGGCCTGAATTGCATCACCCCGAAAATTTACCTCCCGGCTCAGTAAGCATTGTGCGAGGTCCTCGTCAGGTGGGCAAAACCACTGAATTAAAGCTTCTCGTTACAGATCTTCTTGCCGCAGGCATCCCCCCTCGAAATATTGCCTACTACGCCTGTGACGACATTATCCATTTTCGTGAATTGATAGACCTGATAAAGGCTTTTGCAGAAGCTGTTCGACTGCAAGGAGGAACCGGGTATCTCCTATTAGATGAAATTACAGTGGTCAAGGATTGGCCTCGGGCGGTAAAATCTTTGGTGGACGCGGGAGCGCTCGAAAACACATATCTGCTGTTGACCGGTTCCTCGGCCATAGAAATCAAGAGAGGATATGAACGGATGCCGGGTCGCAGGGGACACGGATTTGACCGTGCTTTTCTTCCCATGAGCTTTGCTGCCTTTTGCCGGGCATTTGATGTGACTCCACCTCAGCCTACCCTCACGGATATCCTTGCTGATGAATCATCTTTTCGTATGTATGAGATGGACCTGGTCGGGGAAAAGAATAGATTTGAGGCTATTCTTAAAGACTACCTTGAGTGGGGCGGGTTTCCGATGGTAGTTGCCGATCTGGTCGGAAGCGGCTCTGTTGCAGAAGATACTATGGATGTGTATCGGTCCGTGCTGCTCAGCGAATTCGAAAAGCAACGCCGAAAAGTATCATTATTTTTGAGCCTTATGAGAAAGCTCTATACGGTACTAGGGACTCCTGTTAGCTACAACTCTCTCACTCAGGATACGGGTTGTCGTTCAAACGCCGTGGTCCAAGGTTATCTTCAAATATTCAATGCCGCCTTCCTCGGTTTTGTCCTACCCTGCATTGATCTTGCCCACCGGCGCCCTTATCCCAAAAGGGAAAAGAAATTCTATGCAGTAGACCCTATCGTATGGAAGATAGTGGCCAGCGGTGCCGGATTGCCGCCTATCGATGAGGCCGTGTTGGCCGAACAGGCGGTGGGCGCTCAACTTGTTCGTCCCCTGGCAAACACATGGGCCAGTCTTGGTTCCTTGGAAGGGCTATACTACTTCCGATCCCGTAAAGGAAGAGAGGTGGATTTTGTGCACTTCCTCCGTCCCGGCGGGCATCCTTTCGGAGTGGAGGTTAAGTATCAAACCCGTGTGTCAGGTTGGGATGAGCAGAGTATTTCCAAAGGCATTGGTCAAGGGATACTGATTACGCGGGATTCCTTTAAATGGAATAGGGTTTGCCATATCCCTTTATGGGCATTTCTGCTTCTGGAAGATTAGTTCCTTAATATGGAGAGTATGGCATCCGTTGACTGTTCTTTAGTCTATTGGTTGTGAAATTTGTGTTTTTGTATCATTTTAGCCTTATGAAACAAAGTGAATGAAACAGGCTGAAACGGCGGTTAAATTTTGATTTGTGTGTAACTACTCAGGTTGTCAGGTTCACGGTTGGCGTATCGCAAGAACCGGATAAACTCCGCATTCATCTCTCTCTAACCTTGAACCGTGAACCTTGGAACTTTGAACCTGAGTAGTTACAGCTGTTCTTTCTTTAGGCTCACTTAGGCTCGAGTTTTACACGGTTCAAAATTTGATTGTCGTTGGAGCGACCGTATTTCCAAGGACCTAAATTCTTACGAAAATTCTAAGAAAATCCGCAATGCTAAGAATACTGGAATGCATCCCTTCAAATCTATCATGCCTCCTTTTGAAAAATGCATGGATGGCCGGCAAAGGGCAAAAGCCCTCTGGAGCCTGACGGTAGCTTCTCGCCTGCTCCGATGATCAAGAAACCGTCCTGATCCAGACTTTCGACCACTTTTTCAAAAGCAGGTGCCTTCAGCTCATCCTGATAATAGGTCAGGAGACTGTTTCTCAAGAAGACCAGTTGAAAGTCAGTTGCGGGAGGATCGGACAGCAGGTTGTGGACCTGCCAGAAAATCCCCTTCTTTACCGTATCGCGCACTGCAAAAAACTGCCCTTTGGCATGTGATTCAAAATAGATGTCTCGCAATGCTTGTGGAGCCTCTCTCAGGCTGCTGCGGTGATAGACGCCGGTCCGTGCTTTGTCCAGATAGTCGGGATTCATATCGGTCGCCCATATTTCAAGGGCCGGCAGGCGCTTGTTGCGCCCGCCAAGCCTGTCCCACACGATCTTCAAGCTATAAACCTCTTGTCCGCAAGCACAACCTGCCAACCAGCACTTGACCGCCTCCTTGTTTTTCAGGATGATCGCAGGCAATATTTCGCTTTCAAGGATTTCCCAAAGACCACGGTCACGAAAAAAGCGACTGACCGAAACGGTCATCAACAGCTCACAATGGCTGCCGGCCTCCTTGTCTTGATCAAGAGCTGCAAGATACTCCTGCATCGTTTTGCAACCCATTTGGTGCATATGGCGGCGAATGCGCTTTTTTACGCCCTTTCTGACCTTGCGGTAACCGTCCCAGGACAGGCCAAAATGATTAAGGAGTTGACTAAACTGGTAATCATTCATAAGGTAAAGGCACCGGAAGTACAACAAAAACAGCAGATGAGCACATATGTAGACTTCAAGAAAAAGATTTTCTTTTTTGGATAAGGCCGATATATCTATACCAAACGCCTGGATCAAATCAAATGGAAGAAAGGACCTGTAGCCATTGAACCCGGACCTAAATAAGATTCCTGAAAACATCAAGAGCGTTCATCTCATCGCCGTTTGCGGAACGGGGATGGGGGCACTGGCCGGCATGTTCAAGGAGGCGGAATTTGAAGTGAGCGGTTCAGACAATCATGTGTATCCGCCTATGAGCACCTTTCTTGCAGAACGCGGCATCCGGATCGCAGAAGGATTCCGGCCTGAAAACCTTTCTCATCGCCCGGACCTTGTCGTCGTCGGTAACGCCGCATCAAAGGATAACCCCGAAGTGGCGGCCATGGTTGATATGGGCCTCCATTATTGCTCGCTGCCACAGGCCCTGAACAGGTTCTTTATCCACGGCAAAGGGGCACTGGTAGTGGCAGGGACCCACGGAAAGACCACAACATCCGCCCTGCTTGCCTGGGTGTTGGCCTCAGCAGGCCTTGATCCCGGTTTTATGGTGGGTGGGATACTGAAAAATTTCGATCGCAACTACAATGCCGGAACCGGGCCTTACTTTGTCGTGGAAGGAGACGAATACGACACGGCCTTTTTTGACAAGGGGCCGAAATTTCTCCACTACACGCCGTCTCGGGCGATTCTCACGACAGTGGAATTTGACCATGCCGACATTTACCGCGACCTGGACCACGTGAAAAAGGCGTTCTCCGACTTTGTCAAGGCCATGCCCGAAGACGCCCTCCTGGTCGTCTACGATGGAGATCCTGTCGTGGCCGAACTTGCAGCCCGGGCTTCGTGCTGGACCGTTTTGTACGGCCTTGAGGAAAAATCGCCCTGGCGGCTTGAAAATGTGCGGTTTGATCCGCCCTGGAGCCGTTTTGAAGTCACGATACGGGGTGAGCCATTTTGGTCCTTTAAGACGCCTCTCATTGGTCGCCACAATCTGTTGAATGCCCTTGCCGTCATTGCGGTGGCTCATGATTTAAGGATACCGCCGGATCTGATCGCCGAAGGACTCGAGACCTTCGAGGGGATCAAACGTCGCCAGGAGGTGCTGGGAATCAAACACGGCATCATTGTAATGGATGACTTTGCCCATCATCCCACCGAGGTTCGGGAAACGCTTGCCGCGGTGCGATCCTTTTATCCGAACAAGAGGATAGTTGCCGTTTTCGAACCACGCACCAATTCAAGCAGGCGCAACGTCTTTCAAAATATATATCCCGGCTCCTTTGATAATGCGGATATGGTATGCATCCGAAAACCGCCTATGCTGGACAAGATCCCTCCCAGGGAGCGGTTTTCATCAGAGCAGTTGACTCTGGACCTCAAGGACCGCGGAAAAGATGCCCACTACTTTCCCGACACCGATTCCATTATCGACTATCTCATTGGTGTTGCAGAGCCAGAAGACGTCATCCTGATCATGTCGAACGGCGGCTTTGACAATATTCATGAAAGGCTGTTGAAAAGATTATGAAATCAGAAAGGCTTTGTCGGCACGCTATGTGCAAGTAAAAGAAACTGTGATTCCCAATGGCAGAAAAACCGAGCGATGAATGGGGACAAATGACCAAGCACTTGGGAAAAAAAGCTCTTGAGGGCAAGCGTGCAGAGGAGGCCCTCGGCAAACGGACCAGGGAACTCGATTGTCTATACGCAGTCTTGGAGATGATAAACCGCCCGGGGATTAGTTTGGAAGAGAGGTTTAAAGAGCTTGCCGCGTTAATTCCCCGCGGATGGCGGTATCCGGAGATTGCTTGCGCCAGGGTGGTCTTTGAGGGCAGGGAATATACCACAGACGGGTTTGAGGGCGCCCCGTGGAAACAGGCCGCAGACATTATCGTTCACGGGAACACGGCAGGCGCGATTGAAGTCTACTACAGGGAAGAGAAACCCGATAAAGACGAAGGCCCTTTCCTTAAAGAGGAAAGGGATTTGATCAATGCCGTTGCGCGAAGGATAAGCAGGTATATTGAGCGCACGCGGCTCCGGGAGGCATTCCTGGTGAGTGAGCAGAAGTACCGAACCATATTTGAAACTACCGGAACCGCTACAGTAATCATTGAAGACGGCATGAAGATATCACTTGCAAACAGGGAATTTGAAAAACTCTCCGGCTATCCCAGAGAGGAAGTTGACGGGGCAAAAAGTCTAACGGAATTCATCGCAAGAGATGATCTTGAGAGAATAAGGGAGCACCATCGAGCACGAAGCATCGATCCGAATGCTGCTCCCAGGAACTACACTTTCAAGTTGATCGACAAGCAAGGTAATACCAGAGACATTTTTATGGCGGTTGCCGTGATTCCGGGAACCAACAAGAGCGTGGCATCACTTCTGGATACCACCGAGCTCAAACGGGCACAGCAGGAACGGGAAATACTGCACAAACGACTTGAAGACGCACTCACAAAGGTGCTCGGCGGATTTCTGCCCATATGTGCAAACTGCAAAAGAATACGAGACGACAGCGGCGCCTGGGAGGAAGTCGAGGCCTACATTGGAGACCGCACGGAGGCTGAGTTCAGCCACGGCATTTGCCCGGAATGCAAAAAGGAACTTTATGATGATTTTTTACAAGGGGAAAAATGATGCCTTTTAGTAGCTATGCCGGATTCTGGGCGGAAATGGCTGGATGCCTGGTTCAGCGGACCTGCTCGTTCTTCAACCAGTGCTTTACCTCTGACGAGTGGGTGAGATTTGACCTGACCTCAAAAAGAGAGCCCCACTAATGGCCGACAAACATCATTCTTTGCAGGCCATATGATTTTCTCCTCAGTAATTGCTGCAAACCCCGAAGCGTTTTTCTAATCTCCGCCAAAATATCTCTGGGAAGCTCCCACAAATACGGTATTTTTCCGCAAGAAATACATGCTTCGCCCCATTTATTCGCAGAAACCGGTCTAGTATTAATTAGTACCCATCCAGAAATGAATTTCACAACACTGGGCACTGGCGTCAGTTTCCAATTCAGAAATGAGCAATTTTGCGCAAGGCAAGGACAATTCCGCAGTCCTGCGGAATTGGACAGCCGTCAGGCTGCCCGCAAGGGCGAGGGGCATGGATGCCCCGAGTCAAATCAAGGGATTGCGCGGAGACGTACGTCGGTACGTCGCACAAGCGATCCCGCAGATTGACGCCGAGATTGCGGAAAAGGGCCATTTATGGATGGAAACTAATTACAAGTCGGGCAAGCACAACAGGCGTATTGCTCAGATTTGAATGATCTGGAAGTACAACAAAGGAAAGGGGGGAGAAAACACTTTCAAATCAACAGTGGATCAAATGAAGGAAAGGAGTGTATCATGAAAAAAGCAATGATCGCGTTGGCTTTGGCGTTTGTTTTGGGGCCTGCCTGGTATGCAGCTGAAGGAGGCGCCCAGATGGGACCCGGCATGATGGGGCCAGTCGGTAGCTGGTACTGCCCTTACTGTGGGCGGCAAACGGGCCATAGTGCCGGCTACGGCATGGGACCGGGCATGATGGGCTACGGCATGGGACCCGGCATGATGGGACGAGGCTATCGTCACCACTATGGCCAAAACCAGGAGCCCTTAAAGGAGAAGAATGCGAAATCGATTATTGAGAATTACCTGAAATCCGCGAGAAATCCCAACTTGAAAGTCGGAAACATCAAAGACGTTGGAAATGCCTTTGAGGCAGAGATACTCACAAAAGACAAGTCTCTTGTAGATAGGCTACTTGTAGACAAACATACCGGATGGATGAGGTCCGTCTACTAGACAGCCCGACTCTTCCGACAAAGATACCTGTCTCGGGACGTGTGCCCCACGAGACGTGTGCCCCTCCGGGCCGTAGGCTGCTTTGAGTGGTGCGATGCATTCTCCTCGAAACCGGCAAGATAGGATTTGACCTGACCTCAAATAGAGATCCCCCTTGATGGCTAGATTTCTGGATTATCTTTTGCGTAAGAATTTAGCCTCTTGAAAGGATGGCGGCTGAAACGGCGATCAAATTTTAATTCGTGTAAAACTCGCGTCCAAGTGAGCGTAAAGAAAGAACAGCTTATCCTTCTTAAATAGGGCCGCCAAGGTCGGCACTTTGTCCAGCAACTCAAAAGATGCCCAGCACCTGACTGTTCTTTCTTAACGCTCACTACTACGCTCAGACAGTTACACAAATTAAAATTTAACCGCCGTTTCAGCCTGTTTCAGTATGTTTCTTTCATAATTATACTCTCCTTGGTAGTAATTGTTAGTAGGGAGAAATGGATATGGAGAAGGATCCGGTCTGTGGCATGGACGTCGATGAGCAAACGGCGGTTGCAAGAATGCAATATCAGGGGAAGACCTATTTCTTCTGCGCATGGAGTTGTAAGGACAAATTCGAAAAAGCGCCCGAAGAGTACACAAACCAGATTGATCAGGCCGAGATGGTACGGCAAGTAGGGGAAGCCGAGCTGAGTGAAGTCGTAGCCGAGGGCAAATGGGATTTTGAAAAGATTGGATCTACCCATCAGGGGGATTAGCTGCGCCAGTTGTGTGGCCAAAATCGAAAAGGGCCTCTGCGAAGTGAGTGGTGTCGCCGACGCAAAGGTGAATTTCGCCACAGAAGAAGCTGCCATTACTTTTGACCCCAACCAAGTTCCGGTGAGCGATTTCATCCGGACCATTCACGAATTGGGCTATGAGGCCGGGGTCGAAAAGGTGACAGTACCCGTGCAAGGGATGACGTGCGCATCTTGCGTGAACAAGGTCCAGACGGCCCTGAGTAATGTGCCAGGCGTCATCAGAGCCGACGTCAATCTCGCCACCGAGAAGGCCACAGTGGAATACGTTTCGGGGCAGGTGACGGTCAAAGACTTGTCTAAGGCTGCGGAGGCCATCGGCTACAAGATTCTTGAGATCGAGGAAGGCGACGTTGTCGAGAGGGAAAAGGCAGCCAGGGAGGCCGAGCTCAGGAAATTGAAACAAAAGCTTGCAGCCGGCCTCATCCTGGTGATCCCTCTGTTTGTATTGGTCCACTGGGATAAGTTGGGCCTTTCCCGCATTTGGGCGTTCAGCAAGCAGACTAATTTTTTTGTCCAACTGATTTTGCAAACCCCTGTTCAGTTCTGGGTCGGATGGCAGTTTTACAAGGGCGCCTGGGCAGCAGCCAGACATAGGACCAGTGACATGAACACGTTGATTGCCGTGGGCACTTCAGCGGCGTATCTATACAGTGTCCTGGCCACCTTTTTCCCATGGATATTCGCCGCAAAAGGCTTGCTGCCTGAGGTGTACTTTGACACGGCCGGTGCCATTATCGTCCTGATCCTGTTAGGCCGCCTGTTGGAAGCCAGGGCCAAAAGTCAGACCTCGGAGGCCATTAAGAAGTTAATCGGCCTTCAAGCCAAGACTGCTATGGTTATCCGGGAAGGTCAGGAAATTGAAATACCCATTGAGGAGGTTCAAATCAGAGACACAGTCATGGTACGGCCCGGTGAAAAAATCCCAGTGGATGGGATAATCCTGGAGGGTCACTCCTGGGTGGACGAATCGATGGTTACT
>JABXJW010000545.1 GCA_013375395.1 Desulfobacterales bacterium
TTAAAGGATGAGTATACTTTATATACTCTTCCCACTTGACCATAGTGTGTCTTAACCCATGAGCCTTTTCGGAATTTCGCCCTTTTTCTCACTATCTCAATCTCACCTCCGTTCCGGCGTCTTCTTCGCCATACGGAAGAAATAATTGGCATCTGCTCGTGCCTTCGTCTCGGTGGACTTGTCAGTTGTGACATTAGCTAGCTGGTTCATCATGCGACCGGCTTCGACATAGCGGTCGTGCCTAGACCTACGTTTATCAGTCGCTGCCATCACTTTCCTACGTCGGGTGGTGGGCTTCTGAGTCTTCTTCCAACCGGTGACCTTCTCGAACTTAGCCCACTGCCTGGCCTTGGGCGTACGACCTGGAGCGCCCATGTCCTTAGCCATATAAGTTGTAGGCGGGACCCAGGTGCGTTTGACCTTAACGCCATCTTTACGAGTATATGCCTTGCGCCAATAGCCCTTCTTTTTGATCCTTAACTTTCCCACGATCTCACCTCCTTCTCTTATCTCTCCAGATATTGCCACATTTAATGGCATCGCCTATGAGAGGCCCTGTTCTAAGAGGAAGCCTTCCTCCCTTGTCTGCCCCCCACAGACTACCAAAATATAAGGGACTCTCATTCTTCTTCTCTTTTGACACGTCTTCCACCCCACGTCCTCTCGAAAGCTCGTAAATTCTCGTCCTGCGCGCGACGCATCTTCTCGAACTGAGCGTCGAGCCGCCTATTGTCAAAAGACTCTCTCGCTCTCCTAAAGTCTCGACTCATTGAGTCGTAGGACTTTTGGATGAGGCTCCTGTTGTCGAGCTCTTTCTTATTTTTTTCTGACATCTACTTTTTCTTCCTTCCCTTCTTCTTTTTCTTCTTCTTTTTCTTTCTCTTTTTCTTGGTGACGTTCTCGTAGTACCATTTGAAGTATTTCTTCGGCTCTTCCGAGGGCCTATAGGGGCAGCGCCTGTGTTTATAGGGACGAGCCTTTCTGGGCACTAACCTCTCCTCCTAATGGTGGTTTTCAAGATTTTGCTAAGATCTCTCAAATCTTTC
>JABXJW010000546.1 GCA_013375395.1 Desulfobacterales bacterium
TTCAAGCATTTCATCCATGACATTTTGAGTCAAGATCAAGTGCGATTTATCAACGATGCTGTAAAATTTGTTCGTGGTATTCATGTCGCTATGGCCAAGGTAGAACTTCACCACGTTGGCCGGCTGTCCACCCGAATAAACTTGTCCACCTTGTCATTAAAGAACTTACGTAAACTTGCTTCGTGCAACTAATTGTATTATCTTGGCGGCATGAATGCCACAAAGAACCTTCTGACAAACCTCTGTAACCTTCTTGTTTGTGCTTTCTGTCTATTGACAATCTTTGATTCTTTGACCTTTTCAGTGTTGCCATTTAAGCCATGTGTTGATATGCTGAAGTCTATGGCTCATATCCGACAACATGAATGTCAAGCGTATTGACAATCCACTTATCGATTATCTAACAAATGAGTTACGATGCCGAGTGAGTGACAAAACCAATTCTGCTAACAGAACAGGGCTACTTCTACACCTTCAGCGGTTTTTATAAAAATGTATTGAAATAGGGCTTAGGCGTAGTATAATTTAGGAACCAAGTTGATACATAACAACGACGACCATTTGAATTTGGATCGTCAGCCTAAATTTGGCTGATTTTGCCGTATCAACAGAGAGCTCACACCCGTGTCCAGTTCAGGTTTCTGTCCTCAGATAATTCGCCAATTTAGCAGCAACGGGGAGGAGGGGGCTAGAATTGGCCATGTTGATTAATTGGGTGCATAGGGAACACAGGGTGGGATACGGAATTGAAACGGAGTGTTTGTTTTGTTGTGTGTCAATGGGGAGGGGTAGTTTTGCGCAGGTGGACAGAGAACACACTTGGTGCCTCAAGCCGCGTGCGTCCTGGGCGAAGACCCCAAGACCTTGGACAAGGTCCGTGTTGGGCTCGAGAGGGTGAATTGTGCCTTTCTATGGGAACTAGAAGATGGCTGATGGCGGTTGGGATTTTGAAGTAGTGCGTGTCGACCTGGATGGCCTGGGTATTGACGCTGGGAAAAGACTAGGCATGGTCATCGTACAACCGGAATACATACTTGATCCCGAT
>JABXJW010000547.1 GCA_013375395.1 Desulfobacterales bacterium
GTTCTTAGCTAACTTAATGCAGCGATAGGGGAGCTCGATCGGAAAGGGGGCGATGTGCCCTTTCTTGATGGTTTTTCCGGTCGTCATC
This sequence comes from Desulfobacterales bacterium, assembly GCA_013375395.1. Classification (GTDB taxonomy): domain Bacteria; phylum Desulfobacterota; class Desulfobacteria; order Desulfobacterales. Next base: position 89 of record JABXJW010000547.1, read on the forward strand.
GGGTAGGGCATGAACCAGACGTTCCCTGCATCCCGCAAATCGACTTCCGAATAACGCCCAATATTGCCCTTATCAGCATAAGGAATCCCTATTGCCCGCGGGTCTATCTCATAATTCCGCCCTTTAGCAAACATGAAGATGTATTCCCAAAGATTGTTCAAGCGCCGGTTTCCACCAGAGGGGGTGTAGTGTCCCCGCCCTAAAAGGCTCTTCACCCAGATGATCGTCTGAATTCGCTTGAATCCGCAACGCTCGACAAGTTGGGCAACCCGTTCACTCTTCCCCTGGTCTCGTGCAGCATCCCCAATGTTCAGGAAAAATAACGAGTTAGGTTTTAATACCCGAAAGCACTCGGAAAACACCGTCCTGAGAAGGGCGTGGTAATCCCGTTCCGGTAAGTTATCAGTAAATATGTCCGAATATTTTTTTCGCCGATTATACGGCGGACTGGTCACACCAATGTCTATTGAGCCATCTAATAGTTCCACCATTGAGGTGGAGCTTTTAAAATAGACGGTTTGCTTGCCGATGATTAATTCTTTATCATTTTCTTGGACTGACATGAAGTTCCAGATCCTTTCCGAATGAATGGTAAACATGTTTTAATTTCTAAAAAGGTCCTATGATTTAAGCCGATTTAAAGCGTATTTAGGAATTTTCAATTTTTTGACAAGATCCCTGTACCGAATTTTTACCGTAGTCTGCGTGATGCCTGCAACTCTGGCAATTTGGAGCTGGGTGCATGGAGTTCCTTCCAGCAGGCATGCGATGTAGAGAGCTGCCGCAGCCACGCTTGCTGGCTTTTTCTTACCTAAGAGCCCCCTCTTGCGGGCTCTCCATGCAATCTGTGCTGCTTTATGCTGGACTCTTGCGGGAAGTTGCAAGGCGGAGGCGAAACGCGGGGCGAGGACCACCGGAGACGTTTTACTTTGCTTCGTATCATAAATCTTCGAGGTT
>JABXJW010000152.1 GCA_013375395.1 Desulfobacterales bacterium
TTCATAATGTTCAGCAACCGTTGGTTGCCACTTTCGAGACCGACCCCCACACTATAGCAACCAGAATCGTACATCGCAGAAAGCAACCGTTCATCAACGCGGTCAACCCTAGTTGAACATTTCCACACTAAACGTGGGAAGTTTGCTTTGAATTGTTTGCAGAACTCTAGTGTCCTTCGCCTTGAAATAGTGAACGTATCGTCGAAGAAAGCTACTTCTCGGATGCCATAGTTTTCCGTGAGAAACTTGATTTCCGCGATGATGTGGGGAACCGAGCGCATCCTAAGTTTCTTGCCCCAAATTCGCGCACAGAAGATGCAAGTGTAGGGGCAACCTCTCGAACTCAAAATGTTGGCGAAGGGCAAACGCTTGAACATCCCCGTCATGGGTCTATACCGTGCGAAGTCGAACAAGTGGTAAGCTGGAATCGGAAGCGAATCCAAATCCTCAATGAAAGGGCTAGAAACGATTCTACGCGAAGATGGTTGTATGGCTTCCAAAATGCTTTGTTCACCCTCTCCGACAACAAGCGTGTCAACGTAGGGGCATTCCTCGAAAACCTTTGCGCCCAAAGCAGTAACATGTGGACCTCCCAGAACCACTTTGGCATCAGAGTTTTCCTTGAACAGTTTAGCTATCTTGTAGCCAGAATAGGCAGTTGGCGTTGTGACGCTTATGCCAACTACGTTGCACTCTTGCAGTACGGTTTTTTGCTGGTTGAGTTGCAAATCCAAAAACGTTACTTCGTGCCCAGCCTCTTCGAGAACCACGCCTAAGTATCCAGCCCACAAAGGCAAAACATTGCCCAACCCACTGAAGACATGGCTAGTTCGGTCCATCACTTCGTTTGGTGGGTGAATCAAGAGAACTTTCATTTTAGCCTTAAAAGGTACGATTCCGTGTTCCACCAAATTGTTTCCGCTTTGCGGTTGGTCTTGTTTTGAATTAGATCTGCAAAGAAAGGTTCGTTCTCTTCCAAAGCACGGAGATAGTTGGGGTACAACTCACCGTACACGAGGGTTCGACTCCAACATCCGTTGGTTTCTCGTTGGAAATTTTCTTTCTGGAAACTGAGCATGGTAACGTTTGGGTTGTCTCTAAGGAAAAGTTTCGCTCGCACCATAGGCTCCGCGAAAATCAAGGTTGTTCCATTCAAACCGTCAACGTACTTGTAGAGGCGATAGTAGGGAGCTTCATAGCCGAAACTCAACCGACTTACTGTTGCTTCTGGGAAGCCCGACTGGATTGTGGGCAAGCCAGCCAACACAACGGGAACCAACGCCACCACAGTCAAACCCATCGCAATTGTGATTCTGCGTTTGGACTTAAGGTGATGGTAGGCTTTTGGCAACAAGATAGCGGATGGAAGCGTGACGTGGCTAAACCTTATGACCGTTGAAGAATAGACGAACGTGAATGTTGAGAGGTAAAAGCACATCAGCGCGAAAGCAACAAACCCGAAGAAAGCGTTGGCAAGCATGACGGCGAGAATAGTGTCTCTCGTTCTGTAGAGTTCTCTCATTGATAAAATGAGACTGCACACCACGAAAATGGCTATAGTGGGGTTCCAACCGATGCCGATGGATGAAGCAAATTTCCACAGCGAAGATGCTAACACGTTGAAACTAATTGGGTAACGGTCTTGCTCAAGACCGAATATTGGGAAACCTTTGTCTGACGGTGGAACTTGAACGACCCAAGGGTTAGGTGCATACGGTAAGCTTAATGCTTCCGTCACTTGAGGGGGAGCCGTTATGACTATGCCGACTAAAAACAAAGCTAAGACTAGGCAAGACGCTTTCTTTCGGAACGCGAAGTACGCAATCAACAACATGAAGTTGCCTGCGAAGAACAGCCAATAGGACTCGCGGACTATGGCTGCAACCGTGAACGCCAAAACGGAAGCTAAAGCGTAGCAATTGTTAGTGGCGTTTCCTTTGAAGTAGAAGAGAAGCCCCCAAATTCCCGTCAATGTGCAGCATAGACCCATAGGCTCAGTTAGCCAAGTAGGACTCAACAACATGCAAATGGGCATCAACACGAAACTGCATAGGGCAAGCGTGTGGTCTCTCTCGTTTTGGGCTGTGAACTTTAGGATCTGATGGAAAACCATGATTGCCCCAACCGTCCATAACGCACCGAAAAACGGACCGACAACCAGTATATCCGCCAAGGTGTTTGCGCCCAACAGAAAAGTGTAGACGGAAAAAATTTGTGTGAAGAAGGGGCGAATGTAGAAGTCACCGTATTTTGCGTGGACGTATAAGCCCTCATCGGGCAACAAGAAACCTGTTGTCATCGCGTGGTAGCTCCGGAGCGTGGTCAAACCGAGAATCAACATGCAAATTGCTAACACCGATTTGGTTTCCAAGTTATCGCGTACATTTTGGCTCCACCAATCTTGGATGGAAACTCTAATGGAGAGCAACGAAAAGAATGCTGAAAAGAAACCAAGAAAATTGTATAGTAGCGAGAGCAACGCTTCTTTGCTTGTTCTTGGCTTCGACAGTTTATTGAACTCGCGAAGCTGGCGGAACAGCGTGGGTATCCAGAAAAGTTTGCACCTGTCCTTGTAGTCGAGAGCGATGTCGCATAGAGTTGAACGCAAACTAAAGCCTCCGTTACTATGTATTTCTTCGTGGCGTCTCTCATGTTTGATTGCGAAATCGTGTAGTTCTGGGAATTGTTTTAGGTACTCCGACGCTTCTATCCTCTCTCGCCTCGTATCAAAATGAGCCAAAACATGGTATGTGTCTAAGTAGATGATTGGCGTGTCCGTCAACGCTTTGCGTACAAATGTTTGCTAGTAATCCAACGGTAATAATAGTGGTTGCGAAGCATGAACCGTTCTAGCTCTCGCGCCCTCCTTGCATCTTCAAGTTCGATTAGCCACTGCTGCACCTTGCCCAAAACGGGGCTGGCTCCCTCAAGCACTCGAAACTCCGCGCCCTCCACGTCTAGCTTCACCAAATCAACGGTTTCGTAGTTTTCCAAGAGACTAGTCAACGTCACAGTTTCAACAAGAACGTTTCGGTTTCCGTTGTAGCGAAAGTTTTGCAGGGAACCGTCAAGCGTGTGCCAAGTCGGACATTTCCCCCTGTGCAAAGGAAGCGTCAACCCGTCTCGGTTATACACGGCTTTCTGGACGAAACGCAAGTTGGTGACTCCGAGCGAACGAGCGTTGCGCTTGAGGGCGTTCATGGTTTCGGGGTGAGCTTCCACAGCAACCACTCGCTCGAAGTTTTTGTGGAGACCCAAAGCATAAAAGCCGATGTACGCTCCCACATCCACGAACAAACGTCCCTTCAAACTTCGCATTATCCGCAACACTTTGGGTTCGTAAGGAAAATATTTGAGTGGCAAAGGAGAACGCAGAACCTTAGCCGACAAGAAAGCCATGCGGTGCAATAGGAAAGTCAAGTCGATGCGGTTGCGCAGTTTCATCTTCGCGTCATGCCAACAAGCGTGTCGGCAATCAGTTTGGATGGGCTATGCGTTAAGGTTACGGGTTTTGTTGCGAACCGTTGGTAGTTGCCCAAGAAAAACTCCGCCTTCTCCGCGTCCAAGCCAGCCACGAAAACGTTAGCACCCAAACCTTCTTCGTGTTCGGTTTTGTCGCGCAACAGCAAACATGGCTTGCCCAAATAGTACGCTTCCTCCTGCAAGCCTCCGCTATCCGTAGCCACAAACTCCGCGTTGGACACAAGCTTAATGAAATCGGGATAAACCAACAGTTCCTTGCAGTCTATGTTTCCGTGTTTCAACCTTAGTTGAACAGATTTGTGCGCCACAAAAACCGTGTGAATCCTCTTGGAGATCAAACAGATTATGTGTAGGGCTTGTTTGAGCTTTGATGGCGACATGATTGTTTCAAGGCGATGCAAAGTCACGACGGCGTAGGGACGACTAGGCGGGTCATCAAGGTTTCCAACAAGCCTCATCGCGTCAACAATCGTGTTCGCTTTGGTGCTGACGATTCGACCTTTAACCTTTTCTCGCCGTAGGTTTTCGCAACAGTTTGCCGATGGCGCGAAAAGAATATCCGAAAGCTGGTCCACGACAACGCGGATTAGTTCTTCGGGAAACGGGTTGAAAAAGTCGCCTGACCTCATGCCTGCTTCAACGTGAGCTAGTTTTGCGTGGGCAATCTTGGCTAGAAGCGTGCCGAGCAACGTGGATAATGTGTCGCCTTGAACGACCACTATGTTTCCGTGTAGCGTTGGAAGCAGCTTTGGGATTTTCGGCGCAATCTTTAGAAACCATTTAACCGCGTCTTGAATAGAAGCCACATTCTCGTTGGAAAGGAAAAAGGGGAGTGGCAAATCGAAAACTTTGGTTAGCCTCTTCACGATTACTGTGTGTTGACCAGAAGATAGAAGTTGGAAAGACGCTTTTCTCCGCATCATTTCGCGGATCACAGTCGCCATTTTGAGAACGTCGCCCTGCGTGCCAACAAAGAAAGTCAGCACTCTTTCTTTGGAAAACCCCACGCGAAAGCAAGCCAGAAACCAACCATTACAATCCGCATCAAATATTGAATATCGCCTGACGGCTTCGCGTCTAGCATGGCAACGCCGATGGAAAAGGCGAAAATCATGCACGTTGGAATCGAGAATGTTTTGGGCGGTTGCCACCGTTTGTTTCTAGCTTCGTGCCACAGAGGAACGGCCAAGAGCAAGTACGGAAGCGACAGCATAACCGTGACGGCCAGTTGCTCCAAGGATGGGTTCAGCTTCACCGTCAAAACGTGGATGGGCAACTCCCAAGTCTCCGTCGCCAAGAAAACCGTTATTAACGCCACGAAAGTTGAGTGCGACAGCGCGTAGCCCTTCAGCTTCAGCGTCAAGACGCAACCAACGAATAGGCTCCACCAAATCCACGAAGCGTAGATGCCCGTTCCGATTATGTTGGGAACCAGCTTCAAGGTGACGAGGAAAGGAGACACTGCCACTAAAGCTCCGGCAACGTAGACGAGCCAATTCGCTAGAACGATAAGGTTCTGCTTGCGACTTAGATACCACACTTCACAAAGCAACAACGGACCAAAATAGAACAGAAACGCAAAGTACAACTCAAACATCGCGTTGACGCCTTCCTTCTTTTCTCCCATATAGGGCCAAGGGTGCTTCACCTTTCGGCTAAAGAAGCGTCGCCAACCTTTCTACGCTTCACCCTGACGCCATACTGTCCAAAAAAGGACCGTGAACTATTCAACTACGAACTAACGGCTCCCACATTTCAACTGATGTACGTTCTATCTTTGAACTGGCGAGAAGGGGCTTCCCTCGGCGAAAGAGCTTCTTTCAAGACCTTCACCAACTCGGCAACTTGCACCTCCAAACTCGCAAGGTTCTTCTCCACCGTTTCAACCCGCCCAGGCATCAACAAGTAATCCTTAGCAGCCTTTGCGGTGTACCAGTCAATCTCGCCCACGCCCTCGCTGCGGTCAATCTTGCCAACGTCGTCGCTGATCTCCAAACGTTTGCTAACCAACTCGGCAACAGGGTCGTAAACTCCGATGTGAGGCTTCTTAACCAACTTGCCCTCTCCAAACCTGAAGCCGTACTTAGCCACCAAACTGGCAGCCACACGATCAGCCATACTCTTAGCAGTAAGCAACAACTCGTCAGGGTCACGCCCGCTAATTGACTCGCACCAAACAATAACGTGCCGAGTAGTCTTCTCAACCTTCACACCCGCCTCACGACCAATCAACGCAACCCAATGACCACAAGCCTTCGGAACCCTACGCCAATCAACGGGAACCCTAGCACCCCCCAAAACAGGATACTTAAACCCGCACTTGTGCAAACGAAACAAATACCCAGGCTCCAAAACGTTACAGCTAGTTAGGAATCTTTTACCTTTAGGCGTAACCACGTACATGGCAGGCCACCTAATTCGCTTGCGCGTTATCAGTCCAGCCCTAACCATTTTTTTGATGTAGTAGTGGAGATGTGGACGCGACATTCCCAACATGCGAGCAATCTTGGCGGGGTAGTTCAGGGGAGGATCGCCTGTGTCCATGAGTTTGAGTATGGGAAGAATCCGTTCTCGAACAGTAGAGATGTTAAATTTAACTTTTAACAGTTTTTTTAACACTTCCGCTTATGTCAGCTAGCACTACCTCGTACTCGGACGCGCCGTTCCACCTGAAAGTCGCAAGTTTGCCCTCTGGCACGCGAATCCGCAATGTCTCGCCCTCTCTGACCGTGACTTTTCTGGTGGTGCCTGCCACGTTAATGTTCTCCAATCTTTTTGAAGCCACAATGCCCACAGACGAACACAGTTCTCAGCCCGCCTCTAGGACCAGCTTTCACCTTGCCTACCGAACGTAGACTAGGATAGCCACATCGGGGACACAACTTGCTTGCCAAGCTAGGCTACCCTCTTCACTTTTGTTACAACTTCCTTCCACTCGCCCTTCCACAAGCCCGAAAGCCACTCTATGAACGCTCTTGCGTCGAGTGGGTTGAAAGCCACGATTTCCAAGCTGTGAACGAACGCGAACTCTATTTCCTTCTTGACCCTGCTGAAATGGTCTATTTTGGCGAAGCATAGGGCGGAAACGCTCATTTCCTTCTGAAAGCCTATTTGCATCGCTCCGTCCAATGGGCAGTCCAAGTCGGTTAGCCTATCCAAAAGTTGCTCTTGCTTGCTAAACATTTCTCGGTGGCTAAACGCTCGTTTCGCCCAAACGTAGATTCGCGTCAGTGGCTTCCCGTCTTGCCTTGACTTGGCGTGAACAACTTCGTAGAAGTATTTTCGGACCATGCTAGGCTTCCCTCTCCACAGTCACAACCGAAACCTTCTCTTCAACTCTCGCTTAACCGCGTCCCGAACCCACCCGCTCACGTTGCCCCCGCTCACAAGTTTCAGGGCTTCCTTCAGATTCGGACCCATTTTGACGGGAACGACCTCGCTGTTCTTTTCAGGTATACCGAGAGCCAACAAAACAGCGTCCCTAACAAGGGTAGTTCTAGACGGTTTTTTCTTGGGCGTTTCGTTCACGCTCCTTCTTTTTCTGCGGGGGCTTCCACTTGCCCAAAATCGACTCTTCAGGGTCTGTTTTCAAGGTTGAACGGGTGCGAATCGTGTACCACCTTTTCGTTTTGGGACTGTAGATTCTCGTTTTGCCACGCTTCTTCTCTGTCTCGACACTTCGCCTTTTGCGCGGGAACGGCTGGCGACACACCCCCCATCAACCCTCCCCGACAAACTTTTCTAGCCTAGCCGAAAACGCGCCCACGCTTTCAAGACGTTTGCGAGCCATTTCCACGTAGCTCGGATTCAAGTCGATGCCAACGAAGTTTCTACCCAACTTGTGAGCAACGACAAGAGTGGTTCCGCTTCCGCACATGGGGTCCAAAACTACGCCAGCCTCGAAGCCTTTAGCGCAACTACAATCCGAAAAACCAACAGTTTCACCTACATATTTCCCCATTCTACCTTTTCCATTACGAATGGTTGAAATTGGAACTTTCGTATGCTGTTTGGTTGCGGGTCCCCAACCTTCCAAATCAACTCTCTTAGCTTTTACAAGTCGTTTTCTTGGTTTCCCACATTTCACGCATATCTGCGCTGGACAAGACGCTTTAATTGGGTCCTCACAGATTTTCTCAGGGTAGACGGCGAAGTGGGCTTGCGGAAACGGTTTGGTTGGAATAGAAAGGAAATCGCCAGGGTTCTTGCCAAGAACATTATACTCTTTAACGTGAAGCGGGTCGGCATAAGCGAAGTTTCCGATTCTTCCAACAGCTAAATCATGTTTCGTTGTTATTGTGTCACCGGGATTCGCGCCCTTAGGATGCAATTTTGTTAATCCACTTTGAACTTTCTCTTCTAAGTTCCCGTAGCCTATGTGCGGACGGGCCTTCAAGAAAGTGTCTGGATGCCCAAATTTCGGCTCCTTGTATTTCTCATAAAGTTTTCCACTTAGCCCTCTAACAGCACGCCTTTTTGTTTGCTCTTTGTGCGGTTTCCTTATTGCATCTAAATCATAAAAATAACAGTGTCCTTGCCAACCATAATCAAAAAGCGGATGTTTCTCATCGTCATACCATAATCGGTCAGCAGGCCAGTTTTTCTTTGGTCTTTCAAATCGTTTCTCGCCGGTTATACGGTGAACATAATATTGTTTCGGTTTCTTCCATGAAAACTCACCAGTAAACTGGTCAACCCAGAAAAGAGCCTTATTGCTTTTAACAAAATGGAAAATGTGCTCCCAACTACATGTTAAACGGTCTTTTTGGCTACCTGGCATATGGTTTTTCTTGTACCAGCAACCGTCGTTCCTTAAAATCCAACCGTCGTTTTGGAGGGCAATGGCTGTTCGGCTTGGGATGAGCATGAGTTGTTTAGGCTGAAGCCAATTCGACTTTATCCTTGGATTGTTTGTAATTGGTTTTTCGGGTGCTGGACGACTAGCTTTTCCACTAATCGTATCAGGCCACTTTTCTGCATTGCCACCACTTCCAAAATAGGTGTCTCCCATGACCAAATACATGCTTCCCGTTTTCTTCAAAACACGCTTCAACAATCGGCACAAAACAACCAAACGGTCAATATACATTTGCGGGTGAGGCTCTAAGCCGATTCCACCTTTCGCAAACATACCCGGCACTTTCGGATTCTTATAGTCACGCAAGCCCCAATAACTCGGAGAAGTCATAACCATGTCCACGCTTTCTTTGGGAAAAGTAGGCACTACCGAAAAAGCGTCTCCGCAAACGACTTGGTTAATCGGAAGTTCTTTCATTGTGTGCTTCAACCCTCCCTCACAGAAGCGAGTTCCCTTTCAACGTCAGCCACGGTCCACCCCGCCTTAAGCTGATACGAGCAGATCTTGCCTCGACCCACCTTCACGTCTACGACTCCGAGATGGTTCAGCATCCGCAAGAACTG
>JABXJW010000548.1 GCA_013375395.1 Desulfobacterales bacterium
GCGCGCAACGTCGACCTGATTATGATTGTGGATATCCTCGCGGGTATAAACAATAACCATCAGAGAAAGGAGGTAAGCCATGATTAGAGCCAGTGACGTAGTCTACTTATTGACCAGGGATCAAGTTGTCGAGTGCGCCAAAGAGATGGGCCTACCTGAAGAGGTAATAACCGACGATATCCTTAACAAGGTCAAAAAGGGAGTAGAGGGGGCTTGGGAAGGCTGGGATGCGGTTATTAAGGCAGCTATCAGCTACGCGCTCAAAGACTAGCCCTAAGGAGGTGAGAAATGACAACAGAAGAAAGACAGGCAGAGAAAGGCATCTCCGAAATCATTGGCGCCATTACCGACCCCATCATCGTCTATCCTGGAGGCTGGGGGGATACCCTCCCCGACTGGCTAAAAACTGCCATCACCCTGGAGAGGCTCATCTCGAACATGGCGGCAATCAAGGGGGAGGAGATGACCGGTACAGATGCTGAAGTCTGTGCCTACCTCTTTACCGCCTCCTTGACTTTCCCTCTGTCCTCCGACTGGACACAGATCTATCTCTACATCGCTACGAAGGTCTATGAGAAGCAGCGCTCCAAGACCTCGGGGGTTACCATGCCCAAGGATATCCGGGTGGACTTAATCACTGATTACCAGATGGGGCTGTTGAACCACCTCAAGGGCTGGATCTACCGGCGGAGAACCACGGCAAGGCAGGACCGCGACCGGTCTAACAGGCGAGAGAAAAGGAATGAGGAAGCAGACAGGAAAGAGCAGATGCACCCCAAGCTGTTTGACTTCTAGTATGTTAGAATTAAGGAAAGGGGAATAGCTATGCTTAAGCAACTGAAGGATTATCTGTTTTTATACCTCGTATTTTGCCTCGTCGGTGCTGGTTTGGAGTGGTGTTATGGCACGTTTTGGAGCAAGGTGGGAGTTACCCCCTGGGTCTATCCTAACTCACCGCTACACTACACCAGCCTAGAAGGGCTACCGCTATGGGGATTTGGCGGTCTTGTTTCTGTCTCAATCTATAGGGCTATCGTGGAT
>JABXJW010000153.1 GCA_013375395.1 Desulfobacterales bacterium
GAAGAAAGCACTGATGTTAGCAAAATGTTAGCAAAAGGGTCCAAAAATGAGAGTGAGCCGTGCGGGATTCGAACCCGCGACACCCTGATTAAAAGATACAGGTCAGATGTGCCACCCAGTGCCCTCTAGTAGCAGGGCGTACCGTCGTGTTCTTGGCTCGGACCCTAGTTCGTATCTGCTGGTGTCATCCTGTGTCACGGCGTGCTAAAGAGTTCGTTAGCAAAAATGTTTGCAAAAACGCTGCCGGTCCATGGGGCGAGAGCAAGTACGGATGCACAATCTGCACTTTTGTGTTTAGAATTCCCTTCTGGATGCAAGATTAAGCACCCTGCGCCATCAGGCTTTCAAGAAGGAGGTCAAACGCGAAGTAGCCGCAATACCATGCTCCTTGATTGAATTGAAGGGGAGAACAAGCCCGTTCGCGGCAAACTCCTATGATCGCTGATCGTATTTGCTCATCGGTCGTGTTATGAGGCACAATGCCTGTTTTAATAGCGAACTTCCGAACCCATATGTCAATCGGCTGCAAACAGAATTGGAAATCATCAGCTACGTTACTCTCTAGTTCGAATAGCGAAACCGCGTCGCGCAGATAGAAAGAGGCTATTTTGGGGCCCACTTGGACTATCCCAGACTTGTTTTTGGTGTGCTGAATCTCTTCATAATGTTTGGCTATTTCGCCTCCTTTGATACGTTTAACAGAATAGGCAACTATGTTGAGGTTCTCAAGCCTGCCTATGAATTCTAACGTGCTTACTACCATCTCTACATCTCTTGGCTTCCCAACTTTACCCTTCCCAATGTTCTGGTAAAGTTCCTGCCTTAGGTCTTGCCAGTTTGTTTCTCTCATGCGTTGGTATCGAAGCATCGAATGCTCATGAGCGAAATAAGCCTCAAGGATCTTTAGAGCGGTATCATGTACCTTCTGAGAAACATCGTCTCGCCTACCTTGAAAGAAGGCTCTTCCCAAGAAGAACTTTGTCGCGTCCCACCAGTTGCTCAGAAGTTGAGCTTCAGTATAATCTCTGCGTAGGATCTCCTCTCGGTATCTATTACCATAGGAGAGTATAGCGCTGACTAGCTTGTCGCTCATTTGGCACCTCCGTACCGTAGACAGGCAGAATCATCCTTCATCGTTGATCTTATCTTACTGTTGCTAATTCTTTGGGGTCAAGAGAAAAGCCGAGCAGCGTGGCCACATGAACAAACCGCTATGTTATGCAATCGATAGAGGCCTTGATAGCCAGCGAGCAGGGCGCTAACATAGCCCAGTAGTTGATATGGGAAATCCCGGTTTGTGGGGAGGCAATGAGCGGCCGAACAGCCCTATTGCCTAACCCATATTATTGACTTACCATCAAGCACTACCTGATGCTGATTGAAATCTCCCTTTATATTCTGACTTAGTCTCTTTATGCTCAGCTTCTCTAAGACCCGCGTTTGTAAAAAGAGTCCGTATTTCCGTTACCGGGATACCATGAGACTTCTTTATGAGTTCCCTCATAAAAATCATTCCCTTTTTGAAGTTAATCTCAGGGCAACCCATGCTCCTAGCGGATCTCCTAATGTACTGACTCTGGACTCCAGCCAGCCGACATCACCACCGGATAAGGCTGCCCTTTCCTCCGGGTTCAGATCATAGCCTTTTAGAACCTCATCAGGCTCCTGGGCCAACCTGGTGAAGAAAGTGTCATCCCCTCCAGCTTTAGCGAGCACTGCCCTGGCAAGCATCTCACTCAGGGCCTTGCTACCCGTGCGTTGCAAAGCGGCCGTCTCGCTTGGCTTGGCATGTTTCGCCAGCACTGCTCTGGCTAATACTTCCCGTAAAGCCTTGCTTTCCATCAGCTCAGCCGCTACTTCTGGCTCAGCAGGGCGAAATGGAGGAACCATTGTCTTCAGCCAGCCTCTTATTGCCACCCATACATCGGCCCGTTCCTGGCGCAGGTAGGATGCCCAGTACACCGCGCCTACTAAGAGACTGCCACCAATGATGTTTCCGATGGTGACTGGAACAAGGTTGCCCACAAACCCCGCAACATTGAGGTTGGCCACACCTGCTGAAGTCAACTCAGCTGCCTCAAGCACAGCAGGCTGTTTTGCCAGCAGTATTCCCATAGGAATGAAATACATGTTAGCAATACTGTGTTCAAAGCCAGCCGCCACAAAGGCAGTGATGGGAAACAGGATGCCGAATATCTTACCAACGACAGTGCGGGCGCTGAAGGCTAGCCAGATAGCCAAGCAAACCAGGGCATTGCATAGGATGCCCCGAGTAAGAGCTGAAGTGAAGGAGAGATCGACCTTGGCGTTAGCAATCAGGACGCCGTTAGCCCCCACCGCATTGCTGTTGAAACCCCACTGAAGCGTGTAGAACATCAGGCCCACCAGAGCTAAGGAGCCAGCGAGGTTGGCAAAATATACCAATCCCCAGTTTCGAAGCAGGCGACCAAAGCTTATTTTGCCACCGAACCAGCTCATCACCATGAGACAATTACCAGTAAAAAGCTCTGCGCCTGCCACTACCACAAGAATCAGGCCTAGGCAGAAGGCAACCCCTCCAAGTAGCTTTGTCAGCCCAAAGCCTAAGCCGGCATCCGTGGTAACCAAGGTGCAAAGCATTGCCCCCAGACCAATAAAGGCCCCAGCCAGCATACCAAGCAGCACTGTGCTTAGGATATCGAGCTTTGCTTTGGTCACCCCCACAGTTTCCGCCTTCCGTGCCACCTCAGGAGGCGGGAGGCAGTCTGAAGCTGCCTTCTTCGCCAGTTCAGTAATAGCTTCAGGCGAGATGGTATGAACCACCTGTTTATCCTGTTCTTTCATCTCGTATTCCTCAGTGGGATGCTAGACCTGTGAAACGGTCTGCTGGGGAACGCAGATCTCACCATTTCTCCTGACTCAGTCTGCACCATAGCCACGTTGCCAGTCGGTCGTCTAACTTGCCTACCCACTCCTCTATTTTCCTAATGTCGCCACTGGCCAAGGCGGCATGCTCCTCGGAGGTTAGAGTGTAATACTCGGCAAGAGCCTCGCTGGGGTTATCCGCTAGTCGAGCGAGGAAATCGCTCTCCTCGGCGGCCCTTTCTAGCACTGCTAGCACTAACTCTCTTCCCTTTAGAACCTCAGCAGCTGTGGGCTCTCTTGCTTCCACCACCTCCTCTGCTTCTCTCTTGGTTGACGCACGCATCCTAATTCCCCTTTCTCTCTCAGTTTTTCACCACGCCCATATAAACAATACCAGCCTCTGGAGTGACCAGTCATCGACCTTTGGCTCTATTTCGGACATGGTCTAAAGTACAATCGTGGATGTACAAATGTATGTCGGAAAGGCAATGAAGAGAATTCTGTTGCTGCCCCAGCCTTAATGCGGTAAAATCAACTTGGAAAAAGCACAAGGCAGGCTTGTCCGAAAGGAGTCGACTTGAAGACCTTGAAGGTGAAGATCAAGATAGTGATCGCGGATGACCACCCGCTGCTGCGAGAGGCAATGCGAAATGCATTTGAACAGCACGGAGATATGGAGGTGGTGGGTGAGGCGGGTGATGGTGAAGAGGCGGTCAAGCTAAGCTCAGAGTTGAAGCCAGATATAGTGATAATGGACATTGTGATGCCAAAGCTTAGCGGCATTGAGGCAACCAAGCAGATCAGGAAGGTAAGCCCTGCTACCGCTGTGCTGATCCTAACGGCTTATGATGATGATCGCTATGTAATTGGCCTGCTGGAAGCAGGGGCGGCCGGTTACCTACTGAAGAGTGCCCGGGGCCAGGTGCTGGTGGAAGCTGTCCGCATGGTGCAGGCGGGTGAATCAGTGCTTCATCCTACTATAATCGCTAAAGTCCTAAAATACGGCGTGCGGATGCCGTCGAGGGATGAGCGCAAGACAGAAGAACAACTCAGCGACAGGGAGTTAGAAGTGTTAAAGCTAGCTGCCAAAGGAATGAGTAACAAGGATATAGCCGCGGAACTCTTTCTCACCATCCGCACCGTAAAAGCTCACCTATCCAATATTTTTAACAAAATGGGTGTCGCTTCGCGTACCGAGGCAATAGTCAAAGGGGTAAGGGAAGGCTGGTTTATCCTCGACGATCTGCCTTAGGGGGCCAAGGAGGTAATTATGACCCCCAATCGACAAGATGAAGATAAGACAAAAGGCGAACCCCTAAATGAATTGGCAATGTTGCGGCAACACATTGCTGAATTGGAAACATCGGAAATCGAGCGCAAGCGAGCAGAGGAGGCACTGCAGGAGACGCGCGACTATCTGGACAAGCTGTTAAACTACGCCAACGCCCCTATCATCGTCTGGGATGCGCAATTCAGGATCACGCGGTTCAACCACGCCTCCGAGCATCTTACAGGTTATACCTCCGACGAAGTTACCGGCCAAGAACTAGGCATGCTCTTCCCTCAAGCAAGCCGAGACGAATCGCTGAGCAAAATTGCACACACCTTAAAGGGTAAACGCAGGGAGGGGGTGGAAATCCCGATCCTTCGCAAAGATGGAGACACGAGGCTAGCACTCTGGAACTCAGCGAACATCTACGCTGCCGATGACAGCACTGTTTTGGCCACCATTGCCCAGGGCACAGACATCACCGAGCGCAAGCAGGCGGAGGAGGCACTGAAGGATAGTGAAAGAGAGCTTTCACAGATAGTCGAGGGAAGCTCAGTACCAACCTTTGTAATCAACAAGGAGCACATCATCACATACTGGAACAAAGCCTGTGAGAATCTAACAGGTGTTTCTGCAAGTGAAGTGATCGGCACCAAAAGACAGTGGTCGCCTTTCTATTTTGAAGAAAGACCGGTCATGGCTGACATTATAGTGGATAACATGCCAGAGGAAGAGATAGCCAGGCATTATGACGGCAAATATGGTGAATCCGCTCTTATAGAGGGAGCATATGAGGCTGAAGATTTCTTCCCCCAGTTCGGAGAAAGCGGGAAATGGCTTTTCTTTACCGCAGCACCACTGAGAGACCGTGAGGGAAAGGTCTTTGGAGCGATAGAAACCTTGCAGGACATCACGGAGCAAAAGCGACTTAGGGAGAACCTGCAATTCTACATCGCTGAGATCACTAAGGCACAGGAGGAAGAGCGCAAACGTATCGCTCGTGATCTTCATGACGATGCCGGTCAATCTCTGTTGCTGCTGACACATCAGTTAGACGCAATAGCTTCCGACCCCAAGATCAAGCTAGCTAATTCAGTCCAAGAAAAGCTGAATCAGGTGCATAGTTTAGCTGTGGAAACCCTTGGCGGCTTGCGGCGCTATGCTCAGGAGTTGCGGCCATCCATACTGGATGACCTGGGTTTGGTTGCAGCACTGGAATGGATGGCCGACAAATTAATTACCGAAGACGGGATCGACGCTGATGTCCAACTAGATATGCTAAAGCACGACCTGCCGCATGAGGCTCAGTTGGCATTGTTCCGTATTGCCCAAGAGGCCGTGGGCAACATCGAGAGACACGCTGAGGCATCAAAGGTAGTGATCAGATTAGAGTCAGGGGGAGGGAAAATAAGGATGATCATCACCGATAATGGTAAGGGATTTGAAGCCCCAATGCGATTAAGCGACCTCAGCAGCACTGGTAAACTGGGCCTTCTCGGGATGCAAGAGCGCGCCCGCCTACTTCGCGGCACCCTAAGCATCGAATCAGAGTTGGGCAAGGGAACAACTGTAATCGTTGAGATCTCGCCTAAAGAATTAACATTATAGACACCTCTTGCCGATGAGGGGGCAAGCTAATATACAAGCTAGCACAGTGGGATGTTCCCGAGCTCGAACAAAACGAGTTTTTGTTACCCAATGCCTCTGCCCACAACAGCCCCTTTGATGAAGTGCTAAACATTTTGGCTTTCTGTTACCTTGTTATTTGAGCTTTATGAATAGCTGTTGAAAGGTTCCACTCTGTGGTAGTATGAGCGTACGAAGTGCTAACGACTATGCGGACTTAGTAACCAGTGATAGGAACGGAGTGTAATGGTTATGAGCTGGAAAAAAGAATTGCGACATCACCTTTACGAGAGAGACGGGACAAAGTGCCACTACTGAGGCATAGAAGAAAAGGATTTTATTCCAATATGGGGAGAATTTTATGGCGGCAAGAGAAGGGGCCCAACATTAGAAGTAGACCGTATAGACAATCGACGAGTATACGATATAGAAAACTGTGTTTTGGCTTGTGCTGTGTGTAATAATGCTAAAAGTGATAAATTTACCTATGAGGAGTTCAAGAGGCTCGGTGATGTGATAAAGGAAATATGGCAACAAAGAAAGGCGAAACCAAGCCAGTCATGACTAATAGGGCATCCCTCTTGTCGAGAACTGATTTTTGGAAGGCTAAATTTCATAAGCAAGATTGTCACTTTATGACGATTTGTTGCGCTGGCCACCTTCTCAGATGAACCTGCCGTTCCAAAAAGGGGATGCCTGCGGGGAAGTAGCAACTCCATCAGGAAGCCAAGCGCTCCGAAACCACTTGGTTCTGGAGCACTGGTCCTAGCGTGGTAGGATTGGTCCAAGCGAAGGCAATGGCGCTCAATCGCTGTCGCTTGGTCAGCACAACATCAGGGCCCCCATGTTTCTACTACCCACGGCGGCACTACGTAATCTGCAGTGCCCTCGTAGAATACTGGGGCCAATACTCCCCCGGCATCAGGCCAAACACACTCCAGCTCCCCACCCTGCCATTGGACGCCGAGGCCGGTAACATAGCCCGGGCCCCAGGTTACATCGTGAGGAGTCGCTGTATCTGTCCCCATGAACACTAGTCTGCCCAAGGATCCGGGCGTATCGGTACCTTCAAGTGCAGTAACAACGGCATCGGTATCCAGAGTGCTCGCACGTTTAATAGCATCCTTCAGGATGTTTATCGCGTCATAGGTGCCCGCGGTATATATGGGAATCTGTCCAAACCTCTCTACAAAGGTATCGTAGAAGGGTATGGTCTCATCGGTGATCGCGACCCGGGCGTAGGTATTCAACGTCGTCTCATACGCGCCGTATCCGCCTGTTACATCCATGAAGTTCCCCTTCTGGGCTTCAACGTTGATCCCCACCGAAGCCGCTGGGATCTCCAGTTGGCCCCATTGACTGGTGTAGGCAACCCCCAGGGGCCCGGAGACTACGGTGTAGATCATGTTGGCTCCGGCAGCTTCTATTTCCCCCAAATAAACCGCTACATCGGTAGCGGTTTGGGAAGGCCGCCATGTCCCAACGACCGTCAGGCCCATGCCATTAGGAGGAGCAGCAGCGAAGTACGCTTCGGCAGTCGCAACCAGCGGATCTGCCCACGCCATATTCTCGGCCAATATGGCTACCTTTGGCGCATCCGGGTATGTTAGCGCACCTACCTCTTGGGCCACCATTCCTGTAAGCATGAAACTGATCGTAGCAAGGTTAGTGCCATTTACCGGGGTAATCCTGAACCAGTACTTGTACGTGTTATAATCGGTGGCCACCCGTTCACATAGCTCGTCCACGCTGGCACCACAACCAAGGAAAATCGTCTCATAATCCATAGCAACATCCTGCATCGCAAGTACTGCCTCACTCCTGAAGCCACCAACTACAAAATCCGCATTGTCAACAGTTATTGCCCTTTCCATTGCACTGACGGCGTCGGCAACGCTGAGCAGTTCATTCGAGTCGACTTGGACTAGTGTGACTCGATATGGCTCGCCTCCCACCAGTATGCCGCCTCGAGTGTTTATGTCCTCGGCTGCCAGCTGAGCGCCATACCAATGGTGTTCGCCCTGTAGGTAGGCCATCGGGCCAATCACGCCTATCTTTATCTCTCGGGCTGGGACTAGCTCGAAGTAGCAATCCCTGATCCCGACAACGTACTGGGCGATAAACATGCAGTCTATAATGCTCTTGATGTCTCCACTATCATCGTGACGTACGCTCGCCATGTTCAACTGGCGTATGTCTTCTACAGGTCTCAGCCCGACAAGGTACTGAGCGCCGAACATAGCGTCTATGATATTGACTACGCCGTCCCCAGTAATGTCTCCTCTCTGGAAGGTGAGCGACTGCGGTGCCTCCTGCGGTATCTCATTTCCATCGGGGTCAGCTATGCGGTCGAAGGTCACCTCTAGGTCATAGTTATCGAGGGCACAGCCGATCAGACGGGGGACGAGCCTGGCTACACTAACAGGGGGCTCACTACCCGCCACCGTAGACTGCCAGAAACTGGTGACACCGCTAGGGTTGTCTATAATGAAGTCGGGGTTGTCGAACGGCGCATCTCCTGGTCTCACTGTAAGCATCCGTATGCCGGCAGGGTTGTAGAGGGCCCTCGCTTCATAGGCCGCAATTGGAATGCCAGATATAGTCTCCCCGGTTGTCGAGTCTTTCACCCTCGTAATGTTCCCTTGAATCACCGCCGCCTCATCCCAATCCTGCTCCTCGGCGATGGAGGTCTCGGCCACCACGGGAAGTTGGATAATAGTCCCGTGAATGGGGACTGCCGGGATATCATCTCCGTTGGTGTTTGCCAGGGTTTCGATTGTGAGGACCATGGTGGTTTCACCCTCAGCAAGACAGGTGAATTCGAGGTCGCATATCCTTATGTCGCCTGCAGGTCCGGGCATCTGCGTACTGAACTGAGTGATGCTAACGTAGTCGGCATATATGTTGGAAATCGGTGCATCAAAGGGCGGGGCCCCCGGCGAGACAGCCGTGACCTCGATCATCGTTGGGTCGTAGCCGACCGTGATGGTATAGCAGCCGAGGCCGTATCCGTCATCGGGGAAGTTCCTCACCCAGATGTCCACCGAACCGCTGCCACCGACGTCAACAGTGGCATTCCCTACTTCCACGACTGTTGGGAATGCTGTGCCTGTACTCAAGTTCCGTTCTATGTTGCC
>JABXJW010000154.1 GCA_013375395.1 Desulfobacterales bacterium
CTTGAAAAGAGGTGCGCGCCTTGAATTTGGAGCTTTTTACTTTGCCGTCTAATTTGGACTTTTTACGAGACCATCATTCGTTACTGGTTATTCGTCAATTCCTGAATTCCTCAATCCCTCGGTTCGCAATTCCTCAATTCTCAATATCCTTACCTTAAGTCGAAGCATCCAGACAAACAGTCCGGTGTATGCGAATAATGAGCCTAAGAACACCATTAAGGTTTTCGGGTCCATGCCGGGATTTGTGGGGCTCATGGTGTCTTCAGGGTGGAGGGAAGCCGTGATCCGCGGCACAACAAAGACCAAAAACGGCACGGTCACAAAGGCAAGAATCGAATACACCCCGGCAAACACACGTTTTTTCTCCGGATCATGCACTGCTGAGCGGAGCGCAAAATAGGCGCCGTAGATCATCAGGAGTATGGCGATGGAGGTCTGTCTGGGGTCCCAATTCCAGAATGAGCCCCAGGTGGCTTTGGCAAATATGGAACCGGTCAGCGTGGCAAGGACACAGAACAAAAATCCTAACTCTGCGGCCGATTGAGCCAGATAATCCGACTTGACCTTTCGTTTGGCCAGATAGACCGAGCTTGCTATCATGGACAACAAAAAGGAAAGAGTTGCCACCCATGCCTGGGGAACGTGAAAAAACAGGATGCGGGATGTCTCTCCGGGAAAACCGGTGGCTGCCTCGGCATACAGAAAGGCGGCCGCGATCATAACAGCCATCCAAATTGTCAATAAGAATTTGCAGATCATAAAGTACTCAGGTTCACGGTTCACGGTTCACGGTTCAAGGTTCACGATTGGTCGTTTTGCGGTCTTCATATTTCTTGAGATAGTTGATGAAGCCACGAACGGCAGCCCGGGTTCGTCTGGCCTGCTCGTAAGCATCTCTAAATTCGTCAAACCGTTCAATCTTCATCACTTTCCAACCTTGAACCTTTGAACCTTGAACCTTGATAAAATTTCTATTCTTCCCAAACCAATGGAAATAAGAATAGCGACATAGTAATCATTATAATCACATAGGCAACAGCGAGCTTGACCTCGGGCCAGCCTGCCGTATGCATCCCTGCGGCAGCCCTTTCACACCCCTTGATGGCCGTGATCATAAGGGGCAAAAGGAGCGGAAAAGACAGGGCGGAAAATAGCGCGCCGCGGGCGCTGGCCTGAGCTATCATGGCCGCCACGATGGTTGTGCCCGCGCCTAAGCCGAGGCCGCCGCTGATGATCATGGAGGCAAAAAGTAGGGGAAATTCTATCTCGTATTCCATCAAGAGTATAAATGCCGGTACGATGATCAACTCCAGCGCTCCCAGGAGTGTCAAATTAAAAAATAGTTTTCCCAGGAATACGGCTTGGGGCCGGGCAGACAGTCTCAATACGTCCATGGTGCCGGCTTCCTCTTCTTTCACAAATGAGCGAGAAAGGCCGGACAGTGCGGAAAAGACCAGGATGATCCACAACAGAACTGCGTACAAGAAGGACTTTTCAGCGTCTGCGATGCGGAAAGCACCTATCGAAAAGCTCACGGCCACGAGGGCGGTTACAGCGAACATCAGGATTGCATTGACCGCATAGCGTGTCCTGAACTCGCTGCGCAGATCACGGAGCCAGATCGCAATCGCTTCATCCAGATAGGTTGATGACCCTGTCTGCGTAGTCCACCTCCCGCTTTTCGTTGGATGCAATCACAGTCATGCCAAGCTGTCGATGGTCTGAGATGATATCCTCTACAATCTTAATCCCTTTGCTGTCAAGATTGCACCCCGGTTCATCCAATAACAACAGCGGCGGGTTGTGGAGGAGTGCCTGAATCAGTTTCAGCCGCTGCTTCATACCCGAAGAGTAATTCCTGCACATTTTTTTTGTCTGTTCGATCAACTCAAAGCGCTCCATGAGATTCAGACACTTTTTGCGATCATAGGAGATGCCCCTGACTCTGCAAAAGAATTCCAAATTTTCAAAGGCTGTCAGCTCTTCGTACAAAGCCAACGACGGGGCCACCATACCGAGAAATCTTCTCCTTGATTCTTTGAGAATAGGTTCATTTTTGAAAAACATCTCGACTCGGCCTGCTGAAGGCCTCACAAGGCCGGCAATAATGCGCAACAGGGTGCTCTTGCCGGAGCCGTTCCAACCGGTAACAGCCAGTACCTCGCCCGGATTCAACTGAAAGGAGACCCCTTTGAACACCAACGTTGAGGAATAATATTTGCAAATGTTAGTGGTTTTTAGTGAATACATGGGTCCTTTGCAAGGATGCACCCTTTTGTCAGGCAGGCCGCCAGCCTATGTGCTAATTGTCAACGCCGTGACACATGAGCGGGAAAGCCGCAAATTTGCCTGGATATTGTGAGCGAAATATATAATAAATTAAACCCGTTATGGAATCTACACCAAATGATTCGCATTCATCGAGTTTGTGCGCAATCTCGCATCACAACCGGAAGCCTTTACGCACTGGGTCATAAAGAATGACGACAGTCTCAGATTGGCGGCAGTGTAGCAGAAAACAGACTCTAAGTCTATCAGTCATTCTCACATTCTTTGGCTCACTATGCAAATGGGGCATCCGTCAGCGCCGGACCGATAAAGAAGTTGACAAGACAGTCATAGTAAAGTATAAAAGTTATAATTTCCAAACGATTGGACTCTTTATGATGAAATCCGAGGCCATTATCATTATTGTCAACATCCTCCCTGTAGTAGTAGGGATTGTTATACCCCTACTGCCGGCCGGGGGCTTGGTAATGGCTTAGGTTCGTTGACATAGAAATCACGAAAATCCGTTATCAGGCCTCGTTATCAGGTCTAATGATAACGGATTTTTTTTCTCTTATTTCTTGAGTGAACTTTTTTCGGGGGAGTGCGCCATGGAATCAATTTTGGTTTACGACACAACACTCAGAGACGGTGCGCAGGGAGAAAAGATCAATTTCTCTGCTGAAGACATGATCCGGATCACCCAAAGACTCGATGCCGTTGGCATACATTATATTGAGGGAGGGTGGCCCGGTTCCAATCCCAGGGATGTGAAGTTTTTTGAACTGGCCAAGAAAGCGCGATTTAAACATTCACGCCTTGCTGCCTTTGGGAGCACTCGGCGGTCGAATACGCGCGCTGAAGAAGATGAAAACATCATAGCCCTTCTCAAGGCCGAAACCCCTGCCGTGACTATCTTTGGAAAGAGCTGGGATCTCCACGTAAAGAAAGTCATAGCCACTACTTTAAAGGAAAATCTGGCCATGATTCACGACAGTGTGGCCTACCTTCGGTCCCAGGGCCGAGAAGTCATTTACGACGCCGAACATTTCTTTGACGGCTACAAGAACAATCCGGGCTATGCAACGAAGACAATAGAAGCAGCCGTTTCAGGTGGGGCAGATGTGATTGTCCTGTGTGATACAAACGGTGGAACCCTGACTTTTGAAATAGAGGAGATCATGTGCAAGGTCTGTCCCAATATTCCGGTCAAGGTCGGCATCCATACCCACAACGACTGCGGTCTTGCCGTAGCCAACACCCTGGCGGCCGTTCGCTGCGGCGCCGTTATGGTTCAAGGGACCATCAACGGGTATGGAGAGCGGTGCGGCAATGCCGATTTGACATCGGTCATTCCTAACTTGCAACTCAAGATGGGCATGCCATGTATGATGGAGCAAAAATTTCGTCATTTTACGGAGCTGTCTCGCTATGTCAGCGAGGTGGCCAACATGACTCCGTTTAACGGACGCCCCTTTGTTGGGAAAAGCGCCTTTGCACACAAGGCCGGCATCCATGTGAACGCCATTATGAAGACGCCAAAGGCATATGAACACATGGAACCGGAGACCATCGGAAATGAGCGTCGTGTTCTTATGTCCGATCTTTCGGGCAAAAGCAATGTGGATTACAAGGCAAGGGAATTGGGAATAGAGCTTGGGGGACGCGGGTTTGACAGCAAGAAGATTTCCAAGGAGATAAAGCGATTGGAGCATGAAGGGTATCAGTTTGATGCTGCAGAAGGCTCTTTTGAACTCCTGTTGAAAAAGCTCACCGGGCAATTTAAACCTCTTTTTGAGTTGGAATCGTTTAGGGTTGCCATTGAAAAGGACAAGGATCTTGCGTGCAGGGCATATGCCACCATAAAGATTTCCGCAGGGGGCCAGCAAGAGATTACTGCGGCAGAGGGAATCGGCCCGGTAAGCGCCCTGGACAATGCCCTGAGAAAGGCCCTGAATAAATTCTTCCCGGTGGATTTGGAAAAGATGCACCTTGTCGATTTTAAGGTGCGTGTGATAGAGGGGCGTGATGGAACGTCGGCCCGGGTGAAGGTTTTTATTGACTCGCGCGACCAAAAGAGCGTATGGAGCACAATTGGGGTTTCTACAGATATTATCGAGGCAAGCTGGCAGGCATTAGAAGACAGCTTTCAGTACAAACTTTCGCATACTTGAGGCGAGAACCGGATGCCGGATACCAGATACCGGATGCCTGATATATTTGAACCGGGTTGCCCACATCTGCTGTCGGGTATCAGGGATCAGATGTCAACCAGAAGAGTTT
The DNA here is from genome assembly GCA_013375395.1 of Desulfobacterales bacterium. Taxonomy (GTDB): domain Bacteria; phylum Desulfobacterota; class Desulfobacteria; order Desulfobacterales. The sequence continues at coordinate 4,552 of JABXJW010000154.1, forward strand.
GGTGCAAGCCTTACTTCGCGTCCGAATAACGATTCCCGAATAACCGACCTTCCGGAGGACATGGATGAAAAGTGACAGCGTAAAATCGGGCATGGAGCGTGCTCCGCACCGCTCCCTGTTTAAGGCCATGGGGTATACAGATGAAGAATTGCGCCGGCCCTTGGTAGGAATCGCAAATTCAGCCAATGACATCATACCGGGACACGTGGAGCTCGACCGAATTGTCAGTGCGGTGAAGGCCGGTGTATACATGGCAGGCGGCACGCCTGTCGCCTTCGGCACAATCGGGGTTTGTGACGGCATAGCCATGAACCACATAGGGATGAAGTATTCACTGGGAAGCCGCGAGCTGATCGCAGATTCCATCGAGGTGATGGCTATTGCCCATGCCTTTGATGCCATGGTAATGGTTACAAACTGTGACAAGATCGTGCCCGGCATGCTTATGGCGGCAGCCCGGTTGAACCTGCCCACCATTATAGTCAGCGGCGGCCCCATGCTGACCGGCGCCCGTGATGGAAAGACGATAGATCTTATAAGCGTGTTTGAAGGGGTGGGGGCCGTCAGCTCGGGCAAGATGAGTGAAAAGGAACTGGCCGACATTGAAGACAGCGCATGTCCTACATGCGGTTCATGTGCGGGCATGTTCACGGCCAATTCCATGAATTGTCTGACCGAGGCCATCGGTATGGGTCTTCCCGGAAACGGCACTATACCGGCAGTAATGGCCGCTCGCACCAGATTGGCCAAAGAGGCCGGCATGAAGATCATGATGCTTTTGAAAAGAAGAATAACTCCCAAGAAGATCATGACCCAGAAGGCTTTTGCAAATGCCATGGCAGTAGATATGGCCCTGGGCTGCTCTACCAATACAGTGCTTCATTTGATGGCCATTGCCAATGAGGCAGGAGTCAAACTTGATCTTGATACTTTTAATCGTGTGAGTGAAAAGACGCCTCACCTTTGTAATATGAGCCCTGGTGGAAGACATCACATGGAGGATCTTGATCGAGCAGGCGGGGTGAGTGCCGTAATGAGGGAGCTTTCTCGAAAAGGGCTGATTCATGCCGACTGCCTCACGGTCACAGGCATGGCGGTCAAAGAGGACATTAAAGACAGTCGTATCAGAGACAAAAGCATCATTCGTTCCCTGGAAAGACCGTATCATAAGGAGGGGGGGCTTGCCGTGCTGTTCGGCAACATGGCCTCTTCGGGCTGTGTGGTGAAACAATCTGCCGTGGTTCAGCGCATGCTCCGCCATCAGGGTCCGGCCAGGGTATTTGATACGGAAGAAGACGCCACCTCTGCCATCATGGCCGGCAGGATAAAGAAGGGGAACGTGGTGGTCATTCGCTATGAGGGGCCCAAGGGCGGACCGGGCATGCGGGAGATGTTGATGCCCACCTCGGCAATTGCCGGCATGGGGCTTGACGCTGATGTGGCCCTGATTACAGACGGCAGATTTTCCGGAGGAACTCGTGGGGCCGCCATTGGACATGTCTCACCCGAGGCAATGGCGGGTGGCCCTATTGCCATTGTAAAGGACGGTGACACGATCTCTATAGATATTCCCAAACGGCGCATTACCTTGAAGGTCCCGGAAAAAGAGATTGAAGCGAGGCTTTCAAAGTGGCGTCCCCGCAAGCCCAAAATATCGAAGGGATATATGCGGCGATATGCTCATGTGGTCTCTTCGGGCGGCGAAGGGGCTGTGGTGAAGTGAGTACTGGAGCTGGAGCACTGGAGTAATGGGTAATAAAACAAGAACGGTAACAAATTAGGTCTTTGAAAATACGGTCGTTGGAGCTCCTTCAAACCCATTTGTTTCATAAGGCTAAGATGATACCAAATCCGAAATCAACTTATGGGAGGAGATACATTGAAAACACTGACAGGTGCGCAAATCATCATGGCTGTTCTAAAGCAGGAGGGTGTGGACACTATCTTTGGCTTCCCTGGCGGGGTTGTCATTGACATCTTTGACGAACTCAGCAGGACGAACATCCAGCACGTCCTGGTTCGCCATGAACAGGGGGCTGTACATGCTGCAGACGGCTACGCGCGGGCAAAAAGAAGTGTGGGCGTTTGTCTGGTCACCTCCGGCCCAGGGGCTACCAACACTGTCAGCGGTCTGGCCTCCGCCTACATGGACTCTATTCCGGTGGTTGTACTGACAGGCCAAGTGCCTACCGCACTCATCGGAAACGATGCCTTCCAGGAAGTCGACATCGTAGGCATCACCCGGCCTTGCACCAAGCACAACTATCTTGTGAAACGCACAAAGGATCTGGCACGGGTGCTGAGGGAGGCCTTCCACATAGCCCGATCAGGTCGCCCGGGCCCGGTTCTGGTGGATCTTCCAAAGGACGTTACGCAAGGAAAAGCAAGGTACACGCCCTTGCCGGAGCCCAAGATTCCTTCCTACAACCCGACATACAAGCCCAATCCTAAACAGTTGCAGCGGGCTGTGGCACTGATTAAGGAAGCCAAAAGACCGGTTGTCTTTTCCGGTGGCGGAGTCATTCTTTCGGGTGCATTCAAGGAATTGACCGAGTTTGCCAAGAAGTTGCACGCGCCGGTCACAGCTTCTCTGATGGGGCTTGGCAGCTTTCCGGGAACTGATTCTCTCTGGCTGGGAATGCCGGGTATGCACGGAACCTATCGGGCCAATATGGCCATTGGAGCGTGTGATCTGCTGATCGGCATTGGTGTGCGCTTTGATGACAGGGTAACGGGCAAGGTTGACACATTCGCACCAAATGCCAGGATCATCCATATTGATATCGACCCTACTTCCATCAGTAAGAACATACAGGTGACCGTTCCGATCGTGGGTGATTGCAAGAGCGCCATAAAAGGGCTTAACAGCTTGCTTGACGAAAAGAAAGTAAAGATCACCAAGAAAAGCCGCAAGCGCTGGCTTGACCAGATAGAAGAATGGAAAAGCACCCAGCCGTTAAGATATGAGCAGAAGGACGTTATTAAGCCACAGTATGTTGTTGAAAAGCTGTACGAACTGACAAAGGGCCAGGCCATCATTACTACTGAGGTGGGACAGAACCAGATGTGGGCTGCCCAGTATTACCACTTTGATCGTCCCAACTGTTTCATCACCTCCGGCGGGCTCGGTTGCATGGGCTTTGGTTTCCCTGCTGCTATTGGAGCACAGGTGGCTTGTCCTGACAAACTGGTAGTGGACGTGGCCGGGGACGGCAGTATTCAGATGAATATCCAGGAACTAGCCACGGCTGTGCAATACAAGTTGCCGGTCAAGGTGGTCATATTAAACAACAGGTATCTGGGGATGGTAAGGCAGTGGCAGGAACTCTTCTACGAAAAACGCTACACGGCAACAGACCTGGAGCAAGGCCCTGATTTTGCTAAGCTTGCCGAGGCATACGGGGCTTTGGGACTCCGGGCCACAAAACCACAACAGGTTGAGCCAGTGCTCAAGCAAGGGCTTGAGAGTCCCGGCCCGGCTTTCATGGACTTTTGGGTGGCTCGTGAAGAATGCGTATACCCCATGGTTCCTGCCGGGGCTGCAATAACCGAAATGCTTTTGGCTTAGAACGGAGACGAATTATGCAGAAACATATCATATCATTGCTGGTGGACAATGAGCCGGGTGTCCTTGCCCGCGTGTCAGGCCTTTTTAGCGGGCGCGGCTTCAACATAGAGAGCCTGTGTGTGGCAGAGACTTTAGATGCTTCCGTATCCCGCATAACCCTGGTCACACGGGGAGACGATGCCGTTGCTGAGCAGATTAAGAAACAGCTTAACAAGCTGATCAACGTAATCAAGGTGCATGACCTGACCGGAATCGAATATGTGGAGCGGGAAATGGCCCTGATCAAGGTTATGGCTAAAGCCGACCACAGGGCGGAAATATTAAGAATTGTCGACATATTCAGGTGCAAGGTAGTGGATGTTACGCCCACACACTACACTATTGAGGTGACCGGCACGGCTGGGAAACTCGCGGCTATCTTGAGCCTCCTAAGACCTATGGGGGTCAAGGAGATCGCCCGCACAGGCGCTATAGCGCTGGCTCGCGAGAAAAAAGAAAAGGCAGGGGGAACAGTTTAAGTCGTTATTCGTTATTCGCAAATCGTTTCTTTCGTAACAATTTAGGTCTTTGAAAACACCGTCGCTCCAATGACGATCAGATTTTGAACCGTGTAAAACTCACGGCCAAGTGAGCCTAAAGAAAGAACGGTATTCACTTGTTAAATGATACCGGGGAGGTTCGTTCCTTATTG
>JABXJW010000015.1 GCA_013375395.1 Desulfobacterales bacterium
GAGTTTTCAGCGCAGCGGTGGAACTCTACAACATCCGCTTTGCCTACTAACCCCAGCCTGAGAGACCGCAAAGGCAGGCCATACTCCATGCGAACATCTCCTCTGGATTCCCGGTCCGCCTTATGCACCCGCTCATGCATAATCCTGCCTTCGGCAGTAAAGAGGTTTTCATTCCACATCTGCTCAATATGGATCAACGCGCACTGCCGCTCACAGAAAAGCAGATGCTGCAGGGCGGAAAGCGGAATGAGGTCGTCTTCGGCAAAGTTCATCTTCTGCCCCGATTGCGTGCCTGTATTCTTGTGCGATAAAGCCTTTCCGTGAAGCCGCCCTCTTTCAAGAACTCTTTTTCCAGGGTCCTCAACTGCTGATCGAGCAGATAGTTTGTCTGGTGAATAATGCACACAGCGGCATTAGCGGCAATCTCAGGAGGAGATTCAATATAGGACCTATAAGTCGTATAAGACCTATTCTTTCGATAACAAAGCCTGCGAACTTCCCGGGCCTTTGGGTGGTCTTTGCTCCAAAGTGCCAGACCCTTTTGCCTCAGATAGTCCTGAAAATCCAGCAGCAATTCCTCCAAGCTCGCCCGCGCAACCCCGATGAGCTTGAGTTCGGTCTTTTTGGAGGTGCCGGAGGCCATGCAGCCCTCGGCAATATTCTGTTTTCCGCTACGCGCCGCCTGCACCATCTGGTCATGGGTGCGCGAGCGCCTGGAAATAAACCGGTCGCAAAACGCCACTGTTGCGTCATAAACAATCTCCGCCATCTGGTACGATTGCAGCTCGCGATAACCGCCGTGGGGAGGGATGAGTGTTGGGGGTTCTTTATGGTCAGCCATTTTTCGTTATCTCGCCTTGTTTGTCCGTGAGGTAATCCATTAGGGCCTCTTAATTTTTGACCTGATACGCTCATGCATAATCCTGCCTTCTGCAGTAAACAGGTTTTCATTCCACGCCCGCTCAATATGGATCAAAGCGCACTGCCGCTCGCAGAAAAGCAGGTGCTGCAAGGCGGAGATGGGAAGCAGGTCGTCTTCGGTATACATGGCAACCACTAAACCATGTGCGTTACCCAGACACCTGGGAAACCTTTGGATTCCAACGATTGCGGCGTAGGGGTATTCGTATCGTCGCCTTTGCCAGGATATTCCATTCGGGCAGCATAATCCTCGAACTTTCGCGGCTCCTTTCCCTCAGCACAAGGTGGAACCTTGATCAGGTCAAACAGCTTGTGAGCGTGTGCGTTGCCCTTGGGATTATCGTGCGAGAAAATCCATAGGCCCATTGTCGCCTGTTCGCCCGCTGCGGCGGATGAGGCGCTATGCTTTTCGAACATGTATTCCAGTGCCTCCCATAATACCTCGAGATCATTCTCGCGTACGTAAGGCTCCCATTCCCATTTATCCTTTTCTACTGGCTTCTTTCGACGCGCCAAAGAAGGGTTGTAGTAGCCGTGAACCCGATAGAGGCCATAGGCTATGTTCGGTTTGCGGGCCATCTCGGTTTCCTTGCGCAAAAAATCTTCAGATTTTGTGATGGCGCATCGTGTTATGGAGTGATCCAAAGGAACCACAGGGTCAATCGATCGTCCGAACTTAATCTGCATCGGCCCACGCACTTGTCCTGCGTTAATGCCGGTGGACAGCACTGCCCCGAACATGCGGATGTCGAAATACTTCTTGATCATATGATAACGGACTTTTTCTCGATCATCTTTGTCTAATTTCCCTTTCGCTGCTCGATCCATTTGAGCTACAAACTCCGATATTTTTTTCTCCATCGCCTTAAGCATACCCATCAATTGCTTCTCCTGATCGTTGCTAAATTCCCCGTCACAAATCGCATAACCATCCTCGATTCGGATCGGCATACCTTCCCGGCCTTGAAGGAATTCTAGCAATTCCTCATCCTCAATAGGAACACGATTCCTCTTCTTTAATGTTTTAATAAGTTCTTTGATTTTATTACCGATCTCTGTCGTCTGTTCTTTGTATAATTTCTTGAAATTGTCATTTACTGCTTTCTTGTTAAAATCCGTTCCTTGATAACTGAATTCCCTGCCGTCACGTTCAAACTCTTCGGGAACATTGCTCTCCAGCCAATCAAAAAGCTCATCATCCTCTACTTCCGCATGAGGAGGCTCAACTTTCACTTCCCTCGCAGCTCCGATAATCAGCGAATTCAAGGCGAACTCGCTCTGGATGAAGATCGGGATTTCCAGTTCGCGATCCACATAATCCCGAACCTTACGCTTTACGCTTACGTCGGTTACGATTCCGTGGCCGGTTTCCGGGTCGATGCGGGGGAGGTTTCCGGCATCTGGATTTCCGTTAGGGTTGCCATCTTTGACATCGAACAGCAGAACGAATTCGTGGCGTTTTTCTGGATCAAGGTAAATTGGTATGGAATTATTGTTCTCACTCATTGTTTTTCTCCTTTCGGTTTTTGCGAAATTTAGCACGTTGAGCATAGAAGCCAAGGGCGAATTCTGCTTGTTCGCGCATGTTGAGGATTTTAGGAAATCCATTTGCTTCCATGATCTTCTCGTTTACGTTTTCCAGCAATTTTTCCAGTTCATCATGTTTCTTAAACCGATTCTTGCGCAACTTGGGCATATGTGCCTTGGTAGCCATACTTAGCAGGCTGCCAAAGACCGATTGCGGCGCGGTCGAAGCCGTACCGTAGAATCGGTCCACAAGTGTTGCATTAAGCCTTTTAGGAAAGGCGTGCTGGTGTTGGACTTCCTCCAGAATCGCCAGCAGCTGTCCGCAAAGATAGGATTGTCTGCCTTCATTTTCATCCAGTTGTTCCATACGTTGAACCTCCTTTTCGTAGGTTTCTTTTCCTTTTTTCTCAGCCTCTTTCAGGCGAGAATAAACCAAAACCAGCTTCATGGCAGCAGCAAGAGCCATGCGGCGGGTATCCATCATCAGCTTCTGCTTCAAGATTTCCGGTTCTTTTTCAAATACTCTGAAGCGCATGACGGCACGCTCCAATAGACTTTGTGGCGGCAATGCGCCGGTGTAACAACAGCGTAGTAGATTAAGTAGGATGTTGACGTCTTGTTTCTGTGGAATGAATACATCGTCATCTCTGCGTGAGAGTGATGTCTTTACCGGCTTCAATGCTTCAAATATGACCGGTATCGGTGGTGCCCAGGCTTTTTGTCCGTCAGGCGACACGATTGTTAAAGCATCAGCATATCGACCAACGTTCCGCAAAAAGTTTACAAGGGAAACTTCCACCCATTCACGTAAAACCAGCCGACTCTTGTTTGGAGAAATCACCGCCAGATAGAAAGCGTTGTTCTGTATCTCCCGCACGGCCATCATTGGGCTCCACGCATACTTGCAGAGCCGCTTGAGTTGTTCTTCATGTGGTGGTGGCCTTAAATTGTTTTCGATCTCTGGTGCCTCCAGGATCATTGCCTGAAGATCCTCGAAGTCAATGGTGATGGTTTCGTCTACTTGAGCCGGGGCAAAATCATCCTTGGTCCAAAACACAGCGAGTTGATTTTTCAGAGGTGTTTTTCCAGCACCCTTAGCTTCGTCTTTGGAAAGGACAGCATGATAGCGCTCATTGTTTATTAAATACTGAAGAACTTGAGTGGCTGTTCCAGCGCAGTCAAAGCAAGTTGGCGAATTGATAGTTTGGGATTGCCCGAAAGACTCGAAACTCCTGGCATTGAACGATGAGATAGGGCAACTGTAGCCGAAAAAGGAAATCTGCCATGGGTAAATTCGAAGCATCTTCTTCTTTTTTCCGCAAATACAGCACTCCGCATCGTTGGAGGCACATTCTTCTGCTAAGTACTTCTCCCAAGCATTGGCTATTTGATCATCATCGTAGAAGTATTTTTGGGGATCGGTTCTAAACGCGATCCAGTGGTCAGCTTTCATTCCCTTTGACTTGATCTCCCGCTGAATCTGGTCTGTCTTCAAGTCATCCCTGAGAAAATTATAGATTGATCGAGCATCCTTGCTATTCGTCTGTTCGCACGCACGGTGTAGCACTTTGATAAATCCTTCGTGGACTAGGGCTGCTCGTTTTTCACCTCCTTTACCGAGGACTCCCAAGGAGTACATAGCTTTGTCAGCCAGCAAGTATGGCTTCAAATTATCTGCGGCAGGTGTGCCGCTCCGGTCTCCCCGCAATGGGACAGATAATTCTACGCCGTCCTTGCCAAAATCGTGAATCTGAAAGGAGCTGTCTTTAGATGATATTTCGATCACGTATTTGAACTTGATCTTTCCGTATGACCTTCGGGGCATTTCACCTCGAAAGCGCTTTGCGGATTCGCATAAAGCCTTAAGCATGTTTACCCTCCATTAAAACCAGTTTCCTATACTTAGATTGCGGCACCCTCAGCACACCGTTCTCCAATTTCGCGTCAAAGAACAACGCTTGTTTATATCCTTTTACTTTTGTCTGTCCGTTTTTTTCTGGCTGGAGAAAATAAAGAAAGTCTTCCTTGCGACTCTCTTCCTGTATGAAGGCAATATCCAACAGCATCTGGCCGAGATGCACAATGTGGTCTCGTAGTAGCGGGTCGCATTGTTCCTTTCCATTAGGCTTCGAGAAATCCGCCGAAAACTCCCGATTGCCAAGATAGGGCTGATGAAAGCATTGTCCTTTATCACGTCGTCTAATGAATTGCGGAAGATAGTTCTCTATTTTGTGCTTTGTGTGTGGACGAAGCACCATTTTGGCCACAATCAGGTATTCTACGTCTTTCAGGATCAAACTGGTCCGCTGTTGACGCTCCTTGTCTTTCTCAATAATAATAGGGTCCTTGTCTTGTTTACTGGAAATCTCGTTGCGCATGATGGTTGTTTGTGTCCCCTGCTTGAGAATCAAAATTTCCTTTATGAAATAACGGATTTCCGGCTTCCAATAAATTGCCTCCAGGACGCCTCGAGCTGCGCTGGGCGTCATTACGGGGTAACTCACACGCTCTACTTTGAATTCCGGGCGTGTGAAGCACGCGTATTCTCCGGTTACCTTGAGTTTGACTTCCGCTTCTTGCTCATTCATGGTTTGACCTTTCATGTATGTTCATTCATTCGAGACAATCAAATCCGCCGGATCGATAGCTTCGTTGGATATGCCACGCACATCGTGATACTTTCCGACCCACTGGAAGAGAGTATCTTCTTGCAGGGGATGCAGCCAATCGCGGAATCTTTCGATCTGCCATCGATAGATGTTCACCACATACGGTTGTAGCCGCCGCCAATTGCGCCGACTTGTATCTCGCTCCCATTCGTTGAGGATCGACAAAGCGTCCTGGTAATTGACCACCACCGGAACAGTGTTGTTTGGGATGAGACGATAACGTTTCGATGCTTCAGGGTAGTTCAAGTCCATTCGCAGGTCTTGAATTCTTTTTTCATCCAGTTTCTCGTTCAAATCGGAGAACAAGCGCTGGAAATATTCCACAAATATCTCAGGGTTGTGCAGTTCATTGGGGCCGTATTTTTGCAACATTGCTTGTGCTTCCGTCTTGCCAATTAAGTAGGCTCCTCTTGGAATTCCACCTTCTTCTGGCTGGAAGATCACCACTTGCCCAAGCTTCTTGCTATCTCGCCATTCCCGATTGCATCGCCCCGCGGCCTGAACGATGCGATCAAGGGGGCCAAGGGCGCGGTACACGACCGGGAAGTCGAGGTCTACCCCGGCTTCGACAACCTGGGTACTGATTAGACGCACGGGTTGGCTATCATCAAGGCGCTTACGGATTTCATAGAGTTTATCCTTGCGGTGACGCCCGCAAAGGAGTGTGGAGAGATGATATATGTGGGGAGTTTCACCCATAGCGTCAATCAGAGCAAGGGCGTCTTTTCGGGTGTTAAGCACGACCATGACCTGGTTCAAATTCTCAATCTCCTCCCCCAACTCCGACCAATCGAGCGACTCAGGACGGAATTCATAATCCACACGCTTGAGCATTTTGAAATGCTGGGCATAGCTTGGGACGATTTCTTTTGCTTCTATATTCTGAAATGGTTTCAGATAAGGTGTGTTGTCGAAGGCGGGCTGGGTGGCCGTGGAGAGAACGAGGCTAACACCGTAGTGATCCACCAGGTCGCGCAGAACGCCCAACGTCGGCTTGAGAAGTTGCGGCGGCAGTGTCTGTACCTCGTCGAGGATAAGGACGCTTCTTGCGATGTTGTGGAGTTTTCGCGCACGACCCGGCTTATTGCTAAATAGGCTTTCAAAGAGTTGCACCGTTGTCGTGACGATCACCGGCGCGTCCCAGTTCTCCGTCGCCAAACGATAGCGCAGATGCTTCGGGTCCTGTTCCTCCTTTTTGTCCGGAACGTCCATCTGGCTGTGGTGCTCCAAGACGCATTCGTTTTCTTTTTCCAGAATGTTGCTATACTCGCTAGCCGTCTGATCGATGATGCTGGTGTATGGCAGCGCGACAATTATGCGGCAGAAATCGTTTTTATTTTGGATAGCGTGTTGCAGTGCAAAGGCGAGCCCGCTGCGCGTTTTGCCGCCTCCGGTCGGCACAGTCAACTTGAAGACACCAGGTTTGCTTTTGGCGGCATCCAGGCACGAATTGTAGACTTCGCGCCGAATGCGGTTAACTTCTGAGGGTTTCGCCTCGGCCTTCTTGAGTAGCTTGTCCTGGTCCTGCCGGAAGCGTTCCCACAATTCGGACAACTCGGGCCATTTCCCGCGATTGTCCGCTTTTTGCGGCTCGAAATGGTTTTCGGTAGCGAGGTAGTCTGCATCCACAAGGGCGGAAAACACCATGCGAACACGCATTTCCCGGCGGGTGTCGTTGGCGATTCTGAAGGATGGCGATTCTGGAGTGAAGCGCTGCTGAAGTTCCGTCCAGGCTGAAACCATCGATTGAAGCTTTGACGGATTGTCCCTCAAAAATTGCGAGAACTTCTGACTCGCCAGACCGTGAGACTGTAAGCCGGCGTGATGTCCATAGATCGGCAAGGCGAATTCTTTCCAAGCGTCCTTCTGCTTTTTGCACCACAGGAGGTAGTACATGAATGAAGCGCCCCATATAGCGTGTGGCGCTTTTGGGTGGCTGCGATTTTCTTCCATTGACTTCAGATATGACTGAAAAAGCGGGTTAATCTTTCCGAGGTCATGGAGAAGGCCAAGCCAGAAAGCAAGTGCTCCGCAATTAAACTTCTCAGCAAAAGATCGAGCCATCACAGCAACATCCCTTAGATGATCAATCAAGTGATCTTCTTTCCCGTCTTGCCCTTGTGTATGTGCAATCAATTTAGAAAAATCAACCATCCGTGTTAACTCCATAGACTTCCAAAAACTCTTTGACTTTGAAGCCCCTTTGCTAATAGAATTGATTCAAACATAGCCCCCCTAACGATAGTATCGTTGGGCCGACGCCCCTGAAAAGGGGCGTTTCTTTTTTTAGCCCTTTGCTTTACTCTGGCGTAATGACCTCTTGGGTTCGTCCACATCCAATTTCACAAGCCTGAAAACCGGCACTGGCCTTTTCTACCCCGGCCATCTAACCCACCGGAAAAAATAGGGGACTTCATCTCTTCCTTTCTTCCAACAACTTCCTCGTTCTCTTCAGTTCCTCCGCAATCAGCTTCTCGTCAGGGAGCACAGTGCGGTATTCGGAGGCGAGGACCTTGTTCGGCAATCCTTCCAAGGCGTATTTCGCCAGGGCCGAATTTTTCATAGCGCACAAGATTAGACCAACGGGAGGATTCTCGTCAGGATGGGTCCAGTGCTCACGGGCATAGGTCAGATACATGTGCATCTGGCCCGCATCGGCGTGCGTGAATTTTCCCCGTTTGAGATCGATCACCACCAGACACCGCAAGCGGCGGTGAAAGAAAATTAGATCTACGCGGTACCATTCATCACCAATACGCAAACGCTTCTGTCGGCCCACAAAGGTAAAGTCGCCACCGAGTTCCAGTAGGAAATGCTCAAGGTGCAGGATCAGGGCTTCCTCCAATTCGTTTTCGGAGTATTCGTCTTTCAGGCTCAGGAACTCCAGAACATAGGGATCTTTGATCTGCTCTTCCGGGGTAACGGCGTCCTGCGGTTTCGGCTTCGCGCCCCTTGTCAACATAGCGGCTTTGTTCTTCGAGAGAGCGGTTCGTTCGTAGAATTGGGACTCGATCTGACGGTCAAGCTGGCGCACGGACCAGCCGCCACGCAAGGCTTCCTGTTCATAGAACGTCCGGGCATGCTCGTTCCTCACGGATAGCAGGCGCACGTAGGCGGACCATGGAAGCGGAAATCGGTCTGAGAGAGCCTCAACAGTGAATTCCGCAGACGGCGTCTGCGAATTGCGAGGCTGAGATTTTCCAGACGGTGTCTGGAATTTTCGGGACTTTGATTCTCCAGACACCGTCTGGAGAATATCCTGATACGTCACATAGAAGGCCCGCATCTGGTAAAGATTGCTTTTCGCGAAACCCCGACCAAACCGGCTTGTAAGATCGGCCGAAAGTTGCTTGAGCAGAGCCTCTCCATACCCAGCCCGCCGTTTCCCGCCCTGCTCGTTCTCGACAATCCTCCGACCCATTTCCCAGTATGTGGCGGTAATGATCGCATTGACGGTACGGGCTGAGACCCGCCGTGCTTCTTCAATAAGAGACACCATGCCGGAAAGAAGGCCATCATACCCCTGTATGCTCACAGGCTTGTCACTCTTCCTTTTGATCGGCTTCGCTGTCATTGACACCCTCCAATCCATTCGCGGCTGACGCAGTCTGCCGATCTGCGCCTCTCGCGCATCTCGTCCCTGATATCCAGAAGGGCATGCGACAACGCTCCGAGTTTCGGCAATTTGATCCGCCGCCAGCGCTTTTCGTCGCGGTTAAACTGATCAACGAGTTCCTGTTTGCGTTGTAACATGGTCTACTTGAACCCCATCTGCACGAAGACTTTTACCAGGTCAAAGTCGATTTTTTTCGCTTCCTTCTCCAACCCTCTGAGTTCTCCAAGAACCTCGGGAATTGGTCGATAATCCTCCTTGTCACTTGAGGAAGTTCTGGATGTCCATGAAATTTCAATATTCGCCTCTGTAATTGATAGCAAATCGCCAATAGCTCATAGGTCATATGTCAGGGATCAGTCTATAGGCTCGCCTGATCAACGCAAAACCCAACGCAGGTTCATCTTGTAGTAACTTTGTTCCAAGTTCCGCGCGATCGTTCTTGCCGGGTTTCATTTCATTCAATCCAGCCTATGGACTGAACCGCTCATATCTTTCCCATTTCAAGCCAGATCATGGCCGCGAGTCTTGCGTCAGCCAGGGCGCGGTGCATTTTCATCTCTCTCATAGATTCCCCGAATAGATATCGTCCCACTGTTTTCAGTTTATGGTTTGGCAGATGAGGATATCGCTTTCTGCTCATTTTTAGTGTGCATAAATGCCTGTTGGTTAAGTTCAGCTTTAATCTTTCAAACTCATGCTTGAGAAAACTAACATCAAACTTTGCGTTATGGCCTATGAGGGTCGCCCCAGCTATGAATTCGTGAAACAGAGGGATAACTTGTTCAGACCTTGGTTTCCCTGCAAGCATCTCATTGGTTATTCCGTGTATCTTTTGAACTGTTTTCGGAATCGGTCTTCCTGCATCTATCAAGCTATGAAATTCTTCAACAATGCTTTTGTCCTCGATGGCAACAGCGCCGATTTCTATAACCCGATCCCCATTTCCAGGGGAAAGCCCTGTTGTTTCAACATCAAAAACCACATAACGATGCATTGCTTCAATTGAATTGCTTAACGGGCTTCCACCCATAATGTCTTTATTCATCAGGGCATTCTTTATTTTGAGCCTTCCTGAGACGTAAATGTAGATTCTTCACCATATTTTCCCGCCGTAGCCACAAGCTCTTCGGCTACAGCCTGTCGCAGATGGGCTGGCTCCAACACTTCGGCCTGCCTTCCGAATCCCATCACCCAACTCATGACCTCGACAAGTCCCCCAACCTCCATGGTCAAAAGGAGGCTGCCGTCTTCGCCTTTCTTGAAGACCTGCGAGGGGTGCCAGATGTTTTCCTTGAGATATCTTTCCAAAGATGCGTCAAACCGGATGACTACCTTTTCCACATCCGTATGAATAACGCCGAAACAGTCTTTCATGTATTCATCCAGGTCAAAGCCATCGGGGGAAACAAATCGTTCTTTTGTTACGTGGAGGAGCCTGATGCGGTCCAGCACGAACATGCGGATTTCATTGTGCACATGGCACCATCCGATCAAGTACATGGTGCCGTTGAAGAACCAAACCTTGTAAGGGTCCACCTTGCGGGTGGTTTCGCGTTTGGAGGACATGGAATAGTAGCGCATCTCAATGACCAGGCACTTTACAACCGCCTCATTGATCTGCTTGATGATCTCCTTGAAGCCGGCGTAGTCCTTGAAAGGCTTGAAGCCGATATGAAAGGTCTGCTCAATGCGCCTGAGATAAGACAGGCTCTCTTTAGGCAGGGTGGACCTGATTTTGCGGAAGAGTTCATCCAGGGATTCATAAAAGACCGTGTCTTTGAAGATCCGGAGGATGTCCCGGTAAAAATAGAGGCTCATCAACTCCGTGACGGTAAAAGGGACGGGCAGTTTGAACCTGTAGCCTTCAACGAAGTTCCATCGGTTCTTATGGCTGTCTCTTTCGGAGTAAAGAGGAAAACCGCCAGCCTGGATGGCAGCGAGATCTCGCCAGATGGTGCGGGGAGTGCTGCCTTCTTGTTGGGCAAGTTCGGCCACAGTGGCGCCGTGGGCTCGCGACTCGATGGTGCGCAAGATACGCCACTGCCTGGCTAACTGTTCCCCCCGCATAGTGCACCACCCAAAGCGGTTTTGGTTGGATTAACTTGTCGTATTTTTACATGATTTGAATTACATGGTTATTACGAACCTGTGCCGAAGAGCCGATTAGGCCCCGGCTCATTGTTTTAATTGTTGCTCTTATAATATGACACTGTGACAGATCAGGTCACACTTGTGCTTTTCTTGAAGAAATTCTTTGTTGGTTGCCCGCGTGATGGCTGCCGCCGCCATGTGCCGTGCACCCAGTCCCAGTGGCATACTGATTCCGGTGGAATCAGCGTTGAGATAACGTGCCGCCGAGAGAAGTGTGCCGTCGGCAGAGATGACAAAGGCGCCGTCCAGTTGAGCCAGTTCCTTGGCGGTCTCCCGCATATTGAAATTATCAATTCTCTTGAGCTCCCGGCCGTGCCCTTGCAGCGGATCTAAGATCAAAGAACGTGATTCCCTTAACACCGCTTCTTCGTCACCGAGGATGAATATGGTACCAATTTTTCGGCCCTCCCTCCCTTCACGGGCAATTTCCACCGCCAATTGGACGGTCTGTTCCAGCACCGTGGCTTCGCAACTGAGGGTCATCTTGCAAATTGACTCAAACACTGATTCTCTCCTTCGAAAAGTAGCAAGGGGTACGGACCAATCATGTTGAGTTAGCCCGAAAAACACAAAACCCCATCTCTCTGTGTGCGAGAAATGGGGTACCGATATTCATGGCATCCTCTTGGTTGGAGTTAAGGGATTGTGGCAGACTGTTTGGGCTGTATCATGGCAGTGCGGTTTTGTCAAGGATTTCCAGCGGTAAGAAGTTGCTGGTTATTCCTGGGACATATAATGCCAATTTTGTTGCCTTGGGGCTGTATTTTTGACAAGGGGCGACCATGACGCGTATAGCAAGAGCAGTTCGTGAAATATACGGGCTAGCTGCACCTGCAAAAATAACGGTGTCAGAACTACACGGGCTGTTGCCCAAACCATATTCTTGTGTCTCTGCCGTGTTTTGATACAGAAACCCATTGGATAACCAACTGATTATATTAACAGCGGATTCGGGCAAAATCATCGCTTGTGGTGTCATTCTGATTTGGGCAACAGCCCGTACACATCTGACAAAATTGAATTCAATATTGCTATAAATGTAGCGAGGCCCCGATTGGCTCTACTATTATGATGGCAATAGTAATTTGTCAATTGTGTGGGTCTGACATCATTGTCCTGCAAGGCATGGTTATTCGATACACCGACGGATACGGACGGTTCCCGGTCTTATTACGACAAAAGTGTTCGGGATTTCCGAGAGGCGCTCATTGATGGCAAGAGAAACGATGTCCGCCTTTTTCAGTGGAGATAGCCCGGCTAACCTTATTAGTACAACACCCGCTGTAATCCGGCTTTGGCGAAATATCAGCTCACCGAAATCTCTGTCGGCGGTCAGCAGTAACGCAGATTCCTCGTTCGCTGTATCCAGTACTTCATCATCCGAAATGCCGGGATCCATCTCGGCAACGCTACGAATATTATGACCATCCTGCCGTAGGCGGTCGACTATTTGGCGGTCTACGTTTTCATCAGCTATGAAATTCATGCAGATTTGACAATAGGATAGATTACGTCAGCTCGCAAAGCCTCAGCAGCGAACGACAAGGCAGCCTGGATAGCCTCTTGCGTCAAACGGGGATGTTCGTCGAGAATCTGCTCAACGCTTTCACCGGCAGCTAATTTTTCAACAAGAAGCTCCACCGTGATGCGCGTACCTGCAATAACCGGTTTGCCCATCATTATGGCGGGATCTGACACGATTAGTTTCTTTGTGTCCATTCGGCATACCCCCTATTTTGTACAGTAAGCCAGCAACATTTATTATAAATTAACATAAATTTGGAGGAAAAACAAACTAATGGTTGTAGATGTAAGGAGTTGCCTAGCTGCACCTGGAAAACCCGCAGGAACGACACACCAGGCAGCCCCCCTCGTGCTCCAAGGCGCTGCCGCAGTCCGGGCAGGCGCCCATCATGGCCGGCGCCTCGGTCGTGCTGATGTTCGTGTAGTGCTTTATCACTTGGGACATGGCGTCAGGACACGAGAGAACCATTCCACCGTTTTGCCAAATTGGCGAGGGGCAGCGGATACCACTGAGCTGCTTGAGAATCGCCTCTATTTTGACTCCGCTTCGCAGCGCCAACGATATGAGCCGTCCTGCGGCCTCGATCTGTGAAGAGGCGCAACCTCCGGTCTTGCCCATTTGGGCAAAGACTTCACATATACCCTCATCATCTTCGTTGATCGTGACATAGAGTTTGCCGCAACCCGTATTTATTCGCTCGGTCACACCCCTGGTGCACACAGGCCGGGTGCGCGGCACAATGGCGGCGGCCTCTTCTTGACCTATGCCAATATTGAGCACCTGGTGGCCCCGGCTGCCGTAGCGATAAATTGTTACACCCTTGCACCCGCTTTCATAGGCGAGCCTGTAAACCTTTTCTATGTCTTGTGGGGCGGCGTCCTGCGAGAAGTTGACGGTCTTGGACACGGCATTGTCCGTGTATTCTTGGAAGGCCGCCTGGATGCGGATGTGCCACTCAGGTGCTATATCATGAGCAGTTACAAAAAGACGCTTTATCTTGTCGGGAATCCCCTTCATTTGCTGAATCGAGCCGACCCGGGCAACCTCTTCGGCCAGCTCATCGCTGTAAAAACCGCCCTGCTTTGCCATCTTCTCAAAGAGCGGATGTATCTCGAACAAAGACTCCCCATCCAGAACCCTGCGCTCATAAGCCACTGCAAAGACGGGCTCGACACCACTAGAACATCCGGCTATGATGCTGATCGTGCCCGTAGGGGCAATGGTCGTTGTGGTTGCATTTCGCATATGGGGGGTCTTGGGATTGTCGAAGATGCTTCCCTCATAGGCAGGAAAGTTTCCTCGCTTTTTGGCCAACTCACTTGAAGCCTTTCTTGCCTCTCGCGAGACAAACGCCATGACCTGTTCGGCCTGCCGCACCGCAGCCTTGGAATCATAGGCAATACCCAGTTTGACAAGCATATCGGCAAACCCCATGACGCCCAGGCCGATTTTTCGGGTCTTCATGCTCGTGGCCTCGATCCGGCTCATGGGATATTCGTTTATCTCCACCACATTATCAAGGAAGTGGACCGCACCGTGAACAGTCTGTTTCAGCTTGTCCCTGTTCAATTTGCCGTCGGCAACCATCTTGGCCAGATTAATGGAGCCAAGATTGCACGATTCATAAGGAAGGAGCGGCTGCTCGCCGCAGGGATTTGTCGCCTCGATTTCACCGAGCAGAGGGGTGGGATTAGCACGGTTGATGTGGTCTAAGAAAATGATCCCCGGCTCCCCGCTCCCCCAGGCCGCCTGTACAATTTTGTCAAAGACGCCCCTTGCCGACACCCGACCGACGGCTTTCCGGGTTCTCGGGTTAATCAAGTCATAGTCTTTGTCGCCATCCAGGGCCTCCATAAAAGATGAGGTGAGGGCGACTGAGATATTAAAGTTAGTCAATTTGGCAAGGTCGCTCTTGCTTCTGATAAATGCTTCAATATCCGGGTGGTCCACCCTGAGGATCCCCATGTTCGCGCCCCGCCGGGTCCCCCCCTGCTTCACCGTCTCGGTGGCCACGTCAAAGACCTTCATAAACGAAATGGGACCACTCGATATCCCGCGTGTAGACAGCACCATATCACTTTGAGGCCGCACACGGGAAAACGAAAAACCGGTGCCCCCGCCGCTTTTGTGTATCATGGCCGTGTGTTTGAGCGTTTCAAATATACTCTCGATGGAATCCTCAACAGGAAGGACAAAACAGGCAGCCAACTGCCCGAGCCTGCGCCCTGCATTCATGAGTGTTGGAGAATTTGGCATGAAGACCAAATCGGCCATTAATCCGTAAAACTCCTCTTCGGTCTTGCCGATATCAGCCCTTGGATCGAATTCGGCGTCGCCTTGGGCCACCGAATGCGCCACCCGCCTGAACAACTCCTCCGGAGTCTCGGCAGGCTTTCCCTTACGGTCCTTCTTCAAATAGCGCCGCTCAAGAACAACCAGAGCATTTGGGGCCAGATCTGTTGCCATAATATTTCCTCTTATGTCCTAACACGGATAAACCGGAACCAAAAAAAGAAAAGATTATCACGAAAGCACGAAAGGACGAAAACACGAAATAAGGTAATTTCAAATGCCAAAAACCAAGTGTGAAGCCTCCCCGCCCTGAAGGACGGGGCTTGCGGGGAGCGAGCCGGTCAAATCAAATCCCAATGACAAATTACCAAAGTTTCTTACCTTGAATTTCTGCGTATTGCATTTATTTGGGCTTTGACCTTCGTCAAAGAACACGAATTCTACAACTAAAAGAACTACTTGCCTTCTACATCCTGACGCAAACGTTCCTGCTTCAAAAACTCAATAAAGGTTCGACACAACGGTGATTGGGTTCGGTGCTTATGGACGATCAAATAAAAGGCCCTATGAAAGGACAGCCCATTTATACCCACTTTCTTGAGAATTCCGGCAGCCAGCTCGTCGGCAACAGCGCATTCAGACAGGATAGAAACACCCACCCCTGCCTTGATCCCCTGGCGCACGGCCTCGGTACTGCCCATCTCGGCCACCACATTCAAGCGACCAAGCCAATGGCCCGATCCGTCCAGTAGCTCCTCGATGGACCTGCGAGTGCCGGAGCCGGATTCACGCATAATGAACGGCTCACCCATGACCTCATCCATGCCCACACTGCCTCTGGCTGCCCACCTATGAGCAGCCGGTACGATGAGGAACATCTCATCGGCCATGATTTTTTCTTGAATAAGCTGCACCTCTCGTGCCTTGGCACCCACAATGCCCAGCTCCACGCGCCCCTCAATGGTACTCCGGATGATTCCTGCCGTATCGCTTTCTATTAGTGTCACTGTCACCTCGGGGTAGACCTGCTTGAACCTGCCCAGCAAGGGCGGCAGAATATAGCCGCCCGGTATTGTGCTGCCCCCGATTGTGAGATGCCCCCTGGTTTTGCCTTGAAATTCAGCCAGGGTCTTTTCAGCATCCTCTTTGAGGGCGATCATCTTTGTCGCATATTCATAAAGAAGCTCCCCTGCTTTGGTGGGAGCAACCTCCCTGCCCAGCCGGTCAATGAGTTTGCATTCGTAATGGTTTTCAAGGTCTTTTATGTGGCTGCTTACCGTGGGTTGTGAAAGGTAGACTGCACCGGCAGCCTTAGAAAAGCTCTTCAGCTCAATCACCTTGCAGAATATATGGAGTCTCCACAAATCCATGTTCGCAACAGGTTTAGCCCGTTTAGCTGGTTATGCCGAATTTCTCCCTTAGCCTTTCAGAAACGATCTCAGGAACCATGCTCCGGGTGTCTCCCCCGAATTGAGCAGCCTCCTTAACGATCGAGGAACTGATGAAAATCCACCGCAACCCCGTCATGAGAAAAACCGTTTGCACATTTCTGTTCAGCTTGCGGTTCATCAGGGCCAGCTGAAATTCATACTCAAAGTCCGACACGGCTCGAAGGCCACGCAGGATCGCGTGTGCGCCTCGCTTGACAACATAATCGACCAGGAGTTCATCAAAGCTGTCCACCTCAACATTCGGCACGTCTTTGAAGATTTCCCCCGCCATCTCCAGCCGTTCTTCAATTGTAAAAAGGGGATTCTTGCTTCCATTTCTGGCTACCGCAACAATGATCCCATCAAAGAGCCTCAGCCCCCTCGAGACAATATCACAGTGCCCATTGGTTATGGGGTCAAAAGATCCAGGGTAAACGGCAACCTTTCTGTTCTTCATCCCGTATCCTCACGAGTTATGAAATCGCTACGCGATTTTATGCAACGCGGCCTCCGGCCCGTAGGCTTCCGGCTCGGAGAGGCCTACGCCCCAGAGAGCTTCGCCGCTCGAAAATCGAAAAAGTAATTGAACGTCTCGTAATTTCTACAACCTATTGAAAATATAGGAGGTTTTCGAGACCTGGATTTTTGCCTCGCGCATGGAATAATGGGCACGGAGTGAAGCGAACTAAGTTCAATTGAAATCATAACACAAACCTGTAAAACGAAACAAGGGTGTTCCCGTGCCGCCTCTCGTCGGCTCTATTCAAACGTGCCACCTTTTCAGGGAGAGTTTCACGTATGCTGTGCTCGACAACAATAGAGGCTCCCTCGACCGTACACTCGGCCCGGCCCAGAAGGCGGAGGGTGCGCTCCACAAATCCTTGATCATACGGAGGGTCAATAAAAACCAGGTCAAAAGCATGCCCGATTGACTTTAGGAAGTTCAAACCGCGCAGGACATCTCTTCTCACCACGGTGCATCTCTCTTGGAGGCCGCAAGCGGAAATGTTTCGAGCGACGGTCTTGATGGCCTGTGGACGGGTGTCAACAAAGACCGCTGAAGCAGCGCCTCGGCTAAGGGCCTCTATCCCGAGACTCCCGGTTCCGGCAAACAGGTCAAGCACAACCGCATCTTCCACACAATCTGCAAGGATGTCAAAGATCGATTCCCGCAGGTAGTCTGTGGTAGGGCGGATTGCAAGGCCGCTGGGGGGGTAAAGCTTTTTGCCCTTTAGGGCGCCACCGATAACCCTCACGGGCACTCCTAATAAAATCGCGGTATCATTTTAGCCCTATGAAAGAAACACAATGAAACACGCTGAAACGGCGGTTAAATTTTAATTCGTGTAACTGTCTGAGTCCGCCGCAGGCGGATTAAGAAAGAACAGTCAGGTGCTGGGTGTCTTTTGAGTGCAGGACAAAGTGCCGACCCTGGCGGCCTTATTTAAGAGGGATAAGCTGTTTTTTCTTTACGCTCACTTAGACGCGAGTTTTACATGAATCAAAATTTGATCGCCGTCGAAGCCGCCATCCTTTCAAAAGGCTAAATTAACGTCTCGGAATTTCTACAACCTATTGAAAGTATAGCTATATATTGGCCGTCTTGGACGCTCTATCAGGGAATACTGGAATACTGGAATAATGTACAAGATAAAAAGACCAAAATCCTCTTCAACCCAATATTCCAATATTCCAGTATTCCAATATTCCAGTATTCCAATATTCCAGTATTCCAATATTCCAGTATTCCAATTGTGAGCGAAGCGAGCTAAGTTCTTACAGATCGCGAAGCGATCTTATAAGCTGATGCCGAAAGACTTTATCTTCTTGTACAGGTGGCTCCTTTCAATGCCGATTGCATCTGCGGTTTGAGAAATGTTGTTACCATTCTCCGAGAGCTTTCTGAGGATATATGCCTTTTCAAATTCCTTCTTTGCTTCTTTCAAGGCGCCCATATCAAATAAGTTGAAATCCTGTGTCACGGCATCCCGCTGCCTGTATGAAGGAGGGACATCCTCTCCGTCGATGACTTCTGATTGCGTCATGATGGCCAGTCGCTCCACCAAGTTTTTCAACTCGCGAACATTGCCGGGCCACCGGCAAGCCTTCAGGTGTTCGATGACCAGGGGCGTCACGGTCTTTTGGCTGCGGTGGTCCTCTTGAGAAAATTCTTTCAGGAAAGTCTCAACCAGCAAGGGGATGTCTTCAGGGCGATTGCGCAAAGGGGGCACTTTGATGGGAATGACATTCAATCGATAATACAAATCCTCCCGAAAGGACCCAGTTTCAATCTCCTTTTCCAGGTCTTTGTTGCTTGCCGCCAGCACCCGTACATCCACGGTCAGGGTCCTGGTGCCTCCCACCCGTTCGAATTTCTGTTCCTGCAAAATTCGAAGAATCTTGGCCTGGGTTTTCAGACTCATGTCTCCTATCTCATCCAAAAAGATTGTACCCTTATCGGCTACCTCGAATTTGCCTCGCTTCTTGCTGGTAGCTCCTGTGAATGCCCCCTTCTCATGCCCGAAGAGTTCACTTTCGATCAACTCGTCAGGAATGGCGGCGCAATTCACATCGATCATGGGCTTATCAGCTCGGTCGCTCATCTGGTGAATTGTGCGGGCCACAAGCTCCTTTCCAGATCCGTTTTCGCCCGTAATCAGGATCCAGGCATTGGTGGGAGCAGCAACTGCAATCTGCTTCTTCAGTGCCTGGATGGGAGGACTGTTGCCTGTAATGGAATGTTTTTCGAGTGTCTTTTTGCGTAGAAACCGATTCTCCTCCTCCAGTCGCCGGAAGTTGAGAGCATTATTGATGGTTACTGTGACCTTATCAATGGAAAGGGGTTTTTCGATAAAATCATAGGCTCCCAACTTGGTTGCCTTAACGGCGGTCTCAATGGTTCCGTGACCGGAAATAATAACCACCTGGAGAAAGGGGTTGGCATCCTTGATTTCCCGAAGTGTTTCTATACCGTCCATACCCGGCATCCAGATGTCCAAAAGGACCAGGTCCGGAGATTCCTGCTCTATGATTTTCAAGGCTTCGTATCCGTTCAAAGCTGTCAGAACCTCAAACCCTTCATCGGAAAGGATGCCGCTCAGAGACTGCAATATGGTGGCTTCATCGTCCACAACCAGTATTGTAGGAAACATAGATCATCTCCTTTGAGGTCATTGGTCAATGGTCATTAGTCATTGGTCAATAATCGGCAGTTAGTAGTCGGCAAACAACCCAAAACCCCATGTAGCCGCCGGAGCCGTGATGACCACCATCCCAATAGGACCATTACCTGCTTGTTAAGGACATCTGGAAGCTTGAAGTCTCCCATCCCAATGACCAGTGACTAATGACCAACTACGCCGGCAATTCCACAATAAACTTTGTGCCGGTTGGGTGGTTGTCCTGGACTCGAATGAAGCCATTGTGATCCTCAATAATTGTGTTAACAATAGGCAGCCCCAGCCCTGTGCCGGCCTTCTTTGTGGAAAAATAAGGTTCAAAGAGACGAACCTTGTCCTCAGGCGGTATTCCGGTCCCTGTATCAATTACCTCCATTCGTACAAATTTCAAAATCGGGTCAAAGGTTAGTCGGACGGCAATCGCCCCCTGCCCGTCCATGGATGCAATCGCATTGTCAATCAGATTAAGCATCACGCGCTTCATCTGTGCTCGGTCTAAATTCAGCAGCGGGATATCCGACTGCGTGTCGATGTCTAATAAGATATGGGGATGTGCTTCCCGGTAAAGTGCTACAGCATCTTCGACAATATCGGGCAGGTTGCATGGCTCAGGGTTTGACGCCGGCAGTTGGGCAAATGAAGAAAACTCGTTCACAAGGTTTCTGATCTGATCTACCTGATCAATAATAGTCTGCGTACACTCTATGAAAATCAAACTATCCCTTTGAATTTGATGGCTATACTTACGCCTTAGTCTTTGGGCGGAAAGTTTGATGGGAGTCAGCGGATTTTT
Organism: Desulfobacterales bacterium; assembly: GCA_013375395.1. Classification (GTDB taxonomy): domain Bacteria; phylum Desulfobacterota; class Desulfobacteria; order Desulfobacterales. The sequence goes on from JABXJW010000015.1 coordinate 20,104, forward strand.
TACCTCGTGAGCTATGCGCCTTGCCACCTCGCGCCAGGCCGCCATCCTTTGGGCCTTTTCAATCTCGGTCATGTCATCAAAAACGGCCACTGTACCCATATAATGATCCTTTTCGTCTCTAAGGCCGGTTGCGTGGACCACAAAGGTGCGGGTCGTTTGACCAATGGTCAACCTCATAGTCCTTTCCGCCGAAAGTCCGGGACTGTTGTCCAGTTGTTCCAACAGCTCCTCAGCCAATGCCAAGTGTTGGGGCTTGAGAAGCTTCTTGTAGCTTCGATTCAATATCTCGTCCCCTTGCAAGCCCAGCATCTTTTCTGCCGATTTGTTGATGGTCGTAAACCCCCCCTTGGCATCAAGCGAGATAACACCGGTAGACACATTCCGCAAGACAGCCTCCATGTAGATACGTCTTTGTTCAATCTCAAGGTTCCTTTTCTTAAGTTCCTGGGTCGACAGCTCAAGCTGTTGCTTTCCCGACCTCAGATCCCGGGTCATCTTGTTAAAGGCATTAACCAGGGTGCCCATCTCGTCATCGGCAACCATATCTATCATAAAGTTCAGGTCTCCTTCGGCCACGCGGCGCGTCCCCTCCGCCAGACCCTGGATAGGGATGGTCAAACTCTTTGCCAGGTGGAATCCAAGCCACGTGGCGCAGAATATGATCAGCAGAGCCACAATAGACAGGGTCACCAAGTGACTTGTCTGGATGGGGTTTTTGAGCATCCTCATCTGCTGATATTGATCAAACCCCCGGGAAATGGCCGCCATGTTTTGCGAAAGGCCCGGGGGAATAATGGTGGTCACGGCAACGACCCCCAGGGCCTTGTCCGGGCCTGCGTTAACCGGGATGCATCCAAGGGTCCTGATCATCTCTCCCGATGGAAGCAATCCTGTCAGGGTCAAAAAATCGCTCTCATGCAATTGCTTTTGAATGTCACCTGTCGATACCGGCTCCAATGGCGTCCCTTCCAGGTCTGCATCCAGTGCCACGGCCAGCCGCTCAGAGCGGATAGAGTAGATCTCAATGGCCTGTAAATTGAAAGCTCCCTGCACAACCCGCGCATAGTGTCTGAGGATCTTTTTATTTTCGTTGCCCAGCAAGTCCCGGCCCACGATTTGATAAGCAATCCGCTCAAGAAAGAAGCGGTTGTTGTCCGCAATATGCCTGTATACCTGTTTGCCCGCCTCTAAAGACTTTTCCAAGGACTGTTCCACAGGCACATTGAACCAAAAAGCCACACTGGAGGTGATGAACTGGACTGAAAAGAAGAACAGAAGAACAGTCGGAACCAGGGATAGGCCGGCAAAGGCCACCACAAGCTTTGTCCGCAGATTGGTCCCCATCACTTTGCGCTTCCGGTCATAGAGGAGCTTAACGATGTTTCTGAAGACCAGAAAGGTCAACATCAACAACAGAAGCATATTGACGTTGATGAGGACGAACGTGATAATCGTATTGGAAAGAGGCAGTCCAGCCCCAAAGCGCACAACCTTAGTTTCCAAATAGGTGAACAGGCATACCAAGGTTAAAAGGATCAGGATAATGATCCGTTCACGCTTTCTGCGTTTGGCTTCTTGTTGCGAGATTGGACACATGGGAATTTGGCTTTAATACATGAAGTCGGTAGTGTACCAATCGGTTTCAAAATCCCAAAGAAACAGAAAGAACCGAAACACGTAATGGAGGTAAAAAGGTAGAGTGATCTTGCTGAGTTCGGCCTTTATTCTTACCTGATAGCGAAGGTCTTTCTCAAGGGTTTCAAGCTTGGCAATTCTGAGATTCCCCACTTCCGCCATGATACTCTTGGCCTCGGATAAAGAATTTACCACAATCGGCCTTCCATTGCCCTCGCTACTGGTAATGACAAACTCGTTTTTCAGGTTGTTGTACTTTACCGTGTGGTGGATCTCCAATCTGGCAATGTTTTTGTCTTTCCAAAAATTTCGCACCCGGTCCAGCAAGGCCAGGAACGTGAAGGTCGTAGGAACGCCGCTTAGGATGGCCTGCTCAAGATCCTCCGTAAAACACCCTCTAACTCTAAAATACAAGATGAGGTCATCCCTGGTGTTGGTCACAATGACCTCGGTTATCCTGGCATCCTGACCCCAGGCCGACCCCGAGGCCAAAAGGTACGCACACAGGGTAAATATCCAGACCTTTTTTCTCATGGAAAGCTTTACCTCAAAAATTCACGAAAAGACCCAACCGGCACGCAACTTAACGAGCAGCGTGGCCGATAGAAGCAAACCTTTTAATACAATAGCCAATCAGGCATTAAATTGCAAGGATTTAAAGGAGTAAGGATGGAGGACCTCAGCGTATGGCAACCGAGGCTTCCAAGGTTTCCCAACAGGACTTTTCGTCTATGAATCTTCTCAGAAGGGCATGATTGAGGGCGTGGCCCGATTTGTGAGCTACAATATGGCCAATAATAGGCATACCGAGAAGGGAGAGGTCACCGATGCAGTCCAGTATCTTGTGGCGGACAAACTCGTCTTTGTACCGAAGCCCTTCAGGGTTCAAAATCCTGTCCGCGTCAATAACCACCGCATTTTCCAGGGACCCGCCACGGGCGAATCCATTCCGTTTCAAGTAGTCGACCTCACGGAGGAAGCCGAAGGTCCTGGCCCGGCTGATTTCCCTCTCAAATTGGCCATCAATCAGTGAAATGGAATATGACTGATGTCTTAGCAATGGATGTTGAAAATCTATGGAACAGGTAACTTTAAGGGTGTCTGACGGATAAAGCCCGACCTTCTTGTCTTCATCCAGCATCTCGATCGGTTTCTTCACGACGAACATATATCTGTTGCCAGGCAGGGCCTTGATCCCCGCTTCTTTCAGCATGGCCGTAAAAGGCCCGGCGCTACCATCCATGATAGGGGCCTCATAGGCATCCATCTCCACCAAGGCGTTATCTATGCTGAGGCCGACAAAAGTGGCCATCAGATGTTCGACGGTGGATATAATCACGCCATCGGTCCCAAGTGTCGTGGCCAGGCTCGTGTCAACCACATTGCGAAAATGGGCGCTAATAACAGGCTTGTGGAGGAGATCGGTACGTACGAATTTGATGCCGTGGTTGGCCGGCGCAGGCTTGATGGTCAAAGTCACTTTCTTGCCGGAGTGAAGTCCTATGCCGGTGCATTGAACAGGGCGGGCCACTGTGCGCTGATGAGTATACATATCGCGCATCCTTTATTCAAAAATTGCTTCTTTGTAAAGGCAAAAATCGTATATTCCTACAAAGATGCATAAGAAACAAAATAGTTTTAGAAAACCTTTCATGCAATAAACATACCAGAGGCAAACCCGGCTTGAAAACGGCCATTAATATGCAACTTCTTGAATAAACACAAAATTGGTTCACAACCAAATCTCTTGCCGATGTCATGTTATTTCACGCTACAGCTACTGTGTGTGTAGAAAAACATTCACTGCTCTTGAAAGCCGTGTCCTTTTTGCAACAAAGCGCCTTCACTCAGGGAATGCCGCAGCCACCCACATAACTGGTGTCAACAAAATGCTTGCTTTTGAGAAAACTCTCTGTTATACGTTGTAAAATCGCAGTGTTAGGCTTGAAGTGAGCGGCTCAAGCATCAAGCATATGGCCCATATGTACACGAAGCGCTCATTTTACTCCTTTCTTTTCTACCCCAAATAGCTTTTTTTTTAAAGGCCAAAATACCCAGTGGAGGCATATTGCTTGCCAGGGCTTTGAGCAGCGCTGTTCTCGGCGTTGATGCCTATATCGTCGATGTGGAGGTCGATATCAGGCGCGGTTTGCCGAGTTTTCATACAGTAGGTCTGCCTGAGGCTGCTGTCAAGGAAAGCAAAGACCGTGTCAAATCTGCTATTAACAATTCCGGTTACAGATTTCCGGACGATCGGATCACCGTCAACCTGGCGCCCGCCGATATCAAGAAGGAAGGAACCGGGTTCGACCTTCCCATAGCCGTCGGCATCCTGGCAGCCACAGGCATTGTACCCCGAAACATACTTTCCGAATACCTTATCCTGGGCGAACTCTCCCTTGACGGACGCATCAAGCCGATCAGGGGCTCACTGCCGGTTGCATTATCAGCCAAAAATTCCGGTCTTCGCGGCATTATAGTACCAAAGGACAATGCAAAGGAAGCCAGTGTGGTAAACGGCATAGGAGTTCTTCCGGTTGTCAACCTGGCCGAACTGGTGGAGTTCCTTTGCGGCTTGAGTGCCATACGCGCGGAATCGATCGATGTGCAGAGCATTTTTGAGCAACCCCCATCAGATGACATTGACTTTTCCGAGGTAAGAGGCCAAGAGCATGCAAAGCGGGCCTTGGAGGTGGCAGCAGCCGGCGGGCATAACATGATTATGATAGGCCCGCCCGGCGCCGGCAAGACCATGCTGGCCAAGCGTCTGGCCACTATCTTGCCCCCTATCACGTTTGAGGAAGCCATTGAAACGACAAAGGTGTATAGCGTGGTAGGGATGCTGAAAAAGGACCGGGCCTTGATTACGCAACAGCCCTTTCGCTCCCCGCACCACACCATTTCAGATGCCGGCCTCATAGGCGGGGGTCATATCCCCAGGCCGGGCGAGGTAAGCCTTGCCCACAACGGAGTTCTTTTCCTCGACGAACTTCCGGAGTTTAAAAAAAATGTACTTGAGGTGCTGCGCCAGCCCATGGAAGACGGCCGCGTAACTATCGCCAGAGCCCTTACCAGCATCACCTACCCGGCAAGGTTCATGCTGGTGGCTGCCATGAATCCCTGCCCGTGCGGTTACTTTTCCGACCCCAATCATGAGTGCACGTGCACTCATGCGAGGATTTATCGGTATCGGTCAAAGGTATCGGGCCCGCTCATGGACCGCATCGACATCCATGTAGAGGTTCCGGCCGTGCGCTATAAGGATCTTTCCGGTCAGTATGAAGCAGAAAGCTCTGCTGCCGTAAGAAAGCGGGTAAGGCAGGCTCGCGCCATACAGTCTGAAAGGCTCAAACGGACCAAGATTCACTGCAATGCCCAGATGACAAACCGGCAGATCAAAAGATATTGCCCCATAGACGGCGATTCCCACAGCCTCCTTGAAACAGCCATCGACAAACTCGGGCTTTCTGCCAGGGCATTCAACCGGATACTCAAGATCGCAAGGACCATAGCCGATCTTGAGCAAGCCGAGCAGATTGCCGTCCATCATGTCTCAGAAGCGATCCAATACCGCAGCCTCGACCGTGCCGGCCTGTTTACCTGAACAAAGGAGAAAAATGGTATCTTTGAAGTATTGACATCTCTCCTCGGCGTAAGGAGCGTTTTAATGTCCAGCTTTTGCAACCTTTTCGATAACCTTCTGTAATTTTACCGAAACCTCCTCGGCAATATTTCTTGGCTTCTCACTTTGGATTATCTCGAGAGCAAAAACGGGATTGAGGGCTGAAATACAGGATTTTTTATCGTCGGTTTCATAGACAATGACGTTACAAGGCAAAAGAAGCCCCACGTCAAGATCGGCCTCCAGAGATCGAAGCGCATATGGTGGGTTGCATGCCCCCAATATCGCATACTTTCTAAAATGCTTTTGAGGTCAATAGGGTAAATACAGTATTTCTCTTCATGAAATGCTGTATTTGGAGATATCGCTTGCAGGCAGCCTAGGGGGGTTAGGCAGGCCATAACAAGTCACAAGGATCAGGTTGTGGGCTTCTATAGATTAGGGGCAGCTTGGGGACATCCTTAAGAAGAGGAATTGTCCAAAAAAGGGTAAACGGCGCCATATAGTCTTCAGGAAACAGGTCGTTCGGATTGCTGATCTTGACATCCTATGTTCCCCTGGGATTCACTTGCATGCAGCGAGTTGCGTTCATCTCTTTGCTTGGACTTTTTCCAAAACCTTATGATTTGTTCGGCGAATCGAAAACGCATATCAACGTCCCTATTGCGGCATTCATCCATTTTAATTTGAACCTCCTTGAGTCACACGCTATCCATACAAAACCCCATCCTCTTCGAGAAAGAAAATGAGTTCGCCTATTGTATGCTCTACCACCCGTGCAGTCCCGTTGCCCATCATTGTCGGGCCGGAGACTTTGCATCCCGCGCTTTCGGGAGGTTTGCCTTTTTCACAATGTCTTATCGTCCTTGTTATCGGAATGTGCGGGACAAGCCTTTAGACTCATTTGGAACTGTTTCACGATAACCCGAGAAAATGCAATGATGCGTAATTCGTTGATATTTTGGGCTATTAAACCCAACATCCCAGTATTCCAATTGTGAGCGAAGCGAACTAACTTTTATATACACTTAGATCCTCAGTGCCGACTCTGTGGCGCTCCTTAATGCCGAGCCGAGATTTCCGACACAGGCTGCATCCCCCACACCGATGACTTCCTTGATCTTTCCCCTCAGGTCCGTCAAAAGACTGTTTTCCGGCTCCGGGCAAACAGCCAATATCACCTGGTCTGCCTCAAGCGCAAGCTCTTTTTCGTCTTTGTTTTTGAGACGCACACTATTTTTTTCAATAGAGGCAACTTGAGTTTCAGTTAAAATGGTCACTCTTTTTTCAGAAAGCCTTGAAAGGAGTCGTTCGCGAGGTATCTTTTTCATCTTGGAAAGCACTTGAGGCAACATTTCCACTACCGTCAGCTCTTTTTCAGGACCGGCCAGCCAGTCGGCTGTCTCGCAACCGGTATCACCTCCGCCTATAATTACTATCTTTCGGCCTGGGGCAATTTTTTGCTCATATATCTGCCGGACATCGCAAACCATATCAGATTCAGCACCGGCAATGGCCGGGCGGCCTGCGCGCGAACCCGTGGCCACAATCACTACGTCCGGACTAAGATCGACAATATCGGAGACTTCGGCTCGACGTTCGAGACAAACCCGGACTTGGGTTTTGCTGAGAGAGTGTCTCAGATAGCGGAGGAGTTCCGACATTTCTTCTTTAAAAGGCGCAAGACCGGCAAGCCTGGCCTGGCCTCCGAGGGCGGCATCCTTCTCCCACAGCTCCACATCGTGTCCTCTCTGTGCGGCTATGATGGCGGCCTGGATACCGGCCGGTCCCCCGCCGGCCACCAGCACCTTCTTTTTTTTCTCAGCAGCAGAGATCTTCAAGCAATACTCAAGGCCGGCAAAGGGGTTGACCGTGCAGGCTCTTCCCAATTTTGGGACCCCTTTCTGTGCGCAGTCCTCCAGGCAGTAGACGCATCCACGGATATCGGCTGTCATATCCGATTCAGCCTTTCGGGCAAAATCAGGATCAGCAACCAGGGCACGGGCCATGGCCGCAAAATCAGCCTTCCCCTTGGCAATGATGTCATCGGCAATATTCGGTGTATTTATCTTTCCTATGGCCGCCACTGGGATCTTGACCGAGGCCTTGATCTGTGCTGCCAGATCGACCAATGGCCCCGGCTGGCTCTCGTGTGAAGGGATCGTTACAAACTTGGTCGATTTATTACCCGCGTTGGCCACGATGGCATCAGCCCCCGCTGCCTCGACCAGCACGGCTATGTCCTTGGCATCCTCAACAGACAATCCACCTTCGACAAACTCGTCACAGACCAGCTTGATCATCACCGGAAAATCCCGGCTGGCAAACCTTTTCACTTTACCGATCAATTCGGTCAGAAACCGGGTACGGTTCTCCAACGACCCTCCCATCTCATCTTTGCGTTTATTTGAAAGCGGAGAAAGGAGCTGTGCAATCAGGTCGCCGTAGCTCGCCTGGATTTCCACTCCATCGTAGCCGATCTGCCTCGCCCTCTTGGCCCCATTGGCCATAATGTCGATGATCTCGACTGCCTCTTGGGAAGACATTGCATTTGCCAGAGAAACGACCCAAACATCACCCTTTTTCTTGGCGCCGGGAACCTCTTTTTCAAAAGTCCTCTCCTTTGGATAATTGAGGTGCATAAAGGCCCTGGCCCCTTCTGCATGAATGACATCGAGAAGCTCTGATATGCCATTGGCGTATTCTTCGGTGTCAAAGCGAAGTTCTTGAGGGCCTTTGTAGGCCCTCGGATAATCGAGGCACGGACAGTCCAGTACGATCAAGCCCACGCCGCCTTTGGCCCTGGCCCGATAAAACTCTGCCATCCTCGAGTTAACCTTGCTCTCAGTAGCGTATTTGGTGGGAAAAAGGGACATGATGATTCTATTCTTGAGACGGCACTCACCTATGCTGCCCGATTCGAAGAGACGGGAAAATTTCATATTATCCCTCCATAACCCGGATAACCCGGAACCAAACAAGAATAGCTTAAGACTTAGAAAATAAAGTCAAATCTAACTCGAACAAGTGCCTAAAGTGAACTAAAGTTAAAAGTGCCTAAAGTTAAGGAATGCGCTTTCAGCGCAACCTGTTTTTAAGACTGACCACGCCGAAGGCGTGCACATTAACTTTAGCTCACTTTAGACACTTTAGGCACTTTAGCTCACTTTTTGTTGAACATGGCAAAAATTTTCTGCCGGAAAAAACACGAACTTCATAACTAAGGGCTACGCCTAACCCTCCTGGACATGCCTTATCAGGTGGCCCAGTTCAGGGAAGATGAGTTCTTTGCACGCGAGTTTGCACGCCTTGATACTTCCCGGCATGCAAAAGAGGAGAGTTTGACCGATAATACCTGCCGTGGCCCGTGACAGCAGGGCGGCAGACTCAATTTCTTCATAGCTTAGCTGGCTAAAGAGGGGGCCGAAGGCGGTCAGTTCTTTGGTGAACATGGGCCGGACCGCCTCAATGGTCACATCAGCAGGGCCGATTCCGGTACCGCCGGTCACGAGGATCGCATGAGGGTTGTGATCGTAAATGACCGTGCGGATCTTGTCGGCGATCCTGTCTTTATCGTCAGGCACCACCTGATGAAAGACAACGCCGTGGCCCTTTTTCTCGGCTTGCTTCCTTATCCAGTGCCCGCTCTTGTCATCGGCGAGGCTGCGAGTGGTAGAGACCGTAAGGATGGCAAGGTTCAGTGACTTTGGTGTCCCGGCTTTGTGTTCTTTGGTACTCATGGGCGGAACCGTTCTTGAGTTTCTTATAGGTGTATGACCTGAGTAATTGTGCTGTTTCTTGCACAACGTTGTCAAGAGGAAAAACTTTTCAAGGGGCTGTTGACATCCCAGGAGGACACCGGTATTTGAATTGTAATGATCTCAAAATCGCGAAGCCACAAGAAATAGTGTCGTGACAACAAACAAGACGTCAAAAAGGCTCAAACAAAGTCAAAAGAAAAGCTGGTTCAGGAGGTTTTTGGAGCGTCTGGCCAAACACAACCGGCAAAGCGGCGGCCAGGTGTGTGCTGCTTGAAAGATCAGATCTAAAGGCGCCGGTGGGCGCTAAAGAGGTCATTAGTCACTGGTCATTGGTAAATAGTTATTGACTAATGTCCAACAGTTGGGAGGGCCCTATGTCCTCAAGCACAGGCATCATTCGCGACGACCTTTACAAAGAGCATCTTTCCGGCCTTCCTCATGTTGAAAGCCCGCAGCGCCTTCAGGTCGTTTATGACATGCTGGATCAGGCCGATATGGCGGGGAGATTTGTTGCCATCTCCCCTCGTGCCGCTATCCACGACGAACTGGCATGGGTCCACAGCGAGTCTTATATCCAAAGGGTCACCGGCACGGACGGCAAGCCTCAGGTGTCGCTCGATCCCGACACCCAGGCGACGGCATTATCGTATCAGGCGGCCAAACTGGCGGCCGGCGGCCTGTTCTCCCTCATCGACAAGATCTTTGAAGGCACGGTACAAAATGGTTTTGCCCTGGTAAGACCACCCGGACATCATGCAGAAAAAGACCGGGCCATGGGGTTTTGTCTCTTCAACAATGTGGCACTTGGCGCCCGTTATGCCATGAATACTTATTCAGTGATTAAGGTCCTCATCGTAGACTGGGACTTACACCATGGCAATGCCACCCAGCACACCTTTTACGAAGACCCTGCCGTCCTCTATTTTTCCACCCACCAGTTTCCCTACTATCCCGGAAGCGGCAACCTGAGGGAAGTAGGCAGTGGGGACGGCACGGGATTTACCGTCAATGTCCCCCTGCAACCTGGACATGGAGACGCTGAGTTTTACCAGATCTTCAAACAAATCCTTTGCCCGATTGCTGCCGCCTTCAAGCCAGAGTTTATCCTTGTATCTGCCGGCTTTGACACCTACGTCGAAGATCCCCTCGGGGGAATGCGGGTAACCCCAAAGGGCTATGCATCATTCACGCGTATCATAATGGACCTCGCAAATACGTATTGCTCCGGGAAGCTCGCTATCACACTGGAGGGGGGCTACCATTTGGGAGGGCTGCGCGAGTCAGTAAAGGCCGTGCTGAAGGAGCTTGCACAGGAAAGTGTGCTCACAAAAGGGGATCTTGAATCCCTTGAACAGGCGAGCGCACCTCCCATTATAGAAGAAGTGCTCCGGGTTCAAAAACCTTACTGGCCTTCTTTATAAAGCTGAAAGTTGAACGCCCGGCATCATTTTGGCCTTATGAAATAAACAGAATGAAACAGGCTGAAACGGCGGTTAAGTTTGTAACAATTTAGGTCTTTGGAAATACGGTCGCTGCAATGACAATCAAATTTTGAACCGTGTAAAACTCGGGCCTAAGTGAGCCTAGAGAACGAACTGCATTCACTTGTTAAATCGAACCAGGAAAATTCGCTCTTTTTGAGCAGTTAAGTGCGGTCCCTCCAGTTACCCGTTCTTTCTCAAAGCTCACTAAGCCCCTCAGACAGTTACCCGGTTCAAAATTTGATTGTCATTGCAGCTCCCTCGAATCCGATTGTTTCATAAGGCAAAAATGATACTTAGATTTTAATTTGTGTGTAACTACTCAGGTTGTCGGGTTCACGGTTGGCGTATCGCAAAAACCGCATAAACTCCGCATTCATCGCTCTCTAACCTTGAACCTTGAACCGTGAACCTTGGAACTTTGAACCTGAGGAGTTACAGCTGTTCTTTCTTTACGCTCACTTGGACGCGAGTTTTACACGAATTAAAATTTGATCGCCGTTGAAGCCGCCAGCCTTTCAAAAGGCTAAATTCTTACAGTTTTTTGAGTTTCTTCCGTGCATAACCCTGAAGCGAAGCGCCAGGGTCAATTGCTGAATTGTTACCTTCACTTTAAGCCCGTGTTTCCTACGGTGCGAACCTCCATGGCCCTGGGGGGACAGGCCGGCACGCAAAGGCCGCATACGCTGCATCTCTTGTGATCGAAAACAACGTTCATCTCCGGCCGCACGATGGACAGAGCAGCTGTGGGACAAACTGCAATACAGGCTCCGCAGTGTGTGCACTTCGCCTTGTTACGCTTGATGTCCTGGCCGACCGGCTGCACCTGCACACCATGCTCTTTCAGGTATTGAACCCCTTTGTTGAAGTTCTTTCTGGTCCCGGACAGCTCCATGACCATGACCCCTTCCTTGCGGGGCAGGATGGTCGCCTTAAGAATGTTGAATGTTAGGTTGAAGTCACTGGCAAGGAAACAAACGATCGCTTTTTCAACTTCCGTCTTTGGAAACCGAAGCACAAGCATTCTGGAATACATCATTACACCTCTATAAAATCGTGCAGCGATTTCATAACTACTGATGCTGCGATTGCCTATAAACGTAGAACATCCGTTGCAGGGCGGTAAAATTCGTCAATAAAGCAAGGACAAAAAGCCCGACTGGAAGTTGCTCGGTCAGCAATATGATGGTCAAAATAATAAATCGTTCCAAACGCGTGAAAAACCCCACTCTACATGAGATTTCCAGCCCCTCGGCTCTGGCGCGGGCATAACTGACCATCAATGAGCCCACCAAGGTTAGAAATGTAAACAGCTCCAGGATGTGGCGGTCATGAAGGATGGACCAGCAAAAGATACCAAAGAGAACAACTACCTCTGAATATCGGTCTATGAAGGAGTCCAGGAAGGCGCCGAACCGTGTCTCAAGACCTGCTGTTCGGGCCAGGGCGCCGTCCAGGGCGTCAAAAGGGCCGGAGAAAAGAAGCAACCAACCGCCGTAATAGATATGGCCTGCTGCTATAAGCGCTCCGGAAGCGGATGCGGCAAAGAAACCGATCACGGAAAGGAGGTTGGGTTGCACTCCCAGGCGGGCCAGCAAACGAGCAAGAGGGTCAAGTATGACGTCTGCCCAACTTTTCACCCAGACCGTCAGTGTCCAGTACTCACCGTCTATTCGTGGAGCTGCCGGACCTTCATCCCTGTCCTCAGGCGCATTCAACCTTAATCCTCTCTTTTGCCTTCGATGAAGTCTTCGGTCATCCTGAATCCATCGTCATCACAAAATTGCTTAGGCGGATGCTTCATGAAGTAGGCAGACACAGAGTAAAGAACGCCTCCTTTCCCTCGGTCTAGTGCAAGCTTGCAACACCTGATGGCATCTATTGCAATAGCGGCGGAATTGGGAGAGTCTTCTACGGAAAGCCGCAGTTCCAAATCCATGGGCACGTCGCCAAAGAGCTTGCCTTCAAGCCTTATGAAGCACACCTTATTGTCACGTTGCCACGGCACATAGTCGCTGGGGCCAATGTGTATATTATCCGGCTCAAGCCTTTTGGCCAGGACTGATTGAACGGGCTCGGTCTTTTTTGTCCCTATAGTAAGCTGTGCCTTGCACCAGGGAACTTGCACAGTTTCCAACCCACACGATCGCAATTCTTATCTTGGCCACCTTATCAGACTCCTTCACACTTGAAAGTCCAAGAAAAAAAGTGCCCGAAAAACTAGCATAAGATCGAAGAAACATCAAGGTCAAACACCCTTTGTGCCAATGTCAGCCAAGGCTTCCGATAAGATAGTCTGAATCGCTTCAGACCATCCCGTTGGGCCGGCCTTGTCTGAATAGACAACAGAGTCGATCCCCTGGATGCGCTCCCATTCTCCGGTCTTTTTCCTGATTACAACCGGCATGTCCACATGCCTAAGCATTGGGATATCGTTGGCGCTGTCTCCCAGACCGGCAGTCAGGATCATTCTGTCCGGGTATGTGTCGGCATAAAGCCTTTTTAGAATTTGGACCGCCATCCCCTTATCGTTTCCTCCCGTCAAGTGGTAAAAACGTCCCCCCTTGGTAATGCTGAGATCCCTTTCTTTCAAAAGCCCTTCAAAGAGGCGGAATTTGGCCGTGGTGTCAGAGAATACGAAAGGTTCCGAGTGCTCGC
>JABXJW010000155.1 GCA_013375395.1 Desulfobacterales bacterium
AAAATTGCTCATTTCTGAATTGGAAACTGACATCAGTGCCCAGAGTTTTGAAATTCATTTATGGATGGGCACTAGTTATGTCCGGCTGCCTTTCATGTCGTGAGCGGATGGCGTTGAAATGGGGAACTTTTTCAAACATCGTTTTGTAGGTAGATGGCCTGCCCGGGGGGCTAAGATATTGTGGCTGTTGTCGCGACTGGTTCGGACAAAAACCATAGGCATTGACCAGATTAAATCCTTGCCTAAAGTCATCTTTGCCCACTGGCACGGCGATGAGATAGCGCTTCTCCCTCGTTTGGGCAACTTAGGGATAACGATCCTTGTCAGTCACTCAAAGGACGGCGAAATCATGGCAAAGGCGGCCTGGAGTCTGGGCTATCGGATCACACGCGGCTCTTCCAGTCGCGGTGCAGCGGGGGGGCTCTTGGCTCTGGTCAAGGCGGTCCGGGATGGACACAATGCCGGATTGGCGGTTGATGGGCCCCGCGGTCCGCGGGGCAAATGCAAGCCGGGTGTTGTGCGGTTGGCACAAAAGACAGGTGTGCCGCTTTTTCCGATAGGCGTCGCCGCCTCGCGCAAGTTCGTGTTCAAGAAAACTTGGAATCAAGCGTACCTGCCTCTGCCCTTTGCCCGCCAGGTGTTTTTTTTTGATAAGCCGATGTACTTTCAAAATACCACCGATGCCGACTCAATGGGGCGCCACTGTCGTCTGGTGGAAGAGGCTTTGTGTCATGCGCACGACAGATCTGAGGTGGAATTGACCAGATGGATGCGTTCATAAAATCATAAAATTCATCCGGCTTAATGACGGTATGCCTAACGGCTCGATGCATTCTGCTGCAGTAGCCCCTTAAGTATCAGCAACCATTGCCACTTTAATAACGAGCCATCTCGGTCGCTCCCCGTACACAGGTGTTTGATAAACTGCAAAGCCGGTCCGGGGCAGCCATGGATTTTCTCGGTTCCACCAGGGAGGTTTTAGGGGACTGTGTTGACTTATTTCCCCTTTGCTCTCCTGAATAGTTGGCTCAATTCTGTCTGCAACCGCAATTGAGTTATTCAACATAGTCAATGTCCCCAATCTTCCTGGGATTGTGTGCCGCGTTCTGTCTATTAACGCACGTGTAACTGTCGGGATACATACACTAATTTTGATTTCCCAGATTTCAGACAGGCCAACTTACCTTACCCCGTGATGTTTTCATTGACATGTAGCCACGGACGGAATATATATTAATATATATCGATTCAACTATCGCCTTGTCCTTCATCCCTTATCATGTGAAGGACCCGGATCGAGTGCGGAAATCAGGATCCCTATTTTGGAACACGCTTCAATCCCATCTTTTGCCTGGAGATGCGATTCTGCAGCTTTTTCCAGAGTAACACCTGAGAGCTGAACGAAAGAAGAAAAAAGGAGGATAATCGCCATGGCAGAAGGAATCGTGAAGTGGTTCAGTGACCAAAAGGGATTCGGTTTCATTCAGCGGGATGGGGACACCGACGTGTTTGTCCATCACTCCGCCATTAGCGGGTCTGGATTCAAGACACTTGCTGAGGGCGACCAGGTGACTTTTGACGTAGAACAGGGCACCAAAGGGCCTTCAGCAAAGAACGTCGTCAGGCTCTAGTGTAGGACTGTTCGATCATTATAGGCACTTCGTCAACGTGAGGCGAAGTGCCTTATTTGTTATTCTTGTTTTTTTCTCTTCTGGCTGTTCCCCGGATAAATAGAGACAGCAAATGTAAGCCGGAAATCAAGAGAGGTTGCAGATGGCAAAAAAGTCGGGACCCACACCTCGGAAACGTCACAAGGAAATGAAGCGTCTGGACAGGCGAAAAGCCAAAGAAGCAAGGCGGCTAGAGGCTAAAGAGCGTAGGGCCAAAGCAAGGCCGAGGACTAGTGATGAAGATCCGGATATTGCAGGGATACGGCCCGGCCCTCAGCCTTTGCCAGAGCAGTGAGATGATTTTGGCGATGACGAATAGGTTCAACATTTGCAAATCGGTAACCGTGTCTGGCGTGTCACAGTCTGGCTTACATTCCAAGGAGAACTCGGAGCCACAACTTAGATGCGCCGAGAAGTGTTTTTAAGGAGGTCAAAATGAATATCTATGTAGGCAATTTGTCGCGTGAGGTCACCGAAGAGGATTTGCGACAGGCGTTTGAAGCCTTCGGGGAAGTCACATCCGTCAAAATCATTAATGACAGGTACAGTGGCGAATCAAGAGGGTTCGGATTCGTGGAGATGCCCAGTAAAGCTGATGGGGAGTCCGCGATCACCGACCTGAAGGAGAAAGAAGTGAAGGGGCGAACACTTAACGTTAATGAGGCTCGCCCTCGCTCCGGAGGTCATCGAAGCGGAAGAGGCCCAGGTGGTGGACGCCAGGGTGGTGGGCGGCGTTCTTGGTAAGCGGGCCTTAGGCATAACAGAATCGTACTAGGACTTCACCCACACACTTATTATCCGGGTCTCAGAATCCTTCCAACTACGCTCGGTATGGCAAGAAAGGAGAGATAGGTTTGAGAGAGTTTGGTAGCCTGGAAGTCAAGGTCATCGGCAACGATCTTGAGAAGGCCATGAAGACCCTGAAAAGAAAACTACAGAAGGATGGTGTTTTCCGCCGACTGAAGGCCAATATGAGCTATGAAAAACCAAGCGAATGCCGCCGTCGAAAACGTCGAGAGAGTGAAAGAAAACAGAGAACCAACCGGTTGAAAAGCTCAAGGCACTCCAGATACTAGTCCTATTCTCGTGATGTCCTGAGCCCGGCCGTTATGCCGGGCTTGCTTTTTCTAGTCAGTTTTTCACGCAATTCAGACAAAACCTAGGCAAGGAGGAAAAGAATGAACAAGGAAGGTTTAGTAAGATTTGTTTCAGATAAGGCAGGTATCACCCAAAAAGCTGCAGGTGAAACAGTTAATGCTGTCCTTGAGGGTATTTCGTCTGCTTTGGAGAAGGGTGATTCTCTTTCACTCATAGGTTTCGGGAGCTTTGAGGTTGTTAAAAGAGCTGCACGGGAAGGTCGCAACCCCAGGACAGGAGAAAAGATTAAGATCCCGGCTTCCAAGAGTGTGAAGTTCACCCCAGGGAAAGTTTTTAAGCAACGGGTTCAATGAATCAATAGCAAGACCCACAATGAATGGTCTATCACTGTCGTCAAGGGTAAAATATTTGCATGGCATAGTGAAGAAACTGAGAACCAATTTTGCATTCGCTTTCGCTGAAGAAGAGAGTGGATAGAGAAGGAAATCTGTATCAATGACTGATATCGAATTCAAGATCGGCCAGGAACACGAAAACATGAAGGGAGTCTATAAGGTTCTTGCCATTGACAGAGATACCATGTGTATCCGCTGGGAGAGTGGTGAGGAGGTTACAACCACTGTAGCTTTGCAGAGCCGAATTATTGAGCGTATGCACGGAGAACGGGCGCTGATAAGAACCAAAAGAGGCGGAAAACGCAAACAACCGCAGCCCTCAGAGTATGCCAGTAAATTTGCGGGTTTGAAAGAAGAGGATTTTTCCGAAGACGTTGCAGGCGCAACCTGGCGCCATTATGACAGTCTGGGTGGTGCGGTGGCCGTTCGCCTAAACTCAGACAAATTTGACATTGCATCATGGCCAAGGTACGGGCTTTCTGCGATTCACTGGGACGATCTTAATCACCGGCGTCACGATGACTTCCGGCTTCAGGCAAAGTTTTTTGCCCGACTCGATGAAAACTGTCTCTATTTTGGCCTTTGTATCGAGCGGTCCAACCAGGGAAAGGACGCCAAAGATGACTGGAATGCTTTCATTGCCTGGCTGAGAGACGCCAAGAACGACTCCTGGCTTAACAAAGTCGTATATGAACATGATTTGTCAATTTACGACATTAAGGAGGAGGGCGCCTTTACCGGAACCATAATGTCGGCCGGAGGAAAGTGGCGCTTGTTTAATGAAGGCCAGGAGCAAGAGATTGAATCTCTGGCTGACTTCCTCGACGATCTGACAGCCAGCACCTGGGTGGATTTGCAGATTGCCAAAATCGTTGAGAAGGACGAGGTGGTGACTCACGGTGTCGAGATCGCTGACGATATTGCCCGGCTGTTTGAGATGCTGATGCCGCTGTATGAAGCCTCTGCAGTTTTTGGCTAACTCCCTCAAGCATTAATCATTTGCAGCGTCCGAAAATATTACCTGGTGGACTCTGACAACCACACCACGACAGGAGAAAACAATGGCACAGGCAGAGAATGGTGACACCATCAAAGTTCACTACACCGGAAAATTTGACGATGGCACGGTCTTTGAGTCCACACGGGGTTAGAATCTATATGTTGCTTTCTACACTGAAAGGAACCATCATTGAGCAGAGAGGGATAAACTAGAAAAGGAGATTCTATGAAGGGTAAGAACCTTTATGTGGGAAATCTTAGTCATTCCGTGACTAGTGATGAGTTGGGAGAATTATTTGCCGATTATGGTGACGTTGAGAAAGTCACTATTATTGAAGGGAAAGGTTTTGGGTTTGTCGAAATGTCTAGCCGATCGGAAGCTGATAGGGCAAGACAAGCGTTAAACGGTTCCGAGCTCCAAGAACGCACGTTGAGAGTTGACGAAGCTCATCCACCTAGAAGTCGACAAAGGCGTGGTTATCGAAGATATTAGCCTAATTGAGAGATAATCTTCCCCATTTGCCCCGTGACCCCAATGCCCCGGCGGTGGTTATAACCCATTTAAAACATATGCGCCATTGATCGTTAATGCGAATGATGTGCCGGCCTTTTCGCTTTCCTTTAGGAGCCTTCCAGGGTGATAACGTCGCCTGGGGTGTGCTGGCTGGCGACGGTGAGGCTTGTGAGATGATCAGGTGCTGATTCTGCGATCACGGACATGACCTTTTCGGGATGGTTGTTTGTTTCGCTTATGTGGGCAAGCACAACGTGCCTGAGCGCGCTGTGGCTGATTTCTCCCAGAAGATCGCGGGACGCCTCGTTTGAAAGGTGTCCGTGACGGCTTCGAATACGTTGTTTGACTTCCCAGGGATAGGGGCCTTCTTCCAGCATCTTAAGATCGTGATTTGCTTCCAGCACTACCATGGTGCATCCCATCAGGTGGTGGCGCACCAACTGTGTGGCGACCCCCAGATCGGTAGAAATACCTATCTTTGCACCGCCGTCCTGAATAGTAAATCCCACAGGCTCGGCGGCATCGTGTGAGACAGTGAAGGGATGCAGAGAGAGGCTGCCTATGCAGAAGGCGATTCCGCGGTGAAACCTTCTGGTCTCGTGAATGGGGCCAAGTTGGTCTCCAGAAGCCGCAAGCGTTGGTTCGTTTATGTAGACGGGAAGACGAAAACGGCGCGACAGCACGCCAACGCCGTGAATGTGATCTGTATGTTCATGGGAGACCACAATGGCATCAAGAGAATCCGCGTTTATGCCTCTTGAGTGCAAGCGCCGCTCGATCTCGATGCCCGACAGCCCGGCATCAAGCAAAATAGCGGTCTTGTCGTTTGAAACATAAATGGCGTTTCCCTTGCTTCCGCTTGCGAGTATACAGATGCTGGTCATCCCTACGTCCCCGTATGACCGAACCCCCCCGCGTTTCGCTCGGTTTCGTCAAGCACGTGCACGACTTCCAGCCGTGCCTGATAGACCTTCTGAATGATCAACTGGGCGATCCTGTCGCCGCGGCGAACCGTGTATGGTTTTACACCCAGATTGATGAGCCCGACCTTTATTTCTCCTCTGTAGTCGGCATCCACGGTGCCGGGGGTGTTGATGACGCTGATGCCGTGTTTGCAGGCCAGGCCGCTTCTGGGGCGAACCTGGGCCTCGAAGCTGTCCGGGATGGCCATTGCAATGCCGGTTGGAATCAATGAAATAGCTCCCACCTCAAGGAGCTGTTCTCCTTCAACGGCTGCGCACAGATCCATACCGGAGGCATTGGGGGTCATGTAACGGGGCAGGGGAATATCGGAATCATGCTCGGGCCGGAGCCGGCGGATTTTGATTGTTGGGGCACTTGGTTGGTCATTAGTCATTAGTCACTGGTCATTGATTGCGTAACTGCTCAATAAAGAGTGAACTAAAGTGAACTAAAGTGAGCTAAAGTTGATGAATTGATAAAGGTGTTGAAGAGGTTCTCGTTCAGAGTTCGTCAATTTGCAAATTGTTTTGACGATCTCTCTATTTACTCCTCTAACTTTAGGCACTTTAGTTCACTTTAGGCACTTTAGGCACTTACATTTGGCTATAAGTTCACTATCCCTTCATACATCCCATTTTCATCCACAGGTCCAAGGAGGGTCAGTGAGACGGATTCGTTTTTGAAAATATCGTGTGCAAGTTCCATTATATCTTCGGCAGCGACCTTTTCGACCTCATCTTCAACCTCTTTAAGGGGGATGTAACGGCCAAAATTGATCTCACTTTGAGCAATGCGGGTCATCTGGTTTTCCGAGTTTTCAGCAGCAAGGTACATTCCGCCCTTTAAATACTCTTTTGCATTTTCAAGTTCGGAACTGTCCACTGGTTTGTCCTTGAGTTTCTTCATCTGGCTGATTATGATCTCCAACACCTGCTGCGTGTTGGACTTGTCCACGCCTACGTAGGCGCCCCACATGCCGGTGTCTGAATACAACGAAAGAAAAGAATAAACAGCATAGGCGAGGCCGCGGCGTTCTCTCACTTCCTGGAAGAGCCTGGAACTCATATTGCCTCCCAGGATGACATTCATAACAGAGCAAGCATAACGCCGTGGATCTGTGGCGTGAACCCCTCTCGTGCCGAGGCAAATGTGGACCTGCTCCAAATTCTTCGAATGGGCGGCCACCGTTCTATCCATGGACGGTGGAGTGCGTTGAGGGAAACTATCTAACTTTCGAACGACCTCAAAAGCCCTGGCCGTCAGTTCCACAAAGGATTGGTGTTCCAAGTTGCCTGCTGCGGAAATCACGATACGCTCGGATTGGTAGGTACGCCCGAAATATTCCTTCAGTGTGTTGGAAGCAAACCCGACTACTGTTTCGGGGGTGCCCAGTATGGATCGGCCCAAAGGATGACTTCTCCATGCGGTCTTTGCCAGAAGGACATGGATGTGTTCGTCGGGGCTGTCCTCCAACATCTTAATCTCCTGAAGAATCACCTGGCGTTCTCGTTCCACTTCCCTGGTATCGAAAACCGAGTTTAAAAAGATGTCGGACAACAGATCCACCATTGTCGTCAGGTACACGTCCATGACCTTGGCGTAATAACAGGTGTTTTCTTTGGTGGTAAAAGCGTTGCAGATGCTGCCGATGGCGTCAAATTCCTTGGCGATTTGAATGGCGGTTCGCCTTTGGGTGCCTTTAAATATCATGTGCTCGATGAAGTGAGAAAGGCCGCTTTCTTCCGGCCTTTCATCACGGGCGCCCACATTGACCCAAACACCCATGGACACCGAGCGGGCATGAGGTATCTGCTTGGTAACGATTCTAATCCCGTTGTCAAGAGTAGTCTTGTTAAAGTTCTTTTGCACCCTTTTGCTCCTCCAGGGCGGCTTTTCGGCTCAGGCGGATCTTGCCGTCGCGATCCACCTCAAGGACCTTAACCAGGACCTTGTCTCCCTCTTTTAAGACATCGGTTACCTTGCGAACGCGCTTTGAGTCGAGTTGTGAGATATGCACCAGCCCGTCCGTTCCCGGAAATATCTCCACAAACGCCCCGAAATCCATTATCTTGCGGACGGTACCATCGTAGATGGCGCCGACTTCGGCTTCCTGGACAATGCCCTCGATCATTTTGACGGCCTTGTCGCCCATTTCTTTGTTTACGGCAACGACCTTGATGAGCCCGCTGTCATCCACTTCTACGCGAGTGCCGGTTTCTGCCTGGATGGACCTTACTACTTTGCCGCCGGCTCCGATTACATCCCGGATCTTCTCCGGATTGATCTGCATGGTCATGATCTTGGGTGCATAAGGCGATATTTCCTGTCTCGGTTCATTGATGGCTTCTTGCATCTTGCCCAGGATAAACAGTCGCCCATTGCGTGCCTGGTCAAGCGCCTGTTGCATAATCGGCTTGGTCAGGCCTTGAATCTTGATATCCATCTGAAGAGCGGTGATGCCTTCTCGTGTGCCGGCTACCTTGAAGTCCATATCTCCCACGTGGTCTTCATCACCAAGGATATCAGAGAGCACGATGACGGTGTCCCCCTCTTTCACAAGGCCCATAGCAATGCCCGCCACCGGTGCGCTAATGGGCACACCGGCGTCCATCAGGGCAAGGCTGCTGGCACATATTGTGGCCATGGAAGAAGAGCCGTTGGATTCCAGAATCTCCGACACAATGCGGATTGTGTAGTCAAATTTTTCCTTTTCCGGCAAGATCTTTTCAACAGCACGTGTGGAAAGACCGCCGTGTCCGATTTCACGGCGGCCGGGGCTTCCCAATCGTCTTGCCTCACCCACGCAGAACGGGGAAAAGTTGTAGTGAAGCATGAATGGCACGAATATGTCCCCATCCAGGGTTTCAATGCGCTGCTCATCACTGGTGGAGCCAAGGGTTACAATCGCAAGGGCCTGAGTTTCACCTCGCGTAAAAAGGGCTGAACCATGGGGGCGGGGCAGCAGGCCTACCTCGCACTGGATGGGACGAACCTCATCGAAGCTGCGGCCGTCAATGCGACGTCCCTTTTCAATGGTGAAGTCGCGCATGACGCGCCGCTCAATGGTGTGAAAGACATCATAGACTTCTTGCCGGCGATCTGCATAGTCTTGTCCGAG
>JABXJW010000156.1 GCA_013375395.1 Desulfobacterales bacterium
AAGAGGTGCGCGCCTTGAATTTGGTCCGCCTTCGGCGGATTACTTTGCCGTCTAATTTGGACTTTTTACGAGACCATTAAATATGAGAAAATAATTCGCTAAGAACGACCCTTTTATTGGCCCCGATATAGGTGCTTGAGAAAAAAGAAGAAGTGGTGGGGTGCACGTCTCTCACTCTCGTGCGGCATCTTGAGAGCCGATATATGTACGCAGGTTGCTTTTCCCGATGCTACAGTAGATTTCGTAGCTGATGGTTCCGATCCTTTTTGCAATCTCTTCGGCCGTAATCCGCTCTTTTCCCTGTGTTCCAAGGAGAACAACTTCATCTCCCACAGACACGGCTTCCAGTAAAGAAACATCGGCCATGGTCAGGTTCATGCAAACCCGACCGACCACCGGCACGCGCTTGCCTCGCACCAACACCTCCCCGTTGTTTGAAATCATCCGGCTATATCCATCATCATAGCCAACAGGAATGGCAGCTATGGTGGACCTTGAGCCGGTTGTATAGGCGCGGCCGTAACTTATGGATGTGCCTGCAGGCACTGTCCTGACCTGAATGATGCGCGACTTGAATGTCATGGCAGGTTTGAAAGAGGCCGCAGCCGCCCAGCCTTCTGCTGGAGGCGAGCCGTAAAGGAGTATGCCTGGCCGCACCATGCCGAGATCCAAGCCCCTTTTCCCCAAGAGGGCCCCGCTGTTTGCAATATGCACCGCATCCGTGCATACCCCAAGCCGTCTGCTCTCTTCCACAGCCTGCAAGAATGTGCGAATCTGCCGCCCTGTGAAGGGGTGGTCGGGCTCGTCGGCCACAGCAAGGTGCGAAAATATCCCTTCAAGGCGAATCCCCTTAAGGGGCAGGAGGCTTTGCAGGAAATCAGCAACCCATTCCGCCGGCACGCCGAGCCGCGTCATACCGGTGTCGACCTTCACATGGACCGGCACAACGGCGCCACGACTCAAGGCAGCAGCAGAGAGTTTGTCTGCGATATCCTTTTGAAAAATGGCCGCTGTGAGGTTATTTTCAACAACGGCCGAGACTTCCTCGGGCATGATTCCCATCATAATCAAGATAGGAACCTTGCAGCCGGCTTTTCTCAAGTTCAGGGCTTCGTCCAGCTCAAATACCCCCAGAGAATCGACGCCGGCAGACTCAAGGGTCTTGGCTACAGGCAGCAAGCCGTGCCCGTAAGCTTCTGATTTAACAACACAAAGTATGCGGGTCTCGCGGCCTGCACGTCGCTTGATCTCAAAGAAGTTGTGCCTGATAGCACCAAGATCGACGATCACCTCATTGGCCGTCATGCTTTTGGCTCCAAGGACTCAATCTAATCGCGAAGGTGCTCCCCTGCCCCTCGACGCTCTCTGCGCAAATGCTGCCGCCAAACGATTCAATAATGCGAAGACTGATGGCAAGCCCCAGGCCGGTCCCTTTGCCCGGGGGCTTTGTAGTATAAAACGGGTCGAAAATCTTGTTCAACTCGGATTCCGCAATCCCCTTGCCGGTGTCGGACACGGAAATCTCGATAAACTGTGTCGGGTACTCCTCCGAACCTGTCCCCGTTGCCTCGGGCCGAAGGGTTCTCATTGTGGAAATCGTCAGACGCCCGCCTTCTTCCATGGAGTCACACGCGTTAAACATCAAGTTAATCAAGACCTGTTTAAGCTGGTCGGCATCAGCCCATACTGTGCCCACATCTTTCTCGAGACGGGTTTCAAGTTGAACAGAGGCCATAAGTTTTTGGTGAGAAAAAAAGGAAACGGTCTCTGAGACGAGGGCATTTACATCTATGGGGGCTGAGTCGCCGTCAGATGGCCTTGAAAAATCGAGCAGCTCACGGACTATGGTGTTGATCCTGGTGATCTCCTTTTCGATCCGTGCAATATAATCTTTGGCCTCTCCGTCTTTTACGTGATCTGCTAGCAGATTGGCATAGCCCAGGATTGCTCCGATGGGATTGCCGACCTCATGGGCCACTCCTGCGGCAAGCCGTCCCGTGGAAGAAAGCTTTTCCGAGCGCAGGACCTCCTCCCTTGCCTGTTTGAGCTGCTGGTTGGCCTGCTCCAGGGACCGAATCTGGGACTCCATGCGCTCTTTGTTTTCAGCAAGGCGTTTGAGCATTCTATTGAGGGACATGCTCAGATGGGCGACCTCGTTGCGATCGGTCCCGCTCACTGTTGAAAAAAGATCGGTCTCTTCAAAATGATCTGCTATCCTCACCAGACGTTTGATGGGGCGAATCACAATCCTGGAAAGAAGGTAGTTTCCAAACACGAGGAGGACTAACACATTCAGCCCGATGTAAAACCAGATGAGCAGTTGAGACCTCCTCAATCCCTGCATCACCACGTCAATGCGAACAGGAACTTGAACGGCGGCTATGCATTCACCTGCGGCAAGAAGGGGAGAGGTAACGGTCAACAGGCCCCGGTCCCTGCTGATCCGGGTGGTTTGTTTTCCCGTGCGCAGCACCGAGGAAATTTCAGGGTCGTCAAACCCGATGGGACGACCTGCATCCTCCTTGCCAACCCACAGCGTGCCGTCTTTTCCTACCACAACGATCTCGCCGAACAGCCCGGATGAGGCCATCCATCGAGCACCTTGAGCAAGCCGCTCCTTGATGAGCTGCACGGGAGGCAGGTCTCGCTTTTTTGTGATCTCCTCGACACCTGCCTGCATCCTTTCGACCACTGACTTTCCGTCCAACACCTTATATTGCAGTAAGTCCTGCTCCGTAACCCTCATAATGACAAAGCTGGTCAAGACCATGGCAGCAACCAGAAGGAGGGTCAGGCTCAACAGAATCTCGATTCGCAGTCCCGGTCTGAGTCTCTTCAAGGCTTCTACAGTCTTTCAAAAAAGGATTTTGGGGTTATCTTAGAATCTGTAGATACCAGCCCATGATTTCCCGGCCTTGAAACAGGAAAACAAGCGCGCCAAGGCTGAGAAAAGGACCAAATGGGACCGCCATTGTGCGTCCACCATGCGTGCGGAGCGCCACCGCTACGCCTATTACGGTTCCGATGGCTGATCCGACAAAAATCGTAAATATTACGGCCTGCCAACCCAAGAAGGCGCCGATCATGGCCAGCAGCTTGACATCGCCGCCACCCATTCCCTCCTTTTTGGTCAGAAGATAGTAACCCCAGGCGACCAAAAGGAGAATTCCGCCGCCAAAGGCGATCCCCATAAGTGACTCTTTATACGTGATGTGTCCAGGCAGGAAGGAACAGAGCAATCCGATCACAATACCCGGATAGGTGATCACATCCGGAATGATCTGATGATCAATGTCTATGAACGTAACGACCAGCAGTGCTGCAACCAACGCATATAAAAAAAGACCCTCCCAGGCAAGACTAAAGCGGGAAAAGACCCCGACTGCAAAGAGACCCGCTGCAAGCTCTACCACAGGATATCTCAAGGAGATTGCGGCCCGGCAGTGGCGACATCTTCCTCGGAGCCAAAGATGGCTTGCAATCGGAATGTTATCGTAAAAGGCAATCTTGTGCCCGCAGTTCGGGCATGCGGATCGAGGGTGTATCAAGGAAAGAGATCGGGGAAGGCGGTAAATACACACGTTCAAAAAACTGCCCACCGCCGTGCCGAACAAAAAGATGAAAATCTTAAGAATCAAAGGCTGCTCCCCAACAAGCTGGCTTCACAAGATAGAAGCGCCAAGCTCCGGCTGTGCTCCGGGCACGACAAACAAGCCTGACAAACCGGCCCAAACGCTCAAACGGACTCAGGCGGTCTTTGCAAAATTTAAATATCACAATTAGTTATCAAAAACAATTACCCGGCACGGTCCAAAAAATCAAGATTTTTGTTGTCATCAAAGTCTATTGCCTATAATCTTACAAAGGATTATCAAAGAACAGGAATTAATATGGCAAAAATAGGCCCCGAAGATACCGTTGAGGTAATACAGGAAGAAGATGAAGCCGTAGAGGTCCCGGAGATGCTCCCACTGCTTCCCGTACGCGACATCGTCGTCTTTACAAATATGGTCCTCCCACTATTTGTCGGCAGAGACAGGTCGATTCGTGCCGCAGACGCTGCCATGGCCAAGGATCGTCTCCTTCTTCTTGCCACACAAAGCGAACCTACGGCTGAAAGCCCGAAGCCGGAGGAAATTTACAGGGTAGGCACGGTCGCCATGATCCTGCGGATGCTCAAGCTCCCGGACGGCCGGGCAAAGCTTTTGGTCCAGGGACTGGCCAAGGCCAGGATCCTGGACTATACCGAAACGAAGCCATTCTATCAGGTGAAGATCAAAAAAGTTGTCGACCGGGAAGTAGAAGAGGTATGCCTTGAAGCCGAGGCACTGATGCGCAATGTCTGCGAGCAGAGCGAGAAGATTCTTGAACTTAGGGGCGAGTTGACCGGTGATGTGAGCGCCATCCTCCACAGCATTGAACAACCGAGCCGTCTTGCCGATCTGGTGGTTTCAAATCTCAGGCTGAAAATGCAAGAGGCCCAAGAGCTTCTGGAAATGACTGACCCTGCTGAGAAGCTTCGCCGAGTAAATGACCTGCTGAGCAAGGAACTGGAAGTCTCTGCCATGCAAGCCAAGATCCAGTCCCATGCAAGGGAAGAAATGTCAAAGACGCAGCGAGAGTACTTTCTAAGGGAGCAGATGCGGGCCATCCATAAAGAACTGGGAGACATTGACGAAAGGGCGCAGGAGGTTTCAGAATACGGCAAGAAGATAAAGAAAGCCAGGATGTCAAAGGAAGCAGAGAAAGAATCCTATAAGCAACTAAGGCGACTGGAACAGATGCACTCGGATGCGGCCGAGGCCTCCGTTGTGCGCACCTACCTCGATTGGCTCGTAGAGCTTCCGTGGAGCAAATCAACTAAAGATGTGCTGAATGTGAAAAGGGCCAAGGCGATCCTGGATGAGGACCACTATGATCTGGATAAGGTCAAGGATCGTATCTTGGAATACCTGAGTGTCCGGAAGCTGAACAAGGATATGAAAGGCCCGCTCCTCTGTTTTGTGGGCCCTCCCGGGGTAGGCAAAACCTCGCTCGGACGATCGATTGCAAGGGCCATGAACCGCAAATTTTTCCGGATCTCCCTGGGCGGTATTCGGGACGAAGCCGAAATCAGGGGACACCGCCGTACTTACATTGGGGCACTGCCGGGACGAATCATCCAGGGCTTGAAGCAATGCGGGGCAAATAACCCCGTATTCATGATGGATGAGGTGGACAAGATCGGCTCTGATTTTCGCGGGGACCCGGCCGCAGCGCTGCTGGAAGTTCTGGACCCGGAACAAAATGCCGGCTTCAGCGATCATTATTTAAATCTGCCTTTTGATTTGTCAAAAGTAATGTTTATCACCACGGCAAACCTTGCCGATCCCATCCCCTCGGCCCTAAGGGATCGCATGGAGATCATTGAGCTGACCGGATACACAGAAGAAGAAAAACTCGCCATCGCACAACAGTTCTTGATCCCGCGCCAGATCAAGGAAAACGGGATCACCCCCAAACATATAAAGATTAGCCCCAAGGCGATGCGAAAGACCATATCACAGTATACACTCGAGGCCGGCCTGAGGAATTTGGAGCGCGAGATTGCCGCCATATGCCGCAAGACGGCCCGGAAAATGGCAGAAGGAGAGAAAGGGCCGTTTACGATCAGTTGCGCCAACCTCCACCGCTACCTCGGAGTTCCAAAATACATGCCCGAATTGGAGCAGGAATGCCATGAGGTCGGGGTAGCCACTGGGCTTGCCTGGACCCAGGCGGGCGGAGAGATCCTTTATGTGGAGGTCTCCACCATGAAAGGCAAGGGCGAGTTAACCCTGACCGGCCAACTGGGTGAAGTCATGCAGGAATCGGCAAAGGCCGCCCTGTCTTATGCCAGATCCCATGCAAAGTCTCTCGGGATCAGGAGCAATTTTCACCAGGATGCCGACATTCACATACATGTGCCTGCGGGAGCCATTCCGAAGGACGGGCCATCGGCCGGTGTCACCATGGCCACGGCCCTGATCTCAACACTGACCGGAAGACCTGTGAGCCGAGATATCGCCATGACCGGAGAGATTACCCTTCGAGGACGTCTACTGCCGGTTGGAGGGCTCAAGGAAAAAGTATTGGCCGCGCTCAGGGCGAATGTGCGAAAGATCGTCATACCGGAAAAGAACAAAAAGGACCTGGTGGAAATTCCATCAAATATCAAGCGCAAGCTCACCTTGATCCCGGTCGGCCACATGGACCATCTTTTAAAGCTTGCCCTGCACCCAAAGCCACGCAAGAAGCAGACCCGGCAGCCTGGCATCTCAAAGGGTGTAAGTTCTAGTGTTGCATGAACAACACAGCGAGAGCATAAATAGACAACCGTAATAGGGGTAAGAGAGAACACGTCTGGATAGCAATGAAGATTCTCGCGGTTGACACATCAAGCCGTACCGGCAGCGTGGCTGTTTTGGAAGACGAGGCGGTCCTGGCCGAGATCCAGGTAACCAGCACCCAGACCCACGCAAAACGCCTAATGCCTGCCATAGATTCTGCCCTTCGTATGGCAGGAACACATGTTTCGGAATGTGACGGATTCGCCGTCACCACCGGCCCTGGAAGTTTTACAGGACTTCGCATCGGCATCAGCGCTGTCAAGGGGCTGGCCTTTGCCACGGCAAAACCTGTGACGGCAGTCTCCACCCTTGAGGCCCTGGCGTACCAGTTCCCCACGGTTGCCGATCTCATCTGTCCGCTCTTGGATGCCCGAAAAGGGGAGGTTTACACGGCGCTTTATAGGTGCGACCACTACATGCACTGGGAGAAAGTAGCCCCCGATTCTGCCGTTGACCCAAGGCCGTGGCTCATGCAAATTGACCATCCTTGTCTTTTTGTTGGCAATGGCGTCGACCTTTACAGGAATCTAATCAAAGAAATTGCCGGCCGGCAGGCCCGATTCGCCCCGCCCTACCTGAATACGGTGCGGGCTTCTGTAGCGGCCTATATCGGAGCAAAGCAAATCAAACGGGGTCAGGTTGCTGATGTGGGTTCCTTGGTTCCACACTACATACGCAAGTCGGATGCTGAAACAAAGATTGAAAAAAGGAAGGTCGGTTGACAAATGGTTGGAAAAATGCGTAAATAGTAGTTGCCTGATTTGTAACGGTTCAGGGGAGCAATTAACTTGGATTGGAGGTAATCGCATCGACCCTCACAAGGGAAAAAGGATTCCGGGAGGATCACCCATGGAAAAAAGGGACGAGCAACTCATTGCCAGTCTTGCAAAAGAGGATGAAACTCTAAGAAAACATATCCAAGAGCACCGACAGTATGAAGAGCGACTGGAAGAATACAACAAGCGTCTTTATTTGTCGACACAAGACTGGATGGAGCGCAAGAGAATCCAAAAGCTCAAGCTGGCCGGAAGGGACCAGATTGAACGGATCCTGGCCGAGTATCGACGGGCTCAAAAAGAGCGGCCGGCCCAAAGCGAGGTTTCTTAATTCCGGCAAACCTCAAGTTGAGACATAATAACTAAAATCTCGAGCAAGGAAAGCCATTGAATGCTCACCCAAGGGTAGAAGCATCGTGGACTAAACACATGTGATTTTTTCTTGCCTCGAATCACAAATTGTTGCCATGATTCTTTCTGAAGGTTCTAGGTCGGCAACCAAAAGGGCTATTCCGGTGGCCCCGGAGGGCTATTCGCTGATCGGAGCATCGGCCTTTGCAACCGCCATTTTTGCTGTTTTGGGGCTGGGTCTGCCGGCCTTATTTTTTTTGGCGGCCACTTTTTTTCTTGGTATGTTCTTCCGAGACCCTGAACGGGTCATTCCGGAGGAAGCCGGGGCTGTTGTCTCTCCGGCAGACGGCAAGGTCGTAGAGGTCGGGGTCGTGCAAAAAGGCGATCTTGTCCCTGAAGAAATGCTTAAGGTCAGTGTCTTTATGTCCGTTTTCAATGTTCACGTCAACCGCATACCGGCCGAAGGTACGGTAACTGACGTTTCTTATTATCCGGGGAAATTTTTTTCGGCCAACCTGGACAAGGCATCCAGGCATAATGAGCGTAATGCCGTAAGCCTGGAGACAAGTGACGGACGCAAGCTTGTGGTAGTGCAGGTTGCAGGGCTCATCGCCAGGCGCATTATTTGCAGGATACTCAAGGGAGACCGCTTGAGGCGAGGGGAGCGTTTCGGCATAATATGTTTCGGCTCACGCGTGGATATCTATCTTCCACAGGACGCACAACCTGTCGTCTCTGTCGGGGACAAGGTCTTGGCTGGAACATCGGTTCTTGGATATTTGACATGAAGAGAAAAAAACGGTCCAAGAAAAAGAAGTCGCAGCGCGGAATCTATATTCTGCCTAACCTGCTGACCTCCGCCAACCTTTTTTGCGGCTTCTACGCCATTGTTGCGGCCACCCAGGGCTATTTTGTGAAGGGCGCTATTGCTATCATGGTGGCGGCCGTTTTCGATTTGCTTGATGGCAAGATTGCCCGGTTCACCCATGCCGTCAGCAAGTTTGGTGTTGAATATGACTCACTGTGTGACGCTATCTCCTTTGGCGTGGCGCCCGGCATCCTGGTCTATCTGTGGGCACTTCAACCCTTTGGAAGGTTGGGGTGGCTGGCGGCGCTGCTGTTTGTAGCGTGCGGCACTCTCCGGCTGGCACGATTCAACACCCAGATCGATATTGTTAGCAGCGAATATTTCAACGGCCTGCCGATTCCGGCAGCCGCCTTCATGATATCGGCCACGGTTCTTCTCTT
>JABXJW010000549.1 GCA_013375395.1 Desulfobacterales bacterium
GCTTCAACAAAACCAACCGGATTGATCAATCTGCCTTTCTGGAAATCCCAGCCTGAGTCATACAGAAGCTTGTCTATCTGGTCGGGGCGTAGGTCGGGATTGACCTGCATACCCAGGGCGACCACGCCGGCATAATAGGGTGCTCCCCAGCTCAATCCACCGCGGGTCCAGAAGGTATAGACGTCTCTTGCCTTCGCGCTTGCTGTGGTTCGATGGTCGATGGGAGTGAAGAAGGTGCCTGACTCATGAAAAACGTCCCCCCCTCTGTAGAAAGCGCAGAGCCGATAGTTAGCAGGATCGTCCGAATCTTCAAGAAACCGGCAACCGGCGCCGAATCCCATACTCCCGCAGTGAACGATGTATATACCTGATTGCCGCGCCTTCTCTAATAGTGCTTTCCACCTGTCGAGGTTCGGCTCACTTTGGGAGAATCCTTTTGATACTGAGACGACTCGGATTTGTTCTGATTTTTCTTTTCCCCTGTTAAATTGGATGATTTGCTCAAGCGCTATGCATCGATACTTGTAATCTCCCTTCCAGG
The DNA here is from genome assembly GCA_013375395.1 of Desulfobacterales bacterium. Lineage (GTDB taxonomy): Bacteria > Desulfobacterota > Desulfobacteria > Desulfobacterales. The sequence continues at coordinate 542 of JABXJW010000549.1, forward strand.
AGGGTTCGGCCCAGTAATGTAAAATGGCTCCTGGTGCCACTCCACATGTTTTACCGACAAGTATACTCGCAACGGGAGGGCCATGCATCTGTGGGTCCGCATTTCCGGTCTGTATTTCTTTATAACTTACTAATTGATCTTTATACTCTATATGACCTAACAATAAAGGCTGATCAATAATAGCCACGTGAACGTCCTTGCCGGTGACACCTCGATCATGCAATTGCTTTACCCTCAATCCAGGATACTTGCCCCATTCCATGACAGCCTTGGGGTCAAAATCCGGTGGTAAACGATCGGGTTCCGGCCATACAGTGCGACTGTCAAACGGCATTGTTTTCAGGAGTTCGCCCTTTTTAGATAGATCAAGCCGGCTTAGATCCACGCCGCTATAGCCCCAAAATGTTCCAAACTTATCGAGATCACCTTCATTGCGCAGGACAATGGGCCGGTTCCGGCCGATATCG
>JABXJW010000550.1 GCA_013375395.1 Desulfobacterales bacterium
CCTGAAGTGTTGCCTGGGAATTTGGCATCTCCCCAAGGTCCTCGCTCACGATACTGGACAACTGACTTCAGGTGGCCGCGGCTTCTCAGGTGCTCATTAATAAGGTCTTTGCGCTTGGTGTAGTCTCTTACTACTGAGGAGATATGACGCTGGCTAACTCCAAATGTTTCGCCTACCTTTTCCTGTGACATACCGCTTAGATATAATCGTATGGCCTCTCTGGTCTTAGCCTTGTCCTTTAGAAATATATTAGCCCCTAATAAACTTCTAATAATTTGGCTTACCCTGCCTTGGGATACTCCCAAAATTTGGGCAATTTCCTTCTCGCCCATCGGGTCATAACCGTCTTTCCCTTGCTTGAGGTCTACGATAATCTGATCTCTCACTTCATTATCGACTGGCAGCCCGTGTCTAGCATTTAGGGCATAGCTCTTAGCCAGGAAGAGATGCGGGGGGCAGCTTTCATAATTTGTAGAGACCTTTTCTTGTCCTTCTCTCTTATGCGCCTCTATCCGGTGCCGGCCATCGAGGACTGTCATGGTTTCTCTGTCGACCACTATGGGCGGCAGCTCCTGTAGGCAGTCCCGGTATCTCTCGATAGCCTCTTCATCAAGAGCACTTCGCGGCCATACTGAATTATCTAGCTTCAGGTCACTGATATTAACCTTGTCAGGCATAAAGCTCTCCTCAAATAAGCTTAGGCTGCTGTTTCTCAATCCTCCCGCTTTTTAGCACTTATCTCTTGTATTTGGTCAACGGCCCTGTTATACATGGAGACGATGTCATCCTGTCTAAATTTTTTATTACCGGTTTCTTTTGTTGCCCTGATTAGAACTAGGGACATGAGGAGATGTCGGTCCTTAAAGGAGTCAGGGTCATGCCGAGCTTGGAGAATTTTTGCCCGGGCCGCCGCTGCCACGGATTCCACGTAACCAGGTTTTTTCAGGTCTTCGACCGTGAGTTTGGCTATGCACTCTATCTCTTTATTGGTTAGCTTTTTCA
>JABXJW010000157.1 GCA_013375395.1 Desulfobacterales bacterium
GGGATGCTGCAAAGACAGGTTATGATCTTGTCGCCCCCACCTCTGTGGCGGCCGTAGCAGGCATATACAGCCTGGTCGATTTTACAGGCTCAAACATTGTTGCCGGCGCGACTGCCGCCACAGGGAGTGTGCTTGGTTACAGTGAAAAGGGTTTGAGCAAGGTTGCAGGAGTAACCGTTAAGGGTAGCGGTTATGCTGCGGCAGGGGCACAGTATATCGGAGTTCCTCTTGTCGCGGCGGGAATAACAGTAGGCGGCGGAACTGTAGGGACCGCCGTTGGTGGAGCAGGGGCGGCCGCAGGCGGGGCTGTTCTCGTGACTGGGGAGGCCGGTTCTGCAACAACGAGAGTATTCGGCAATATTGTCTCCGGCACAACACTGGTCGGTGGGACTGCCGTTTCTGTTGCAGCCGGGGCGGCCTCCGGCGTTTATGAACTGTCCAAGGCTGTGGTTGTTCCGGTAGGGTATGAATTGGGCAGTGGGATAGTCTTGAGCTACGGCACATTGTCCCATTTAGCCGCCCATTCCGTCCTTGCCGTTTCAGACTGTGCATATATGGTAATATCTTTGGAAGGACCGAGATGGGTCATTTATGCCGTCAAGGGGAATCTGGGCAAAGGAGAAGACCTGCCCGCAGGCGCCGTCCTTGACTTAAAGGCATTGCAGGAAGCAGGTGAAGAGATATATTATCTGCCCGTGTCGGACGAAGAGATGAAAAATGTCGTCAATTCGATATATGAAAACCTGCCTGAAATAGATAGAGAATCCGACTAACTTTTAAATTTGGACATTTACTAATGAGAGCATTTCATGTTCCACCGGGGCGAGAGATAAAGTGGACCTGGTACCTATTTTTTTGATAATTTCAAATGCAAGTGCTTGAGGGTGCCTTGAACTGCAAAAGCGAGCGCATTCCCCGCCCGCCGAGGTCCGCCGAAGGCGGACTGCAGGGAGCTTCAAATTAGGGAGCTGAAATGTTGACATTTGATGAATCGAAAGACACAACTTTTTCCCGAATGTCCAAATGTCACAGGCGTCCCCGGGCTATATACAGGTATTGGTACTTATTGCTTTTGGTGCAGGCCGTGTTGCTCGGCGGGTGCGCCGGCAGATACTTCCGCAGCGCGGGTAAGCCGCCTTGGCCGCCGCCCTGCCACACGCTTGCTCAGTGGCCGTATCAGGAATACTGGACGGGCATAGTGTTCAATGGCACGAAGATCGGCTTTACCCGTCTGTCGCTCTCACCCTCGGAAGGCTCCACAAACCGTTTTGATGTCCGTTGCGAAGCTAGCATGCAGTTCCGCTTTCTGATGCTGGACAAAAAGGTCGTCCTCAAGTCGTATGATCTGGTAGCAGACGATCTCAGCCTTGAATCTTTTTCATATGATTACAACATGGACGGAAACAGGCAGCGGATCTCCGGCAAGCTGAGCCATGACAAGCTTGAGGTTGAGATGGCCGGCGAAGGCCAGAGCAGACGACAAGTCATTCCCGTGCAAGATAAGCTGTACCCTGCGAGCATTATTTACCTGTACCCTGTATTGTATGGGCTGGAGGTGGGGCGCCATTACAGCTACAAGGTCTATGATGGAGAGACTCAGAGCGTTGCTACAGTGACCCAGGAGATCCTGGCCTACGAAGAAAGCGATTTGTTTAGCGGCAAAGCTTTCAAAGTCAAGACAAGGCTCCACGGGCAGCAGGCCACGGCCTGGATAGATGCCCGGGGGAGGCCTCTGCTCGAAATGTCGCTGCACGGAGTAATGATTTCAAGCTTGGAAAGCGAGCAGACGGCAAAAGACTACCTGAGTAAGGGGGCGATTAACAAAGACGAAGCATTGCTAAACTATAGCTTGATACGAAGTAAGATAGCCATTTCTGAGCCGGAACGGGTCACGTTCATGGAAGTCGTGCTTTCCGGACTTGGCCAAGGCCTGAGCGTGCCTACCAGTGAAGAGCAACAGTGCGAGCGCCGAGGCGACGATGAGGTATTTTGCCGGATCATAACACAAAGGCCGGCTGCCACCGGAAAGCCCCATGCCGGCAAAGTCGCTCAAGCCATGCAGTACCTTCAACCTTCGTACGCCGTTCCATGCCGGAATCCGATAATTCGCCGAAAGGCCCGGGAAATCACGCAAGATACTAAAGAGACCCTTGAACGGATTCGTCTATTGGCAGAATGGATGCGGAAGAATATCGAGCGGAAGCCAATGGATGTTTTCTCAGCGCTGGACGTGCTGGCGAGGGGAAAGGCGGAGTGCCAGGGTCATACCTTCCTTTATGCTGCCCTTGCCCGCGCCCTCGATATCCCCACACGTGTGGTCAATGGTATTGTCTATTCGAGCCGGTACCAGGGGTTTGTCTATCATACTTGGGCAGAGAGCCTGGTGAACGGCGGTTGGTTCAGCGTGGATCCGACCTTGGGTCAGTTGCCGGCGGATGCAACCCACATAAAACTCGTTGAAGGAGAGACGCTTTCAGACCTCGTCCCTTTGGTTGACCTTATCGGCCGGCTTAGTGTGCATATCATGTCGCTGTATGCAGAATGAGAGCTATTCCTCAACATTGATAAGGTCGCCTATTGTCTGATAGGTGGACAGGTCCCCGGTATCTTCCCTCGGGGGCCGGGGCATCAATCCTGCACCTGATCGTTACGTCCAGCGGGAAATTGGGGCTCGTGAAATATTGACTTTATACGGCATTGTTATCCGGATTTCACCAAGGTTACATGAAATCGTGAAACGGCATTATGGCGAGAGGAAACCATGGCAAATCTCAGAAATCGCATGGAAAAATGGTTCGAAAATTTCGCGCACGTCATTTACCATCATCGCATCAAGACACTTGTGATCATGATCGTTATCATTGCGGCCATGATTTCCCAGATTCCCAAAATCACTATCGATACATCCACAGAAGGCTTTCTTCATGACGACGACCCAGCGCTTCTTTCCTATAATGCCTTCCGGGACCAGTTCGGCAGGGACGAGGTCATCATCATCGCCCTTAATCCGGCAAATGTCTTCGATCGGAAATTTCTAAAAAAGCTCAAAGCGCTCCACGAAGAACTACGGGATAACGTTCCCTACATCGACGACATCACAAGCCTGATAAACGCTCGGAACACCCGTGGCGAAGGGGACGAACTCATCGTGGAAGATCTTCTTGAAAAGTGGCCCCAAAACGAAAAAGAGATGTCCATGCTGAAAAGACGCATCCTGTCCAATCAAATGTATAAGAACCTGCTGGTTTCCGAAGACGGCAATTTCACCACCATCGTCATAAAAACCCACAGCCACTCCGCCCTTGGACAGGATATTGACGCACTCGAAGGATTCGAAGACGAAGACCTTGAAATCAAAGAACCAAAAATGTCTGTCCCGGCAGAACCCAAATATCTGACTGATGAAGAAAATACCGAGGCGGTCCTTGCAGCGCAAAAAGTCCTGAAAAACTATGAGTCCGATGATTTTCCGGTTTTTATGGCCGGCTCTCCGGTTGTCACCTGCTTTCTCAAGAAATCGATGATGCAAGATATGCGAAAATTCATGGCGCTCGCCATTGCCACTGTTGCCATATGCCTTTTTATCATGTTCCGCAGGATTTCCGGGGTGGCGCTGCCGCTTGTCATCGTTATTCTTTCTCTTCTTTCCACCATCGGCATCATGGCGATGGCGGGCGTGTCCATCAAGCTCCCGACCCAGATTCTCCCATCGTTCCTTCTTGCAGTGGGCGTGGGCACTTCGGTGCACATTCTTGCGATATTTTATCATCGCTACCATAAAAGCGGCGATAAAGAAGATGCCATAACCTATGCCCTGGGCCATTCCGGGCTGGCCGTCGTCATGACCAATGTTACCACGGCCTGCGGTCTCCTTTCATTCTCCACCGCCGAACTCGCCCCCATTGCCGATATCGGAGTGTTCGCCGGTATCGGCGTCATGCTTGCCTTTGTAGACACGATCGTATTGCTGCCTGCCGTCCTCGCCCTTGTGCCGATTCCCCACAAAAGGTCAAAGGAGAACAAACAACAAGCCACCTCCATGGATCGATTCCTGACCGGAATCGGCAATTTTTCCACCGGCCGTCCGGTTGCAATACTCCTGGCATCGGCTCTTATCACGGGGCTTTCGATCATCGCAGTTGCCAACATACGGTTTTCACACAACCCCCTTGGCTGGTTCCCGGAAAAGAACGACATCCGTATATCAACGGAAAAAATTGATCGGGAACTTAAAGGCTCAATCAGCCTTGAAGTCATCATCGACACCGGCAAGGAAAACGGCCTGTACGAGCCGGATATTCTCAACAGGCTTGAAAAAGCTGCGACATGGGCCGAATCTCTGGAATATGAAGACGTGTTCGTGGGAAAAGCATGGACCCTTACCACGATTCTTAAGGAGATCAACCGGGCGCTCAACGAGAACCGTTCGGCACACTACATTGTTCCGCAAAACCGCGATCTCGTGGCCCAGGAATTTCTTCTCTTTGAAAACAGCGGGTCGGATGATCTTGAGGACATAGTGGACAGCCAGTTTTCCATGGCCCGGTTCACCATAAAGGTCCCCTTCAAGGATGCCGTCAAGTATGGAAAATTATTAAACACTGCCTCCGGATATTTCGAGCAAAACTTTCCGGAGGCAAAAGTCAACATTACCGGCATGATGGCGCTTCTTACCAGAACCGTATACAATGCAATCCGGAGCATGGCGAAAAGCTATGTGACCGCCCTGGTGGTTATTACGATTCTCATGATATTTCTTATCGGGCGTATCCGCATCGGCCTGCTCAGCATGATTCCGAACCTGGTCCCGATTCTTCTCATGCTCGGCGTCATCGGCGCATTTTCATTCCCCATGGATCTGTTTACCATGATGGTGGCCAGCATCGCCATCGGACTGGCAGTGGACGACACCATCCACTTCATGCACAACTTTCGCCGCTATTATGAAAAAAGCGGTGATCCGAAAGCGGCCGTGCACGAAACCCTGCAAACTACAGGCAGGGCAATGCTTGTCACCACCATCGTTCTTTCGATAGGATTTTTTATTTACGCGTTTGCGACAATGGGCAATATAATCAATTTCGGGATACTCACCGGCTTTACCATTATGATGGCGCTCGCAGCGGACTACTTTATCGCACCGGCGCTCATGGTTGTTGTGAATAAAAAGCGTTCGGAGTCCAAAATCGAAAGCTGAAAAAACAGAATAACCCGCCTTATGAAACATACTGAAACAGGCTGAAACGGCGGTTAAATTTTAATTTGTGTAACTGTCTGAGCGTATTAGTGAGCGTTAAGAAAGAACACTCAGTTGCAGGGCGCCTTTTCAGCGCTGAACAAAGTGCCGACCTTCCCGGCCTTATTAAAAGAGAGCAGCTGTTCTTTCTTTACGCTCACTTGGACGCGAGTTTTACACAGATTAAAATTTGATCGCCGTTGAAGCCGCAATCTTTTCAAAAGGCTAAATTCTTACGCTCTTTTTATGACTGGAGGAAAACGATGAAATACGCAGGCAAAACACATCTAATTGGAGTCCTTATTTTTCTCGCCACCGTGGGCATTATTGCGCCTCGTGCATTTGCGGACGACCCGGAGGCGCGGGCCATTATGGAAAAGGTGGATGCCAGGGATGACGGGGACAACCGGGTCTCGGACATGGAGATGATACTGATCGATAAAAAAGGCAAAAAGCGAGTCCGCAAGATCCGTACCTTTGGAAAAGATAAAGGCAAAGATTCGCTCAGGCTGATGTTCTTTCAGCATCCTGCCGATGTTAAAAATACAGCTTTCCTTACCTTTGACTACGATGATCCGGACAAAGACGACGACCAGTGGTTGTATCTGCCGGCCCTTCGAAAGACCAAGCGCATCGCATCCACCGACAAAAGCGGCAGTTTCATGGGCTCGGACCTCGCATACTCGGATATGACCTCACGGGATCTTCAGGACTATAATTTTACTTTTTATGAAAAAGGCAAGGAAAAAGACGTAAAAGGCGTCAAGACATGGGTAATCTGGTCGATTCCCCGGACAAAAGATGTCATTGAGGAAACAGGATATGAAAAAACACTTCTCTTTGTTCGCCAGGACAACGACTTCGTTATCCGGGCGATTAGCTGGGTTCGCGACGGCGGCTATCTTAAATATATGGACGTAAAAAAACTCGACCTGATCGACGGCATATGGATCGGCACCCGGATGCACGTGACAAAGAAAAAGGGGAAAGATACAGTACATAAAACCATTCTGAACCTGAGTAACGTAAAATTCAATCAAGACCTGGACTTCAAGTTGTTCTCCATTCGCAGGATGGAAAAGGGATTGTAAAAGAATAGAGTTCCGGGAAAACACGGTCGCTCCAATGACGATCAGATTTTGAACTGTGTAAAACTCGGGCCTAAGTGAGCCTAAAGAAAGAACGGTATTCACTTGTTAAATGATACCGAGGAGGTTCGTTCCTTATTGAGAATTTAAGTGCGACCCGCTAGTTCCCCGTTCTTTCTCAATGCTCACTAAGACCCTCAGACAGTTACCCTGTTCAAAATCTGATCGTCATTGGAGCTCCCTCGAACCCGTTTGTTTCATAAGGCTAATGATACAAGCAATCTATTGTAAGATACGGTTGTTCGCCTTGCTCCTTCCGGTATTTATTTTTGTTTCAGGGTCGGGGTCTTCTTTCGCTGATGAAATCATAAACGGCTTTGAGGAGGATGCTTCGGAATCATCGGATTACGACACTGAAAAAACTGACTCCGAAGTCCCTGAAATATTCGAACACGGACTCACGCCATCTCCTTTCAGCCTGGACGGCCATTTTAAACTCGGGGCCTCCTGCAACTTTGCCCATGAAAAACCTGAAGAAGGTGAAACCGACTGGCGCGGCCTGTCCCGCCTGCGTTCGGACCTGCTGCTGGAGTTAAATGCCAAATTTTCCGATTCATGGCAGGCACGCATAATCGGAAAAGGGTTTTATGATTTTGCATACGCGATCAAAGGCCGGAATCAATTCACCGATGAAGTGCTGGACAATTACGAAAAAGAGTTGGAACTCGGCGAAACCTATGTTCTGGGAAGCCTGACGGACAGCCTCGATATTAAAGCCGGCCGGCAAATCGTTGTCTGGGGAAAATCGGACAATATACGGGTTACAGATGTGCTTAACCCGCTGGATATGCGTGAACCGGGTTTAACCGATATCGAGGACCTGCGGCTTCCGGTTGCGATGACACGGCTCGACTATTACATCGGCGACTGGAGCCTGACCGGTATCGCAATTCATGAAATCCGCTTTAACAAGAACCCGGTATACGGCAGTGATTTTTACCCGGCATTAGATCCGCCGCCGGATGAAGATAAACCGGGCCACTGCGGCAAGAATACCGAATACGCCGTTGCCGTCAACGCAATCCTCAGCGGCTGGGACATTGCGTTTTACCTGGCGGATTTTTACAATGACATGCCCCACAGGGACCCCGGGCCGCTACTTTTGAAACACGCACGCCTTAATATGTTCGGCGCCGCTTTTAACGCCGCGGTGGGCAACTGGCTTCTAAAGACGGAAGCCGCATACATAGACGGCTTTGAATTCTCCAATGCACCCGGCAAGGATTATTCAAGGATCGACGTGCTGGCCGGCATTGAATATTCCGGCTTTAAAGATACGGCAGTGAGTATCGAGGCGGTCAACAGACACATAAACGATTTTGACGAAAGCCTGGAACTGTCCCCGGACGAAGCCCGGGAGAATGAATTCCAGTGGGTGGCAAGATTGACGAGGAACTTTTTGCATGAAACCCTCACATTGACGTTTCTGGCCTCTGCCTGGGGCGAGACCGGCCAGTATGCCGCGTTTCAACGCTTCTGTGCTGAGTATGACGCAACGGATGCGGTCAAGATAACCGGCGGAGTCGTACTTTACCAGTCCGAAGATATAACAAAGTACGGAAATATCGGAGACAACGACCGTCTTTTCATCGAATTCAAATACAGCTTCTAATTCGCCATAGTTGAGTTTCATTGTTTATCGTTTCGTTGTTCCCGGTGGTCCCAATTACACCTGAGATTGCCAAAGCTGGGGGCCTGCTCAAGCACGACTATCATAGGTCCCACGGTGTGGGCTTGGCCGGCGCTCTGATGGCTGCCACGGCAGTAGCTGAAAATGCGGAACTAAAGACTCTGAATACCAAACACTACCCCATGTTCAGAGGGTTGAAGCCGCCTTACCTCAAGAGATAGCGGTCCAACGAGTTCATCCAGCCCTTCCTTTTCTCCCCTTACGCATGAACCCACATGAACCCAGCCGAATTTGGCACGAATGTTGCTCAAAATGTTGCTGAAGTAGCTTAAATTAAAATAAATTCATCGCAAAAGTTGCACGGCATGCCGCGTTTCCTCAACATGCTCATGTTTTATCTCCGCACCACGGGAGAGGTAAAGGTGGTTAAATGGCTATTTCAACGGAGAGAGAGGAGGTGATGTTCTCCTATTACAGCGGATTGCTAGAAGGAAATTGAGGATAATTTCACTGATAATGAAAGGAGAAATTATGAAGCGTATTTATCTGGTAGCTGTACTTGCTGTATGTGTATGTTCTATCACTAGCGTACAGGCTGCTGAGTCGCCTTGGTATATAGGTGTGAAAGCCGGCCAAATGATGCTCGACGCCGATGACGCCGGTG
>JABXJW010000158.1 GCA_013375395.1 Desulfobacterales bacterium
CCCAACAATCGATGCATGAGCTAAACAATTGGAAGTCAGGGTATCGGCATTGTGCAGTTGTCAAATTTAGTGTTACCGAAATGTCATCGTTGCCTTGGAAAAAGTGTTACCAAGAGCCCGCGGCATGAGGACAACGCACATATAACGACTGAGTACCATTGCACTTTAGTCAGTTTTGTTACCTAGCGCCTTGGTGCAATACAACCTCTGTTGTTAAGGGGTAAACGTTATGGCTTTCCGTGCAGCCGGTGGTCTTCACAGAGCAGCGCCTAACCTAGCACATATTGCAGCATTCTTGCTCTGTTAGAGCTTATCGGAGAGAGGGTCAATGCTGGTATGACTGTTCTTGTAGTTGATGTGGGCAAAGGGCAATAGCTGTCAGTATCACGAGTATTTTTGCTCCAAGTGAGTTTGAGCAAATTTGATCAGTTGCTTTCAAGGGGAATTGAATTGAATGGAGAAGTAGTTACTACTTTGTTTCACTTTGTCTCCTTATTTCGTCTTCCAGTCCTCAGTTATTGACAAGTCCCTAGCAGAGCCCTATAGTTAACTCACGTCCTGATCTAAACCGCCTATCGTACAAAAGGAACTGAAGCGCGATGACAAATATGATCCACTTTCGACCAGGCGCACTGGTTCGATCACGGGAACGAGACTGGGTAGTAGTACCACAAGAGGAGAGCCAGGTAATACGGTTACGCCCCGTGGACGGTACCGATGAGGAAGCCACTGGTGTGTTCCTGCCACTGGAACAAGATGCTATCAGCATGTCGCAGTATCTACCGCCCAACCCAGCGCGCGCCGGGGATTTTACCGGGGCGCTTTTGTTGAGAGACGCACTGAGGTTAGCACTTCGCAGTGGTGCTGGACCGTTTCGCTCTATAGGGCGTCTTTCTGTTATTCCTCGCCCCTACCAGTTTGTGCCACTGATTATGTCCCTGAAGACAAACCCGGTACGGCTTCTGATCGCAGATGACGTCGGTGTTGGTAAGACAATTGAGGCGGCGATGATCGCCAGAGAACTAATAGATCGAGGTATTGTTCGGCGCCTCGGTGTTTTGTGTGCACCACATTTGTGTGAACAATGGGCAAAGGAACTACGCGATAAGTTTAACATTGAAACCGTGGTAATCCAGCCTTCGCGTATTGCCCGCCTTGAACGGGAACTACCTAGGGCTGATATCAGCATTTACCAATACTATCGTAATTTAGTAATCAGTATTGACTATATAAAAAGCGACCGCAATAAGAGGATGCTATTAGATAATGCCCCTGATCTAATCATTGTTGACGAAGCTCATACGGCGTCAAGACCTCGCGGAGACAGAGCGATCAGCCAGCATCAGCGCTATTCGCTACTTCGGGAGTTGAGCAAGTTCCCTTCGCGACATCTAATATTGGTGACTGCAACGCCGCATAGTGGCATAGAGGAAAGCTTTCGTTCTCTCTTGGGTTTAGTTGACCCTTCCTTCGATCAGCCCGAAGAGGTAGATTTGCCCCACTCAAAGTTGGTCCCGTACGTAGTGCAACGTCGCCGTAAAGACCTAGAAAAATGGCTGGGTGCCGATACGCCTTTTCCAGAGAGAATCCCAGAGGAGCGTTCTTATAATTTATCCCCCAAATATATGAGACTCTTTGAAGATGTTCTTGCATACTGCCGCGAATCCGTTTCCACAGGTACAGATGTGCGTCAGCAACAACAGCGGGTTCGATATTGGGCAGCCATAGCAATACTGCGTTGCTTGTTATCCAGTCCGGCTGCTGCGGAAGTAATGCTTGAAGAACGTGCTAGGCGTAAGAGGCAAACGGTGTCAGTAGAAGGTGACAATGAGCATGGGTTATTTAGCGCTCAAATACTGGACTCGGTTGATGAGGCTGAGCCTTCAGACTACGTTCCATCAGCTCCGCTAGATGATCCTGATATGGCTCTTAGCGAAGAGGATATCCGAAAGCTAAATGGATTTTTGAATAATGCGAGAAAGCTTGCCGGTCCTGTTTATGACACTAAACTTGCTGAGGCTGCGAAGGCTGTTGATGAACTCCTACAAGACGGTTACCATCCTATAGTCTACTGCCGGTTCATTGCCACAGCTAGATACGTAGCTGACCAACTCAGTGAACTGTTAGAGAAGAAATATCCAATGCTCCGCATTGTTTCTGTAACTGGCGATGATGGTGACAGTGAGCAACGCAATGAAATAGTCAACAGTCTTGCCAATGAATCACTTCGAGTTCTCGTAGCTACTGAATGTCTTAGTGAAGGCATCAATCTCCAAGACCATTTCGACGCGGTGCTTCATTATGACCTCCCTTGGAATCCCAATCGCTTGGAACAGCGTGAAGGTCGTGTAGACCGGTATGGCCAGAAACGTGCGAACATTAAAACTGTTTTACTTTACGGGTCCGATAACCCAATAGATCTTACAGTACTGGACGTCTTAATCAGAAAGGCTCAAATCATCCGTCGACGCCTCGGCATTTCTGTACCTGTGCCCGTTGAATCAGAAGAAGTTGTGCAAGCAGTAATTGATAGTGTGCTGCTTAGGCGTGTTGAGCGAGGTCGACAGCTACAGCTTGCATTTGCGGATCCAAAAGTGAGTAGCTTTCACGCTGAATGGGATAAGGCGGCTGAACGGGAGGATAGGGCACGGGCTTTCTTTGCCCAACATGGCATAAAACCAGACGAAGTAGCTAGAGAAATGAGGGAAATAGATCCGGTCTTAGGAAGTCCGGAGGATGTTCACCGATTCGTCGCTAATGCAATACAGCGCTTCAACGGAAGCCTGAAAGAAACAATCCGAAAAGGCGTATTTCAACTACATCCGGGAGATTTGCAGCACAGAATGTTCGCACGAGCTCTCCATCTTAGGTTCCCTCTGGAGGTAGCTTTTACCGGTGTTCCGCCCGATGGCGTGACGCTACTCGGACGTAACCATCCGGTTGTCGCTACACTTACAGAGGCTGTGATTGCTCAATCCATCTCTGGAGAAGATCCTAAGTTTGCTCGTTGCGGAGCTATCTATACAGCCTTGGTCAGTATCCGCACCGCTGTCTTGGTTCTTAGGCTGCGCTATTCGCTTGAAGAGGCGACTCAGCAATTTGCTGAAGAGATAATAGTGGCCGCTTTTAGGCGCAGTGACGAAGGCATCGAATGGCTAAAACCCTTGGAGGAAGAGGGACTGCGATTACTGTCGCGAGCAACAGTGGCTGCTAATATGCCCTTGACGGAACGAGAGAGGCATGTAAGCTGGGCCCTGGGTGCACTTCAAGGAGCATGGCATGAGTCAATTGTGCAAGAACGGGTGCGTGCTCTTCAAGACTCCCACTCTAGATTGAGGGCTCAAACAAAAACCGTCTCGCTTAAGGTCATCCCTCATACACCGCCGGACATTTTGGGCTGCTATGTCCTAGTGCCATCAGGAGGCAGCGGATAATGCCGTACGTCTCTGTTGCTATTGAAGGAGGACTTTTTCCTCCCGATTTGCTGGATCGAATTGCTGCCGGTGATGCTAGTCTATCGGGGCAAAAAGCGAGTGACTTTGGGCTTAATGGTACGAGACGTTTAACTGATGAAATCCAGTCAGCGTTCTCTGATGCCCGGTCATACTGGGATGCCTTCCAGCGCCGGCTTGAAAGGTCACATGAGAGCCGAACCACCATTACCCGCGAAGACTGGGTTGCTAAATTTATGGAACTACTGGGATTCGAAAAATTAGTAGTGCAGCGGTCATCGGCAGAAGCTGGCAATGAAAGATACTTCATATCGCATAGAGCCGGTGATTTTCCTGATGCCCCACCTATCCACATAGTTTCTATTGAACAGAGCCTTGACCATCGAGACGGTACCGGTCGTCGTAGTCCTCATGGACTGGTCCAGGAGTACTTGAACCGCTCCGATGCATTGTGGGGTATGGTCACCAATGGCAAGCAGCTGAGACTTCTGCGGAACATAGCCCGGCTTTCTAAGCCCACATACCTTGAGTTCAATCTGGAAGGTATGATGGTGGGTAACCTCTACAGCGAGTTTGTGCTTCTCTATCGCCTGCTTCATATATCCCGTCTACCTAAAGAGGGAGCTGACGCTCACGAGTGTCTCCTTGAACGCTATTATCAACAAGGAATTGACGAAGGCGGTCGCGTACGGGAGAAGCTGAGAGACGGAGTAGAGGAAGCCTTAGGTATACTCGGCACTGCCCTACTCACTCATCCAAGAAGCGGACAGCTACGGCACAAGTTTGAAAGTAAAGCCTTGAATGCTCCGGGGTATTATCGCCAGCTCCTGCGTCTTGTCTACCGACTTCTCTTTCTCATGGTGGCAGAGGAAAGGAAGCTCATATTTCCTCTTGAAGAATCAGCTACAGGGCTCCAATTCATTTACACTCGCTATTACGGTGTGGCACGATTAAGAGATCGGGCCGACCGTTACTTTGCCGGTGATTCGAATATCGACTTGTGGTTGGGACTGTGCCAGACCTTTCGGATTCTTCGAGATAATGAAGCAGCTAAAGAGCTTGGACTTTCAGCATTAAACGGGGAACTGTTCAGCCATGTGTCTTGTCCTGATTTGGAGGAGGCAGCTTGTACCAACGACTCCCTGCTAAAAGCTCTGAGAGAGCTTTCTACGTTCCGTGATGAAAGCGGTGTAAGACGCCGGGTAAATTACGCAGGGCTTGATGTTGAGGAATTCGGTTCCGTATATGAGAGCCTGCTTGATTTCCATCCGCAGGTGACACTTCAACCGCCTCAGTTTGACCTGGTAGCCGGAAGCGAGCGCAAGCAAACCGGTAGCTATTATACACCTCCTGAGCTAGTGCATGAACTCGTAGAAAGCGCGCTGGTGCCGGTTATGCAAGACCGTCTGCGTTCCTTGAAAACACGCGACGAGCAGGAAGCAGCCTTGCTGAGCTTGCGTGTTTGTGACCCTGCTTCAGGCTCCGGACATTTCCTTCTGGCAGCTGGGCGGCGAATCGCCCGGGAACTGGCAACTGTGCGAAGTAACGGGTTAGAGCCCTCGCCTGAAGAATATCGCCGAGCACTGCGTGATGTGATTCGTACCTGTGTCTATGCCGTTGATAAGAATCCACTGGCTGTTGACCTATGCAAAGTAGCGCTGTGGATAGAAGGACATAGCGCCGGGCTTCCGTTGAGTTTCTTGGATCATCATATCAAGTGCGGAGATAGCCTGGTTGGTATGGCTGACCTGAAGGCGCTTGACCAAGGTATCCCTGATGAGGCATACCAGCCTGTAATTGGCGATGATAAACAGGCAGCCACATATTACAAGAAACGCAACCAGGAGGAGCGAAAACGCGAGCGCCAACTGTACATGGGCGAGTCCAGGCCCATTGCCCAGATAACGGATAGCCTTGCTGATGACTTTGAAGTTCTTGGTACACTTGAGGAACGCACGCCTGACGAAGTTAATGCCAAGGAAGGACTCTATAATTCCTTACGCCGGCAAGATTCTGATTGGTGGAAGCTCAAGGTGGCCTGTGACCTCTGGACAGCAGCGTTCTTCATGCCCTTGAAACAGGAAGACGCCCTGCACATGGAAGGGGCGCCGACCACGGGTACTATCCGCAGGCATTTAGAAACCAATTCAGCCCACCCCGTCCTTATAGGACAGGCGGTGGCAACCTCAGAAGAACATCGCTTCTTTCATTGGGAACTGGAGTTTCCAGACGTGTTCGAACGCGGTGGTTTTGATGTGGTGCTGGGCAATCCGCCATGGGATCGACTGCAATTCGAGGAACAAGACTTCTTCGTACACAAGAACCCATCGATTTTTGAAGAGCATAATCAAGCAAGACGACGCAGAATGATCTTTGCTTTGGAGTCAGAAGACCAGGACCTATTTCATGCTTGGTCCGAAGCGAGAAGATATGTGGAAAGCGAGGGCAAATTTATGAGAAATAGTGCTAGATTTGCACTTTCCGCTGTAGATAGGTTTAATCTTTATTCTGTATTCACAGAACTTGCTTTAAGTCTTTACCGAGATGGAGGCCGTGCTGGCTTAGTGGTAAAGGCAGGGTTCATTACAGACGAAATATGCGCCAAGCTCTTCTCAAGTATCTTTATGTCACACAAACTAGTGTCTGTTGCCGAATTTGAGAACCGGTATAAGATATTTCCTGATGTTCATCCGCAGGAAAGATTTGCAGTAGTCACACTCGGTAATAAGGTGATTTCTGCTGATTTCTCTTTTGACAACCTAGATATGCGCCAATTGAGGCAGTCAGACCGCCATATTGAGATGTCCTTTGATGATATAGTTCTTCTATCACCGAATACTAGGAATTGTCCAAAGTTTCCAAGCGTCAGAGAATTTGAAATATCGAAGAAGTGTTATAAGGTGGGAATACCGCTGGTACAATATGAACCTCCGAGAAACGAATGGCAAGTATCCGTAGATAGATATATTAATGTTAGTGATTTCTCGGACGAAATCGTGACCTCTCGTGAACTTGCTGAGGGTGAAGCCAGCACGGATGTAATGCCTATATATGAAGGTAAGATGTTTCATCAATATGACCATCGTTACGCAACCTATGATGAATACGGGGCTCAAGTACGAGAGGTTGTAAATAAGTCACCCGATACAGCTATCGCTTTTTATCGACATATTAAAAGGATATCTGCAATCAGACGCAATCCACGACTTGAAGAACTATCCGGGCTACTCGGGATACGGGATATAACCAATAGAACAAATGAGAGGGGAGTTATCGCAGCCATATTGCCACCACTTATTACCGACTACACTATCAGAGTTGTACAAATAGAAGGTGAATCTTCAAATAAGATGGTTTTGCTCGCCCTCTTTAATTCCTTCGTATTTGATTACCTTGCTCGCCAGCGTCTTGGAGGAACTCATTTATCGAACTATGTCCTTGAGCAGACGCCAGTATTAGCGCCAACTACTTTTTCGAAACCTTGCGGCTGGTTCACGACCGCGACCCTGAAGAACTGGATACTGAGACGTGCTTTTGAACTCACCTATACTGCCTGGGATCTGCAATCATTTGCTGAGGACTTGAGTTACAGTGGCCCGCCATTCCGTTGGGATGAAGAGAGGCGCTTCCTGTTACGCTGTGAGCTGGATGCTGCTTTCTTCCATCTCTATGGCATGGACCGCGATGATGTGGATTACATCATGGATACTTTTCCTATTGTGAAGCGCAAGGATGAGGAGCGCTACGGTGAGTACCGCACCAAGAGCGTCATCCTGGAGATATATGATGACATGTTGAAGGCTATGCGCACGGGTGAACCTTACCAGACTCGGCTAGATCTACCACCAGCAGACCCACGCATCGCTCATCCCCCACAAGGGAGGTAAGGTTATGGATGTTTTCAGGCTGAGAGATAGTGTAGTTGACGAGTACCGGCAATATGTAGAGAGCTTTGTGCGCGTATTAGACCCACGTATCAATCAGTTCGTGCGGGAGCAACTTGAGGCTGGCGAACTCTGGCCAGACGCAGTCCTGCAGCTTAATCCCGCCTTCGTCATGGATAAGACTCTAGCTGTACTGGCAGATGAGGGGATTATCACCCGGGAAACGGCGCACTTCTTTGGCCAGAATATTCAACTGTACCGTCACCAGCGAGAAGCGCTTGATATAGCACAACGCGGCGAACCTTATGTGGTTACGACAGGTACTGGCTCAGGTAAGAGCCTGACCTACCTTGTGCCAATACATGATTTCATTGTTCGAACACAACCGCAAAATCACTCCGTCCGAGCTATCATCGTTTACCCAATGAACGCCCTCATAAACAGCCAGCTAGATACCTTGAAGTCATACGCAAGTGGCTTTCCTGAATCGCCTGTGCGCTTCGACCGCTATACCGGACAGGAGCGAGAAGAGGACCGCGCTCGTATCCTGGCAGACCCACCTCACATCCTGTTGACGAACTACGTGATGCTAGAGTACCTACTTGTTCGCCCAACGGAGAGGTCACTGTTGGCTACGGCTACAAGAGACCTCCGCTTCCTAGTGATGGACGAGCTACATTTTTACCGTGGTCGCCAAGGTGCCGATGTTGCCATGCTTCTCCGGCGTGTTCAGCAGAGAGCTGGCCACGATTTACAGGTTGTCGGTACCAGTGCCACTATGACCACGCAAGGAACTAGGGATGAGCGTCGCCTCGCAGTGGCAGATGTAGGGACACGGCTTTTTGGCGTGACCGTACCTGCGAGTAATGTTATTGATGAAACGCTGCAGCGAGTTGCCAGGGTATCGGTACCAACGAATCAGCATGAGCTGAGACAAGCTGTGGAGGCAGAGCCACCCGCCCCTACGATAGAAGCTGTGACGAATCACCCGTTATCGGCATGGGTTGAGGAAGCGTTTGGTCTGGCAACCGAGGAAGGACGCCTCGTACGCCGGGAGCCGGAGACCTTTGCCAACGCCGTGGCGCGATTGGCCAGAGAAACAGGCATTGATATAAACCTTTGCACTCAAAGGCTACGCGCTGTTCTTGACGCCGGTAACCTGGCTTACCTGTTACCTGCGCAACCCATTTTTGCCTTTCGTCTGCATCAGTTTCTCTCTTCAGGAAGCAGCGTTTACGCTACTTTGGAGCCACCGGACGCACGTCATCTGACTATGGAGGGACAATATAAGGCTGATGAAGAGAGAGTGTTGTTTC
>JABXJW010000551.1 GCA_013375395.1 Desulfobacterales bacterium
GTTGGAGTCGCGCCCACGGATAAGGAGAAAAAGCGCGTTAGAAAGTTCGTTTCCGAGAAATTTGGCGTGGATGCTGGTGTCACAACCGAACAGATCTCTAAAGCCATAGAAACAGAAGCGCAAGAAAGACTTCAAACCATTCGAGACTTGACCAGGACAGACGGCTACCATAGGTTGCAGTATACTGATGAAGTCAGTTTACTTGAAGGGGCTCTTCAAAAACTCTTGGATCAACCTTCTCCCTCCCATCGAGTCAAAGCCCTTTTGGATCCGGAAGTCTTGGAACCCCTAAATCACCTTCCATTGCTGCAAAGTCTCGTAGAGTTCGTTGAAGGAAAAAGAATTAAGCTGTATCTAACAATGAGAAAGTTTGCTGAAGCACCATTAAGCAATATTGTTAACCTTGACCCTTCGCTTGAAGACAAAGCAGCTATTTTTAGAGATACGCTTCGAGGTAAGAGCTTGCTGACAGAGTGGAGTACAATCTACGATAGATTCCGAAAGCTCAAGGAGAGGCATAAAAAGAAGTACGTTGAGGCCCACAAGAAGTGTCAATCCAATGTTGATGAGGCTATAACTAGTCTAAAGCAGTGGACTAAAAAGAAACGAATCGATCCGTCGCAGGTTCAGAGGACCGTTAGCTCTCTACAATCATTCGGTTGTGTTGCGGGACAAGAAGGTGACTATGATGAGACGGCGTTCTTGTGCAATGTTTGTAGGCGGATATTGACTACGGTTCAGAGTGCTGAAACGCTTGTTCAAAATCGTCTAAGTGAGGAAAAAGAGAAACTGATAGCTGTTCTTGCAGAGCAGAAAAGGTCCATCTACGATAAGAGAATCTCTAGCACCAAACGCATAGGGAATAAAAGGGAGTTAAGTGGTGCTTTGGAAGAGGTTTCGGAGTTTGTCAAGTATTGGCTTGCCCAAAAAAAGAAGGTTAAGCTGAAGGTGGAAGGTGAAACGGAGAGTGGATAGAGAGGCTAGGTCTAGGC
>JABXJW010000159.1 GCA_013375395.1 Desulfobacterales bacterium
ACATTGGTACGTCGCACAAGCGATCCCGCAGATTGACGCCGAGATTGCGGAAAAGGGCCATTTATGGATGGAAACTATCTAAGGCGATATAGCCTCCCGGACAGGTTTAATCTTATCATAGTCATGTCCATGAATCGTGCGCACCTCCCAGACGTCAACCGCCTGCTGCATATTCAGCCACATTTCAGGTGTAGAGCTGAACACCTTCGCCAGCCTGAATGCAACATCAGGTGTGACACGCCGACGTTCATTAACAATCTCGCAAACAGTTCTTCGGGAAACACCCATCAACCGGGCCAATTGGGTTTGTGAAAGACCTGTTTCCGCCAATAGGTCCTCCCGGATCAATTCACCGGGATGGGCAGGTTTTTTTACCCGCCTACTTGCCATAATGATCCTCCAGATTCACATCAGAAAAGGGTTTTGGGATCAATTTGGGTAGTTTTCCATAGATATCTTATAAGTGTAACGCGAAACGTTACAATAGTCAAGCCGAATCTGGGCCGGCCCTGTTTTTGTATTTCTTGGATACTTGCTTTCCCGTCCTCGCTCAAACATCTTCACAGAAATGTTTTGGCTGCAACTCCGCCGACGTAATCCCTTTGTGAGGGCAACAAACTCTTGAAGATGGGCCTGAGCACTGCCTGGAGCCTGAGCACTACCATGGCTACTGTTTACATGCTGTAAAAACATCGGACAGTCATCCATCTTGCCAGCGAGGCAGACAAGCCGGGTCGTGTTATGAATCCCTTGTTATTTTAACTAGTTAATTTTGTTCCTGGTAGCCATCGAAACTGGCACGGCCATTGCTCTGTCTATCAGCAAACACAAACAGCGAAAAAGAGGAACGATCATGACAATCGCGCAGGTCTTGAAGAAGACAAGCCTATTTAAACTGCTGTCGGATGACCAACTTAAGGCAGCGGTCCAACTCGGACAGGCGAAGAGCTTTGAGCCGGATGAAGAAATCTTCAAACACGGGCAGGAGGCTAAAACCATTTATGTGCTCTTGGATGGCTCTGTTTGTCTGAGGATTGATGCCCCGGAGGAACTGGACCCCATGGCAGAGACGCTCCTGGAGCCTGGCAGTGTCTTTGGTACGGAAGCTCTGGCCAAGGCCAATATGTATAACGTCACAGCCGAGTGCGTCACAAGGACAAAGGTTTTGGCCATGGACTCCGCCGGCCTCCAAGAAATCATAAGGCAGGAACCCCTGGTCGGCATTGAAGTCATGGCGGAACTGGTCCAGATCTATTTGAACCGGCTGAATTACACGCGAACGGCAATCACCAACCTCTTCCGGATTTATAAGTCTCAAACCGACAAATCAAAAGTCTTCGATGTCTATGCTGAGTTGCCGTAGGTATCCGAAACCGCTTGCTCGCTGAGTTCGGACAATCTTCGTGTTCTTTTTCCAGGCGCCTCAATTCCAGGTTCAAACCAAGTCCTCCCGGGCTGCCATCGGCTGTTTAAGCTGATTGATGAGCCGGTTCAGGGCCGGCCTTTCTTTTTTCATAAGTTCTTCAGCAGCCGATTCCAACTTCCTGATGTTTTCCGGTCTGGCATCGTCCATGTCGTCATTCGGTGCGTCTTTGTCATCTGGATCCCGCCCTAGTGTCATCTCAAAGCGGAAATAGTCACGCGGATGGAACTCCTGGCTCAGTTGATAGTTTACTGCGTCGCTCACACCGTCGAAAAGGATATACACAAGAGGCCGCGCCCAGCTGATAAGGCCCCAATCCTTGGCCTTGTTATAGGGTATCTCGCGCCGGGTTTCGCCTCGCAACCATTGCACTCCTCGCAACGACCAGATTCATGACTCTTTACGAAAGCATCACTTTTGAGCAACAGAATTCACAGGTGAAGTTGGAAAAAATCAGGCAGAAAGAAAAGGGACCTAGGGCTTGGCAAGCGGGCAGCCTCGGGCGCCTTTTAACCCTCCTGGAGGGTCACCACACACATGGCTGCTATGGCTTCGCCTTTTCCGATGGCCCCGAGTCCCTCCATGGTTGTTGCCTTAATGTTTATGCGATCGGGGGCCAGTTCAAGCGCTCCGGCAATGTTTGACTCCATGGCCGGACAATGTGGCGCAAGCTTAGGGGCCTCGCATACTATGGTTGCATCTACGTTGTTGACCGAAAAGCCTTTGTCGCTAATCATCTGGAAGGTGCGTTCAAGGAGTGCCGTGCTTGAAACGTCCTTGAACTGTGGGTCGGTATCAGGAAAGTGCCGGCCGATATCTCCCAGACCTGCTGCGCCGAGCAAGGCATCGCACACCGCATGGAGCAACACATCCGCATCGGAATGGCCTGCAAGGCCATTCTCAAATAGTATGCGCACGCCGCCAAGAACGAGTTTGCGGCCTTGTACCAGCCTGTGGATATCGTAGCCAAATCCTATGCGCATCACTAAGCCCTTTCTTGAGCATTATCTCATAAAAAGTCCTTTCGTAGTTCACGCTTTGGCAGTGTATACCAGAATGACTAAGGCACTGTCAAAACATATGATATTGTCATTTTACCCGATCCGTGCTATCCGTGATTGAGGAGTCATTATGAAACCTGTTGCACTAATTGTCCGCGACGGATGGGGCTATCGCCGGGAAAGTAAAGGAAACGCGGTTAGGGCGGCAAACACACCCAACGTAGATTCGTATCTGGCCGGCTATCCCTGGGTGCTGATCCATGCCGCCGGAGAGCCCGTGGGGCTGCCGGCCGGCTATCAGGGATCGAGCGAAGTCGGCCACCTGAACATGGGTGCAGGCCGGATAGTAATCCAGGAATTCAAGCGGATCAACGACGACATGCTGGACGGCTCACTCTTCGAGGCAGACGATTTCAAAGACCTGGTCAAAAACTGCAAGAAGAACAACTCGCGTCTCCACCTCATGGGCCTGTTGCAGGACGAAGGAGTGCACGCCCACTGCGACCAGATGTTCAAGATCATGCGCGCGGCCCGGAAACGGGGCGTCCAACAGATCATCGTCCACATCTTTACCGACGGCCGCGACACCCCACCCCGCTCCACGCTCCAATACATCAAACAATTAGATGATGTTATGAAGGAGGTAGGCAACTGCCGTGTGGGCACCCTTATGGGACGCTACTACGGTATGGATCGTTCCAGGAACTGGGCACTCACCGGCACTGCCTTCGAGTGCATTTCAAACGCCGTGGGCAGAAAGACGAAGAGCGCCGAGGCTGCCGTCAAGGAGTCTTATGCAAAGGACAAGACACCGGACGACGTTGAGATGTTTGACGAATACATTCCTCCATACGTTATAGGGGACTACCACGGGGTTGCGGACGGCGATTCGGTTCTACACACAAACTTTCGGCAGGACCGGGCCATTCAGCTCTCAATGGCCTTTGTCGAGGATAACTACCCGGCAGGGCGGTCGCGCCGGCCGAATTGTCTATACGTCGGCCTCACCAGGTACTACAACGAGTTTCCGCGCTTCATCCTTGCGGCAATAGATGCCGGAGGCGCAATGAAGAATCTCCTCGGAGAGGTCATAAGCAACAATGGTCTCAAGCAACTACGCCTTGCCGAGACACAAAAATACCGCCACGTGACCAGCTTCTTTAACGGAAAATCGACCAAGCCTTATCCGGGTGAGGACCAGATCGAGATAAAGAGCCAGTATGACCCGGCGACCTTTGCCTCGCACCCCGAGATGAATGCCTACGACGTGCGAGACAAGTTTTTCCAAATCGTCAAGGGCGGCTGTGAATATGCATTTATCCTCATCAACTTTGCCAACTGCGATATGGTGGGGCACACTGGCGACATGGCTGCTGCAACAAAAGCCGTCGAGGTAGTAGACGAATGCGTTGGAAGTTGCATCAAGCGGCTCCTTGAGCTGGAAGCAGACGTCCTGCTTACCGCCGACCATGGAAACGCCGAAGAGATGCTCGATCCGGACACCGAACGCGTAAAGACAAGCCACACCCTGAACCCGGTAGAGCTGATCCATATTAGCAGAAAACCCAAAGGAAAGAATCTAAAACCGGGCGGAAAGCTGGCCGACGTCGCCCCAACCGTCCTTAGACTCATGAACATCGATATCCCGCCCGAGATGACCGCTACCAACCTGATTGAGGACTAAGGAGGGCTTCGGCTACCTTGAAGTCTTCGGGCGTGGTAACCTTGATGTTGTGGGAATCACCCGTAATAACCTTCACAACCTCACCGCACATCTCCACCAACTCGGCATCATCGGTGCCTGCGTAGTTTTCTTCTTGTGCGGCCATGTGGGCGCCCAGGATGAGATTGTAATAAAACGCTTGAGGGGTCTGGGCCATTCGGATCATATGACGTTTCATGGTAACAACTACACGGTCATGTTCATCTACGGTCTTCACTGTATCATTTGCAGGCACGGCCAGAATGCACCCACCGTATTTTTCTGCCGTCCTGACACACTCGGCGATCTTTTCGATCTTGATCAGAGGCCGAACACCATCGTGAATGGCTACAATGTCGAATCTGCCTTCAGTGGCCTTCAATCCGTTGTATACCGACTCCTGCCGTGAGGCCCCCCCGGAGACCAGGTGGATCGGCTTGCTGAGTCTCAGCGGATCGACTATCTCGTTTCGGCAGAAATCATCATCTGCTTCCGGGATCACCAGAAACATCTCTTCTATGATGTCACATTTATCAAAAGCAGACATGACGTGGGCCAACACAGGACGGCTTCCGAGCATCATGTACTGTTTCCTTTGCGCCGCTCCCATGCGAAGCCCTTCGCCTGCGGCTGCAATGATCGCGGCAACTCTATTTGGCCTGTCCATCGCTCCAATACTCCAGAAAACGATTGAATGGCGGACCGACTCTGTAGACGCCTCTCCGGTGGGCGAAGCTTACTGTTTAAGATAGAAAAGCTCCTTGGGAAGCGGTATTCCCTTGCCCATAGAATCCTCACCGTAGTTTACGCCGGCCAGAATCCGGATGTCTTTCAAGGCCCGTACGTCACCTTGAAAGACGACCTCTTTGATGTTTTCTTTCTGGATCTTGCCGCCGGCCCATTGCAGGTCAAGCACGCTGCCGGCATCAAAACGATCATAGCCTACACACAGTTCTACTTGGCCACCGTGGTGCTCGACTATCTTGGCCACCAATAGGCTGGGTCGACTGTGAAAACCCATCTTTTCCGGTACGCCCATCAAGATGGTCCCGCGCTCCATATTTTCGTTTAGCAGATCATGGGCAAGGTTTTGACCATTCACGAGGAAATAGGAAATATAATATAGACCGTAATTGACAATGCATTTAAGGAGTTGCTCGGGTTCAACCGCCTTGGTCAATTCATCGCGCACCTTTTTATAGATGTTCTTGTAGCCTACCTCATGCAGATGCCTCTCATAATAGTGGAGGAGGCGACGAGTAAGTTCTAAAAGGTGGAGAACTACCGAGATGTACCCTCGAAGCCTTTTGAGTTTGATGTTGCGAAGCCTGAGTCCGCTTCTGTTTACATAGGTGTCAAAGGAAGACTGCAGGCTGTGGATAACCATTTCAAATCGCCGGGCCTCTACTTCATTAAACCTGGCTGGGACAATGGATTTGATCTCATCTATGGCGCACGGTTCGTAAAAACCGTGCATTTCAAAGTCCTTAATGGCCCTAAGAAAATCTGTTGAAATCTTGACGATATTTTTCTGCTCTTCCTCTAAGTTTTCATCTGCGATATCGGACTCAAGCGGGTTGCATGTGGTTATTCCAGGGAAATCTTCCCAGCCGAGGCGGTCCTTGGGGAACTCTATATGGAGGCATCCGCCTTCTTCCAGTACATTGCAGCAGATGGTCCGCAATGAGGTTATGAGGAACTTGTGAGTGGCGTATCCGGCTTCCTCAAACCGATCTGCATCTGTCAGTTCATAGGATGGAAGCCGGACGTAGATGTGTTTTTGCGAGTAACATGCCTCAGCAAGATTTCTCACGCTGGAAACCAATTCCCGATAATAGTACCAGATTGAGTTGTTCTTTGCACCGTGAAAATCCAAGAAATCTTCCAACAGCTTTGAGCTTGAGACCATCTGAGAATACAGCCTCTTGGTGAAGGTCTCACGCTCTGGTTCGCTTTTGGACAGGTAGACACAATACCTGAGAAAATCCTGCGAAAACAGGTTGACCTTTTCGACAAAAGCAGAGTCATGACGAGCGACCCTTGCTTGATGCATCACAACATGTCCTTTACACAAAATGGAAATCGTTCAGTCTAGGTTTATGTCAGAGCAGGCCATAAGCCGAGTTCTGTTTTCCGTATCGGTCACCCTTTACGGAACAACGATCATTCATCTCAGGGTGTTGGTTGCCCAATACCTCTTGCGACCTACCCGGAAGCTCGGACGGGCCGCCCTCAAACGCTTCCCTATTTGGTCTTGCTCCGGGTGGGGTTTACCAAGCTTCTCCGGTCACCCGGAGAACTGGTGCGCTCTTACCGCACCTTTTCACCCTTACCCTCAAAGACGGCAGCTACGACCATCTCAGAAGGCGGTATCTTTTCTGTGGCACTTTCCTTCGCGTCACCACGACTCCGTGTTACGAAGCACCCTGCCCTGTGGAGCTCGGACTTTCCTCCCGCATCAACGAACATGTCGAAGGCACGAGCGATCATTTGGCCTACTCTGACATACTTTGACAAATAGCCTATGATACAATAAGAACTTAGTTCGCTTCGCTCACAATTGGAATAATGGAATACTGGAATGATGGGCACGCAGTGAAGCTTTGCGCTATATTGGGTTGAAGAGGATTTTGGTCTTTTTATCTTGTACATTATTCCAGTATTCCATTATTCCCTGATAGAGCGTCCAGGACGGCCAATATATAGCTATACTTGCAATAGGTTGTAGAAATTCCGAGACGTTTTAACATTATACGCCCATTACCCATGATATGCAATACACATTTTCTCAGCTTTCCGCTACATGCCCTTTCCAGCAAATAATTCGGTCACAGTGAGGACAAAATTTTAAAGAGTCCCCCTTCTGGAGTTCGTTGTACATCTGTGGCGGGATATTCAGATGGCACCCACAGCAGGTTGCATTTTCTACCAGAGCAATGGCAATGCCACCCATCCTTGCCTTGATCTGCTCGTATCTGGCAAGTAGTTTTGGCTCTATGGCCTCTACCATGCTCCCCCTGCCCTTCTCCAACTGGGAGACCTGTTCCTTGGCCTGTCTGACGTCAGCCTCAATAGCTCTTTTTTCGTTTTCAAGGCGATCCCGCATGACCGAGAGGTCTTTTCCCTTGCTCTCAAGAACCTGGTTCAGACTCTCCAATTCTTCCATGCATGACAACGTCTTATTCTCTCTTTCTGCGTTCGCTTTTTCAGTGTCTTCTATCTCTTTTAGCAAAGCATGATATTCCTTGTTGCTCTTTATCGCCATGAGACGAGATTTGCTTTTCTTGATATGCCCAATAGCATCTTCCACTTCACTTTCGTACTGGTGCTGGAGCTTCTTTACATCCTCGATCCGCCCTTTGTCATCGGCGAGGCTGTCTTCCAGAGATCCTACTTCACTTTCAAGCTCGTTGATTTGCAGAGGCCCCTCGTGTATTTGTTTCCTTAACCGGTTCAATGCCCGATCTTTTTCCTGAAGTTTGACCAACAATCCGATTTGTTCCCTCACAATTACCTCCAAGAGCACTTAGTTAATAATAAACCCAGCCCGAAACGAACTGCGAAACCTAACCCGACGAACCTGCTGACAAAGATCTCTGCATTATTTGTTGTAAACAGTTTTGTGCGCCCCCTGGTAATGTACGCATATAATATCCAAAACCATTTCCCGGGAATCAGACGTATTGAAAGCAGTCTTTCTCCTCTGTGTATCCTTCTACCTGAACAGAAAACCCTTTCTTTGACAGGGCTCCTCTCAGCCGTGCAACAAGCCCTTGGACGACCAGATGCTCGGAAGCGAAATGACCAATATCAATCAGTGCGCGGCCTGACGCCTCAACGCTTCGTCCATCATGATAACCGAGATCGCCACTTACATAGGCTTGTGCATCAGAGGCAAGGAAGTCCTTCAGGAGGCCTTTACCGCTCCCGCTGCAGACCGCCACTCGCTTGATCGTTTGCTTGGGGTCCCCGACTATCCTTAACGCCTTCAACTGGAGGGATTCCTTGATACTTAGTGCAAAGTCCTCAAGAGATATCTCCTTGTCCACATTTCCAATCCGTCCCAATCCCTCGCTGGTACTGCCGCCCTTTGTGGCGTACAAGTCACAGGCCACTTCCTCATAGGGGTGGACCTTGTTCAATGCATTCATAACTCGTGACAAATCCTGTTTTGCCACTATGGCTTCTATCCTGTATTCAGCGGTGTGGGCGACTTCTCCCACACGACCCAAAAACGGCTCTGCAGTAACACCGGGCTTGAAGGTCCCAATACCTCCTGTGCGAAATGAGACATTGGCATACCTTTCGCCTCTGCCGGCGCCTGATTCGAACAAAACATCGAGAATCTGCTCCTCATGCCCTTCGGGCACGAAAACCACCAGTTTGCACTGGTCGACCTTTGTAGTCCTCAGCACTGCCGTGCTGCGAAGCCCCAGTTTTTCAGCCAACAGGTCGTTCACCCCGCCGGAAGCACTATCCAGATTGGTATG
>JABXJW010000160.1 GCA_013375395.1 Desulfobacterales bacterium
AGTACGCCTCATTCCTCGGGATTTGCGCGCCTTGAATTTGGAGCTTTTTACTTTGCCGTCTAATTTGGACTTTTTACAAGACCACCATTAATTAATCATTGACTCTACATTTCGGAATTTCTTCAGATATGCCTTCTCACTATCCCGCATATTTCACGAGTCGATGATTCTAAATCTTTCACGAACCATTATGCCCTATTGGGCACAACCATATATGAAACACTTGTCGAAAGTGTTTCATATATGATCTTCGGGTAGTCCCCGTCGTGGCAGGTCCAGCCCTGATTGCCAACTCCCGGCGGCATCGCAGAAAGCGCACGGTCCAGCAGCGTCGGGTGTCGGGCACGTCCTGTTTTTTTTGCGCCTGGCGCGATTCAGGACGCCTGCGTTCGCAGGTGCGCCAAGTGCTCAAGAACCTCTTGTTCCGTAACGTCGGACCACTGCTCATAGGCGTCTGCCACAGCGAAACTCCAGCCGGAGCGTATGTTTGGGCAGTATATGCGATCTGCTTCCGCCGCGATGCGCTCAACCGACTGACTGTGGCCCGTAGATACCGCAACCACCACCAGGGATGCTGATGCTTTACGCACAGCTTCTACAGCCACGCGCATGGTAAAGCCGGATGCCAGGCCGTCGTCCACCAAAATCGCAGCCCGCTGTGAAAGAGGCGGCAGCGGCTTCTCGCCGCGGAATAAGGTGATGCGCCGGTTAACCTTCGCCCGGGTCTTGAGGATTCCTTCTTCCACCTGTTGTTGGCTTAGATTCAGTCGCTCCGCCAGGTCATGGTTGATCCGCACCGTTCCGTCAAATGCCACCGCACCGTACCCGGCCTCGGTATTCCACGGCAGCGTGATCTTGCTTACAACAGCCACATCCAGAGGCAGTCCCAACCGAATTGCAATCTCAGCGGCTACCGGTACGCCGCCGGCAGGTATGGCCATAACGATCGCGGGAGTTTCCTTGTGCTCTTGCATCATCTGCGTGAGGATTTGGCCGGCGTGCTGTCTGTCGCGAAATACACGTGTCTGATCGCGGAGTTCAGCAAGCTCTATGATGTTCGTAGATTGCATGATAGCAGGACATGGAGTCCGGGCCTGGTGAGAATAGCGATAAGACCGTCCTCCACTGTATAGTGTGAAGAGAATCCCCTCTTTAGTAAAGGAGCATAAACAAACAGCGCTTGCGTGTCAAGCAACGGGCAAAACGCAAGGCCGATCAAAGATAAGTATGGCGTTCTCCGAACTGCCTTGGGTAATTATATCGAAATCCATCACCGGCATCCTGGCAAGAGACGGTATGAGAGGCTCTATTAATTTCAAATTTTGTGTTGACATATTTCGTGTTTGAGGAAAGAGTCGTGAACAGCAGAGACGCCATTCACTCTATAGGGGACGTAGGGGACGAGCTCTGCCTCTTTGCCGGTCCCCCTCCACTGGCCGGAGCTGTCAGAAGAGCAGGGAAATTGACCGGCAATTTCCTACGCGAACATCTATGAGCAGATCCAGATCGGTTGTATTCTTCCTGTCATATTTCCTATATTTTTTCACCTTCTGGATGGTGCTCGCCTATCTGCCGCTTATCTTTAAATCGTACGATTATACCGACCAGCAAATAGGATTTGCCATCGGTCTCAACTCACTTTCAAGCATCATCCTCGTGCTTCCCTTTGGCGTATTTTCAGATTACTTTTCTCCGAAAAAAACCCTTACCCTGGGCGCCATTTGCTTCAGCGGCTATTTCTTGCTCCTCGTTTCCTTGAAGGATTTTTACAGTGTATGCGTTGCGGTTACTCTCGGAGGGGTGGGCGCTGCGTCCATCAGGGTGATCTTGATGTCTCTTTACCTTAAGCTCATCGACAGCACGGGGCGAGGGAAAAAGGTGGCATTTCTTCACCTTAGCGGCTATCTCGGGTTTGGCTTCGGTCCTCTTGCCGGTGGTTGTCTCTATGAGACCTTTGGCGGGCCGCTCATGATAAAGTTGGCCTTTTTGCTTTCGATGATGATCGCCCTTTTGACTCTGTTTGTAAAAGATGTGCCGCCTGTGCTGTTCAGCTTCAAGGACTACAGAAAAGACGTCAAGGAGCCTGACGTCCTGTTCTTGATGGCCCTGGTTCTTGTGCTCGGCACCCACTTTGGGGCGGAACAGTCGAGCTTGAGCCTCCTGATGAAGGATATCATCGGCTTGAGCAAGAAGGAGATAGGCTTCATATTTTTTGCCCTGGGAGCCTGGATGGCCTTTCTGGTGCCGTTTGCAGGCAATCTGATGGACAAAAGACACAGGGTGTTCTTCTTGCTCCTTGCAGGGCTTCTGATCTCAAGCTGTTTTCAGTTTATGACGCCCTTTGCCAACAGCTTTTACGGGCTCCTGGTCATAAGAATGATTCATACAACGGGCGATACGTTGGCCATACTGGAGTCTGATGTGCTGACCGCTCATTTTTTCCCGGCAGCAAGGCTTGGAGGCAATTCCGGGCTCATTTTTTGTATCAGGGCTTCGGCAATATTTGCATTTGCTGCTTTTTCCGGCTGGCTTAACCAGACCTGGGGGTACAAAATGCCTTTTTTTGTAAACGGGATTATGGTATTTGCTTTTTCCTTAATCGCACTTTTATATATTGGTAAGTCTTTTCGTAAATCGGAGATCGAATAACGATAAACGGAGGGGATTGTGACAGATAGGCTGTTGCTGGTCCTGGCTACGCGAAATCAAGGAAAGACCCGTGAGATACAGGGGCTTTTAAGAGGTTTTCCTGTAGAGATCAAGAACCTGGACGATTTCGGTCCTATACCGGAGGTTGAAGAAGACGGTGCAACCTTTGACGACAATGCCTACAAGAAGGCCGCCTTTACGGCCAAAGTCCTTGGGCTGCCGGCCCTGGCCGACGATTCAGGCCTTGAGGTGGAGGCGCTGGGCGGGGCTCCCGGTGTCCATTCGGCCCGATACGCGGGACCGTCTGCCACTGATGCGGACAATAACGCCAAGTTATTGCGCGACATGGAGGGCAAGACAGACAGGGCCGCGTCCTTTGCCTGCGTAATCTCTGTGGCGGTCCCCTCCGGAGTCGCACTTACATATGAGGGCCGATGTGAAGGGCTTATCGCCGAGGTCCCTGCCGGAGACAACGGGTTCGGCTATGACCCCCTGTTCTACTACCCTCCGCTGGACAGAACCTTTGCCCAGCTTTCTGCTGAAGAGAAAAATCAAGTCAGTCACCGCGCAAAGGCCCTTGCGGGGTTGAAAGAGGAGTTCGACAAGGTATTGACCTGGATTCGGCAACACTTTTGACAGATTCAGGCACCTTTTTTGTTGACACTTTTTGAGGCATAATACTATTGTTTGTGCAAAAGGGGATGTTTTGCAAAGGCCTTGCAGTTTTCCTTGCCCAGAATGGTAAATAAACAATTGCAAAAATACACGGCAACAGCCCGGGATAGCTTTTGGAGGTTCATATGATTGAGCGCAACAGGGTCGTGATCACTGGTGTGGGCGCCGTTACACCCATTGGATGCGGAAAGGACAAATTCTGGGATGCCATCATGCAGAAAAAGTCCGGCATTGATCTTATCTCAAGATTTGAGACATCCGGTTTCAAGACCAGGATAGGCGCTGAGATAAGGGACTTTACCCCGGAGGACTATGGGATCCAATCCAAGGATGCCAAGAGAATGGATCTGTTCACCCAGTACGGTGTTGCTGCGGCAACTCTTGCCATCGAAGATTCTGGTCTTGAATTGGGCGACTATAATGATCGGGTGGGAACCATTATAGGCACGGGGATCGGCGGCTTGATAACCCTTGAGGAAGAAAAGAAAAAGCTGGTCGAAAGCAAAAGCCCGTCAAAGGTCAGCCCGTTTCTTATCCCCATGATGATGCCCAATGCCGTCAATGCCTATGTGAGCATCATCCATAAGCTGACCGGAACCAGCCCATGTCTGGCGAATGCCTGTGCCACAGGTTCATATGCGCTGATCTACGCCTGCAAGGATATTGCGCTCGGCGACTTTGATGTCATCATCACCGGCGGCAGCGAGGCGATTCTTACGGAGATTGCAGCAAGCTCGTTTGCCAATATGAAGGCGTTGTCTCGCAGAAACGACGACCCCAAGGGTGCGTGCCGGCCTTTTGACAAGGACAGAAACGGCTTTGTCATTGGCGAGGGGTCAGGGGTAGTGGTTCTTGAAAACCTCGAACACGCCCTTGCCAGGAATGCAAGGATCTATGCGGAGATTGTAGGCTATGCCACCAACACGGACGCCTATCACATCACGGCTCCTGATCCCGGGGCCAGGATGGTGAAAAAGGCCATACTCGATTCCCTGAACATGGCCGGCCTGTCCCCGAAAGACGTTGACTATATCAATGCCCACGGCACTTCAACCAAGCTCAACGACAAGTCTGAGGCCATGGCTATTCGTGAGGTGTTCGGAGATCACAAGGTGCCGGTCAGCTCCACCAAGTCAATGATCGGACATCTTATCGGGGCTGCCGGAAGTGTTGAAGCTGCGGTTTGCGGCATGGCCATGGAAAAACAGATCATCCCGCCGAGCCTGAATTATGAAACACCCGATCCTGAGATCGATCTGAATGTCATAAAAGAGCCTACCCCTGCCA
Organism: Desulfobacterales bacterium; assembly: GCA_013375395.1. Classification (GTDB taxonomy): domain Bacteria; phylum Desulfobacterota; class Desulfobacteria; order Desulfobacterales. Next base: position 4,612 of record JABXJW010000160.1, read on the forward strand.
AGCTGAATGTGGTGATGAACAACTCCTTTGGTTTCGGCGGGCACAATGCTGTGATGGTATTGAAGAAATATACGGGATGATCATTGAAGCTGAAAGCTCAAAGGTCAAGGCTGAAAGGTAAAGGAGTCTCTTGGCCCTTTCAGCTTCCATCCTTCAGCTTTCAGCTTTTTCCTTTCAGAAGAGATTCGACCCTTTCCCGTGTTGCCGACCGTACGAGCAGGTGTTTGGTTCTGCTACTCCGGCCCCTGACGATCTCCACATCCGATTTTCGCACCTTCAACGATTTGGCCAAAAATTCAATACACATCTTGTTGGCAGCCCCTTCTACAGGGGGAGCTGTCAGCCTGATCTTCAGGGCATCGCCCTTCAGGCCGGCAATTTCATTCCTGGACCCTCTGGGTTGAATTGCAGCCTTGAAGATTATGCCTTCGGGGGTTTCCTTGATCCACATAGAAAGTGCCTAAAGTGAGCTAAAGTTATGAGTATGGCAAAGCTTAAGAACTTGGAAAATCACCCGGAAGATCATATCCTAGTTGATGCCTGACGAAAACCCTTAATTGCGATCTGCCATTGCGAGGAGTGAGGATTGAATCGGGGCAGGCAAAGAGGTACAAAAACGCTCCTGATTGCCGTCTGCCTGATCGGTTGCCTGTGCTTGATCTTTGCCTTGATGCTGAACATTGAATCGGCAAGTGGCGAATTCAAGCTCCTGGTCTGGCTCCAGGGGATCGGCATTCTTGCGATCCTTGCAGGGATAGTGGCTGTTTTAAGGTACGGCCGCAGCCGGATTCGCAGCCTTCAGAGCGAATTGTCGGAACGGACCAAGGCGCTCAGAAAGGCTGAGGAAGAATACCGCCGCCTGGTGGAAAGCGCCGAGGATTTTATCTTCACGGTCGACAGATCCGGCCGCTTCCAGTCCTTGAACAGTTTTACCGCCAATTTTTTCGGCGGCGCCCCGTCACAGTTCCTTGGCCGGTCCCTGTCCGTGCTTTTTTCAGAAGAGATTGCCGCTCAGCAGCTCAAGCTCATTGACGTTGTGTTTGAATTCGGCAAAAGCGTGCGGGACGAATTTGTTGTCACAACCGGAGGGCACACGACCTGGCTTAGCGCCAATTTCATGCCCCTTAAAAATGAACAGGGGAGGGTGACATCAGTTCTGTGCATTGCAAGGGATATTACCGAAAACAAGAAACTGGAAGGCCAACTTGTCAATACCGAAAAATTGGCCTCCATAGGAACCCTGGCTGCCGGGGTGGCCCACGAACTCAACAATCCCCTGGGCATAATACTGGGCTTTACAGACCTCATTTTGGAAAAGCTCGACAAAGGCAGCCAGGATTATCTGGACCTAAAAACAATTGAGCGCCACAGCCTTCATTGCAAGGAAGTGGTTGAAAACCTGCTGAGCTTTGCCCGCCAGGAGGAAGGCGTCTGCGAATATTGCGACATCAATGAAGCCATCAACAGCATAATCAACGTGGTCAGACATTCGTTGGAAATGAAGAATATTGAACTCCGTCCGGATCTTGCCCCAGAGCTTCCAAAGGCAAAAGGTGACTCGCGTCAAATGCAGCAGGTTTTTTTAAACCTCATCAACAATGCTGTGGCCGCCATGAAAGATGGAGGAATCCTGGAGATCAAAACCGCCACGGGCGCCGGCCGGAGAAAAGTGCGAGTAACAGTGCGAGATAACGGGGATGGTATCAGGGAGGAGCACCTGGAAAATATCTTCGACCCCTTTTTTACGACCAAGGGCGAAGGGGAAGGCACCGGGTTGGGCCTTTTCGTCAGCCACGGTATTGTGACAAAGTACGAAGGGACCATTGAGTGTCAAAGCAGCGCCGCGGATACGCCGCAGCGCCCCAGGGGAACTACCTTCACTGTTACTCTAAAAGCTGTAACAATTTAGCCTTTTTTAAAGGATGGCGACTTCAACGGCGATCAAATTTTAGTTCGTGTAAAACTCGCGTCCAAGTGAGCGTAAAGAAAGAACAGCCCATCCCCCTTAAGTATGGCCGCTAAGGCCGGCGCTTTGTCCAGCGCTCAAAAGACGCCCAGCGCCTGACTGTTCTTTCTTAACGCTCACTAATACGCTCAGACAGTTACACAAATTAAAATTTAAAACGCCGTTTCAGCCTGTTTCATTCGTGAGGCTAAAATGATACTAAAAGCCAAAGAAGAGAGGGAATTGTGCCAAGCAGAATCTTGATCGTGGATGACGAAAAAGACATGTTGGCCCTTCTAAGGAGAATTGTCACCGAAAAGACCCTGCACGAGGTCGTCACTGAGGATGATCCTTTGAAGGCGACCAAGATCATGGAAAAGCAATCTTTTGATCTTGTGATCACCGACCTGAAGATGCCAAAAATGGATGGGATTGCCCTGCTTGACGAGGTAAAAAGGGTGCAGCCCTCTGCCGCAGTGATTGTGATGACCGCTTATGCTACCATTGAAACCGCTGTGGAAGCCACCAGAAAGGGGGCCTTTGACTACATCGCCAAGCCTTTCCGCAAAGAGCGCATCCTGCTGACCATACGCAGGGCATTGGACTGGCAGGATTTGGCACGCGAAAATGTTGCCCTGCGCCGGTCCATTGAACAACAAAGGATGCTCCCTCCCGTTATTGCTTCCAGCCCGGCCATGACGTCCATTCTGGACAGGATCAAACATGTGGCCAAATCGACGGCAACCATCTTGATTCAAGGAGAGAGCGGTACCGGCAAGGAACTTGCGGCCAAGGCGATCTATACTTACAGCGACCGGCGTGACAAGCCTTTCATAGTCGTCAACTGCACCGCCATACCTGAGCAGATTATTGAAAGTGAACTCTTCGGACATCTAAAGGGGGCCTTCACCGGGGCCTTGAATGATAAGAGGGGCCTGGTGGATGAAGCAAACCAGGGGACCATGTTTCTGGATGAGATTGGAGATCTGAGCATGGCCATGCAGGCCAAACTGCTTCGCATCCTTCAGGAAGGGGAGTATAAGCCGGTGGGCAGCGTAACTACAAAGTATGCTGATATTCGATTTGTAGCCGCCACCAACCAGGACCTCAGTCAGCTGATAGCCGAGAAACGATTCCGGGAAGATCTCTTCTACCGCCTTAACGTGATCGGTTTTCACCTGCCGGCACTGCGTGAAAGGCGAGAGGACATCCCCCTTCTGGCGCATCACTTTGTTGAAAAGTACAGCAAGCTCAACCAAAAAGAGATACATGATATTGAGCCTGAAGCCATGTCAATGCTCATGGCCCGGAGATGGCCCGGAAATGTCAGGGAATTGGAAAACGTGATCGAGCGTGGGGTGATACTGTGTCAATCAAAGCGAATCAGCCTTGAAGACCTCATGCCTGAAAAGACTCACACAAGGCCGGCGCCTTATTTGAACGAGGCGATTTACATGCTCCCCTTCAAGGAGGCCAAAGAGGCCGTGATCAAAACCTTTCATCGACAATACATTCAGGCCGTACTTCAGAAAAACAAAGGCAACATTTCCAGGGCCGCCGAACAGATCGGCTTGCAGCGGCAATATCTTCACAGGATTATAAAAGAAGAGAATATCGATGCAGAACAATTCAAACAGTAATTCACCCAAGACGGGAAAGATATGATAGGGAGAAGTCTTGTCGTCGAGGATGAGTTGTTGGGAAAACACCCCGTAATACAGCCAACAGACTACATCATATTAAAATTGATGGCTATTGCAAATAACCCCGACCGAGGCCCAAGAGACGAAGCGGATATTTTGGAAGTTCTGAAGTTATACAAGAACCATTTGATTCCAAAGAATTTCGGTTCCATGAATATGGATAGGCTTTACCTGTTTGCAGATAGATTCGGCCAAAGAATGCGGCTAGAAAAATATGTCAAGAACGTATTTGCTGTTGCCAATAAACGCGCGGCGTTTGAATTATGACGGCTTCGTAAAAAGTCCAACTTCTGTGTTGCGCTGCATCCTTCGTCACTGCGGCGTACCATAAGTACGCCTCA